>JAQXJU010000015.1 GCA_029009115.1 Bacteroidales bacterium | reverse complement strand
AGCCTCATCTTGAGGCGAGTTTCGTACTTAGATGCTTTCAGCACTTATCTCGTCCGGACATAGCTACCCTGCGGTGCGGCTGGCGCCACAACAGGTGCACTAGCGGTCCGTCCAACTCGGTCCTCTCGTACTAGAGTCAGGTCCTCTCAAGCTTCTGCGCCCACAACAGATAGGGACCGAACTGTCTCGCGACGTTCTGAACCCAGCTCGCGTGCCACTTTAATCGGCGAACAGCCGAACCCTTGGGACCTTCTCCAGCCCCAGGATGTGACGAGCCGACATCGAGGTGCCAAACCACTCCGTCGATATGAGCTCTTGGGAGTGATCAGCCTGTTATCCCCGGAGTACCTTTTATCCTTTGAGCGATGGCCCTTCCATGCGGAACCACCGGATCACTATATCCCAGTTTCCTGCCTGTTCGACTTGTTTGTCTCGCAGTCAAGCGCCCTTATGCTATTGCACTCAACGCACGGTTACCAAGCGTGCTGAGGGCACCTTTGAAAGCCTCCGTTACTCTTTTGGAGGCGACCACCCCAGTCAAACTACCCGCCAAACATGGTCCCCGCAGCCCGCGGGTTAGGCCTCGGACAATCGAAGGGTGGTATTTCAAGGGCGACTCCGCGTGGACTGGCGCCCGCGCCTCGCTGTCTCCCACCTATCCTACACATCAAGTGTCCAAGGTCAATGTTAAGCTGTAGTGAAGGTTCACGGGGTCTTTCCGTCCCGTTGCGGGTAAACGGCATCTTCACCGTTACTACAATTTCACCGAGCTCATGGCTGAGACAGTGCCCAGATCGTTACACCATTCGTGCAGGTCGGAACTTACCCGACAAGGAATTTCGCTACCTTAGGACCGTTATAGTTACGGCCGCCGTTTACTGGGGCTTCGATTCAGACCTTCGCTTGCGCTAAGCCCCCCTCTTAACCTTCCAGCACCGGGCAGGTGTCAGGCCATATTCGTCATCTTAACGATTTCGCATAGCCATGTGTTTTTGGTAAACAGTCGCCTGGGCCATTTCTCTGCGCCCTGACTTCCGCCAGGGTCCGCTTCTCCCGAAGTTACGCGGTCAATTTGCCTAGTTCCTTAGCCATGATTCACTCGAGCACCTTAGGATTCTCTCCTCTCCCACCTGTGTCGGTTTACGGTACGGGTCGCCATACGCTTAGCGATCAGTCAATTTTCTTGCAGGTCTGATTACCCGCGCTGTCGGATTGTCCGAAGACGCTCCGTTCTGTCACAACTCAACTCTCGTCTAACTGCTTCAACCGTCCATTCCGTCGGACGGCGGCGGTGTCACTCCCTGGTCTTGACCTCTCCTGTATGGTGAGTACCGGAATATTAACCGGTCTTCCATCGTCTGCGCCTCTCGGCTTCGACTTAGGTCCCGACTTACCCTGATCCGTTTAACGTTGTTCAGGAAACCTGGGGTTTTCGGTGTGAATGGTTCTACATTCATTGTCGTTACTTATGCCTACATTTTCTTTTCCGGACGCTCCAGCATATCTCACGATACACCTTCTACGCTGTCCGCAATGCTCCCCTACCACGCATGAAAAATTCACGCGTCCTTAGCTTCGGCGGCAGTCTTGATGCCCGCTCATCATCCACGCGTCATCGCTCGACTAGTGAGCTGTTACGCACTCTTTGAATGAATAGCTGCTTCCAAGCTAACATCCTAGCTGTCACTGCGATGTCACCTCGTTCTGTCTCAACTTAAACTGCGCTTGGGGGCCTTAGCTGAAGGTCTGGGCTCTTACCCTTTTGCCGACGGATATTAGCACCCGACGACTCACTCCCGGTCTCTAAACTGTGCGCATTCGGAGTTTGGCAGGAATTGATAGGCGGCGAAGCCCTCTCTTCCTATCAGTCGCTCTACCTCACACAGTCACAACCGAGGCTGTCCCTAAAGACATTTCGGGGAGTACGAGCTATCTCCCAGTTTGATTGGCCTTTCACTCCTACCCACAGCTCATCCGAGCACTTTTCAACGTAAACCGGTTCGGGCCTCCATGACGTGTTACCGTCACTTCACCCTGGCCATGGGTAGATCACTAGGTTTCGCGTCTGCTCCGCCCGACTTAAGCGCCCTATTAAGACTCGCTCTCGCTTCGGCTCACATCCCTGAAGGACTTAACCTTGCCGGACAGATGCAACTCGTAGGCTCATTATGCAAAAGGCACGCCGTCGCTGCTAATGCAGCTCCGACCGCTTGTAAACGAACGGTTTCAGGGTCTATTTCACTCCCCTGTTCGGGGTGCTTCCCACCTTTCCCTCACGGTACTGGTTCACTATCGGTCTTCTGGTCGTATTTAGCCTTGCGACATGGTCGTCGCAGATTCAGACAGGATTCCACGTGTCCCGCCCTACTCAGGTGGCAGTCCTGAATCAGCCCCGTTACCAGTACGGGCCTTTCACCCTCTTTGGATTGACTTTCCAGACAATTCCTGTTCCTAGCTGATTTCCTTTAACTGCTCCTACAACCCCGCATGCGCCGTAACGCCTGCGGTTTAGGCTCTTCCCATTTCGATCGCCACTACTCTGGGAATCGATATTTCTTTCTCTTCCTGCAGGTACTAAGATGTTTCAGTTCCCTGCGTTCGCTCCGGCATCGCTGCCGGTGTGCAGACTTCATCTGCACGGGTTTCCCCATTCGGACATGTGCGGATCACTTCCTGTTTGCGAATCCCCGCACCTTTTCGCAGCTTACCACGTCCTTCGTCGCCGCCAGAAGCCAAGGCATCCTCCGTTCGCTCTTATTCACTTTCTCTGAATGAATCTCTTTGTCTCGTTTTGCCTTGAAATTGCAGTCTATACCCCAACACGAAAATTATCTCGTATTGTCTTTATACAGACTTTGATCTCTTTTGCTTCTCGGAATCCTTTCGCAAGGATCCCTAACCTCGTTATCTCTCTCAATATTGTCAATGATCTTTGTCCCTTTCTCAAAGGGACGGCAAAGATACACACTTTTCTCGAAAGTGCAAATCTTTTTCAGAAAAAATTCAACTTTTCAGCAGAAAAACTACTCTTCGGCGTAGAGTGAAAGTATATTCAGAATAACCTGAAATGCCTTCTGCATATTCTCTACGGTAACGAACTCCATCTTTCCGTGGAAGTTGAGCCCTCCGGCAAAGATATTGGGACACGGAAGACCCATATATGACAGATTTGCTCCGTCGGTACCGCCCCTGATAGGCTGGATGCGAGGCTTCACTCCGGCCATCTCCATAGCCTTCAATGCCTTGGTGACAATGTGGTAGTGAGGCTCGACCTGCGATCGCATATTATAGTACTGGTGACGCACATCCACAGTGGCGGTTCCCTCTCCATAACGGCGGTTGATTTCGTCGGCTACCGAGCAGATGAACTTCTTCTTGTTCTCGTAAAGGGTCAGGTCGTGGTCTCTTATAATATAGGAGAAGGTGGCCTGCTCTACCGTTCCGCTATAGGAAATAAGGTGGAAGAAGCCCTCATAGCCTTCTGTAAGCTCGGGCCTGGCACCCTCGGGGAGGAGCGAATCGAACTCCATACCTATGCGGATGGCATTCTTCATCTTGCCTTTGGCATAACCTGGATGCACGTTGCGCCCCTGAATGCGGACCGTAGCCGAAGCAGCATTGAAGTTTTCGAATTCAAGTTCGCCCTCATCGCCTCCGTCCATAGTATAGGCATACTCTGCACCGAAGCGTTTGACATCGAACTTTACTACGCCGCGGCCTATCTCTTCATCGGGAGTGAAGGCTATGCATACGGGGCCGTGCTTGAATTCGGGATGGCTCACGATATACTCGGCGGCCGCCATTATCTCGGCCACTCCGGCCTTATCGTCGGCTCCAAGTAGGGTCGTTCCGTCGGTGGTGACAAGAGTCTCGCCCTTGTGCGCGAGCAGTTCGGGGAATTCCGAAGGATTAAGATAGAGGCCTTCGACCCCTTTCAGAGCAATCGGAGTACCGTCGTAATCGGGGATTATCTGGGGATGCACATCCTTACCCGATGCGTCTGGCGAGGTATCGACGTGCGAAATGAATCCTATTGCTGGAACCGGCTTATCGACATTCGAGGGAATGGTGGCAAAAAGATAGCCATAAGAATCTACCGAAGCCTCAATGCCCATTGCCCTGAGCTCTTCACAAAGCACTTTCTGAAGGTCGAGCTGCTTTGCCGTCGAGGGCTGGGTTTCGGAGTTTTCGTCAGACTGGGTGTCGATGGCTACATAGCGGAGGAATCTGTCAAGTATATTTTCCATATTATCTGTCTTTTTTCATTGTCTGGTAAATAAGGAAGGTCACAAGCAGGACAAAGGGGACTATGGCAATCTTCTCGGCAGGCGACACCCCGTCGAGTCCGGGAGTGTTCCAGGCTTTGAGGAAGATGTCCACGCCCGCGAACTTGAGCACGGCGCTGACTACCCCGAGAAGGGCTCCCCCGGCGATGAATCCGCTGGCTATGAGAGTACCCTTCTCCGAGCGTGCGGCATTGACCGATGCGTCCTTGGAGCGGGTGCTCACGAACCACGAAACAGCGCCACCCACCAGCAGGGGAAGATTAAGGTCAAGAGGGATGAACATTCCAAGGCAGAAGGCCAGGGCCGGAACTTTGAATACCGTCAGAAGCAGGGCAATCACGGCGCCTATCCCGTAGAGGAGCCAGGGGGCGTTGCCTCCGTTCATCATAGGCTGAATGACTGCCGCCATCGCGTTAGCCTGGGGAGCAACCAGCGAACCTTCGCCAGTAAAACCGTAGGTCTTGTTGAGTACCAGCATCACCCCTCCGACCGTGGCGGCTGCAACCGCAGTGCCGAGGAACTTCCAGGCCTCCTGCTTTGCGGGGGTGGTGCCTATCCAGTATCCTATCTTGAGGTCGGTGATGAATCCTCCCGCCATCGAAAGGGCTGTGCAGACGACTCCTCCGATTACCATTGCTGCAACCATACCGGCATTGCCCTTGAGCCCGGCGGCGACCAGCACGAGAGCAGTGATTATCAGGGTCATAATTGTCATGCCGCTGACGGGGTTGGTGCCCACGATGGCTATGGCATTAGCGGCCACTGTCGTAAAGAGGAAAGCTATAACTGCCACAATCAGAAGGGCAACCACTGCCTGCCAGACATTGCTGACCACGCCTCCGAGGGCGAAGAAAGCAAATACGGCCAGCAGGGCTATCGCAACTCCGAAGACTACGGTCTTCATAGGAAGGTCGCGGTCGGTGCGCTCTACCCTGGCGGCAGAGGGTGAAGAACCTTTGCGGCGGAATTCAGATGCGGCAAGTCCCACGGCGCTCCTGATGACAGAGAAGCTCTTGACTATGCCAACTATGCCTGCGGTTGCGATGCCTCCTATGCCTATGTGACGTGCGTATGTACGGAAAATCTCGTCGGCAGACATAGAGGATACGGTCTGGGTGATTCCTGTTCCCATAAAGTCGAGAACCTGTCCGCCCCAGAGCAGATTCATCAGGGGTATGATAACAAGCCATACCAGAAGTGAGCCAAGGCAGATGACAAGGGCATACTTGAAGCCCACGATGTATCCGAGTCCCAGCACGGCGGCGCCGGTGTTGAGTTTCAGTACAAGCTTTGCCTTGTCGGCAACGACCTGGCCCCAGTGCATCACGGTAGTGCTCAGGGTTTCAGACCAGGCACCGAGGCTGGCGACCACAAAGTCGTAGAGTCCTCCGACAGCTCCGGCCATAAGCAGGGTCCTGGCACTCTTGCCGCCGGACTCGCCGCTTACAAGGACCTGGGTTGTGGCTGTCGCCTCGGGGAAGGGATATTTGCCGTGCATCTCCTTCACGAAGTATTTCCTGAAGGGAATCAGGAAGAGGATTCCGAGAAAACCTCCGAGCATCGAGGAGAGGAACATCTGCCAGAAATTGACCTCGAGTCCGAGAATATAGATGGCAGGAAGGGTGAAGATGGCTCCGGCCACGATTACGCCCGAGCAGGATCCTATAGACTGGATGATTACGTTCTGGCCCAGACCGCCTTTCTTGCCGAGTGCTCCGGTGACACCCACGGCTATGATGGCAATGGGGATGGCGGCCTCGAAGACCTGGCCGACCTTGAGCCCCAGATAGGCGGCTGCGGCAGAAAAGAGAATTACCATCAGCAGCCCCATAACAACCGAATACGGGGTTACTTCGGGGACTTTGGAGTCGGGTTTCAGAAGGGGTTGGTACTTCTCGCCCGGGGCTAGTTCGCGGTGGGCGTTTTCAGGAAGATGCAGGTTTTGTTCTGACATATCGTTACTGAGTTTCTTCAATTGGCTTATCAGGGAGTACAGGCTTCTTCAGTGCAGCCCTTGCAGCTTTGCGGGCGGCACGGGCTTCTTTTCTGGCCTTCTGCTTTTCGTATCTGCGCTTGAATCTTTCAAGTTTGGCATTATCGCGCTCCAACTGGGCGGCCTGCGCCTCCAGAATCCGGCGCTTTGCCGCGCGGGCGCGGGCCTGCGCTTTGGCAGCCTTCGCCTGCGCGCGGGCCTCGTCGCGCGCGTCAAGTTCGGCCCAACGGGCCTCACGGGCCGCCCTCGCCGCTTCTGCTTTAGCCTTACGCTCTGCTGCCTTTATCTCCCTGGGGGTCTTGGGGACGGCACCCAGGCTGTCAACAGGTGACACAGTGCTCAGAGAATCGGCTCCGCTCTCCGGCTGTTTCTCCTGGTTTCCGGTCTCAGAGCCGCCCTCCTTCGGGGAATCGGCATCTTGCCCGGCATCAGCGCCGTGGCTGGCATCAGTTTCAGCGAGAAGGCCTTCGGGGCTCCCCTCCGCTGCAGGGGCCGGGGACTGCCTGGGCAGGGCCTTCAGAGAATCTCTCACCGCAATGCTGCGGTACACGCTCCCTATGTATCCGGGGAAGTAGATGTCGGTTTCGCGGAAAGTGGCCTTGGGGCGGGATTCGAAGTACTTGCGCTGCGACTTTCTTACCCTTAGGTCTGTTATGTCCCAGGGACCCGAGGGGCGCTCGCCGATACGCCAGTTGAAACCTTTCATCTGACGCTCATCGGCAGGCAGCTGAACCACAGGGTAGGCATCGTTCTTGGGCTGGTCGAAGTAATAGACCCTGTCGATCTCGCCGTCTTTGAACCATCCCGAAAGCATCTTCGACTCAACCTTGTTGACGGTCGCAAACACATCGTTCTCCTTGAGGTAGAACAAGGCCGAGGCACCTCCAAGGGCATCGAAGCGCTTGAGTGCAGCGGTGCTGTCGAAATAGGCTATCACTTCGGTTGCCTTGATCTGGTCGAAGCAGACCGTATCTTCCTGAATGATTATGAATGCATTTGAAAGGAGGTTGGCTCTGTCGGCCGCCGAGTTGCGGACCAGCAAAAAAAGGCTGTCGGATGAGTACTGGCGGTTGCCGTCGTTCCATACCACAGGGTCTATGTAGAAACGGGCTATCGAATCCAGTGAATTGTAGCGCATCGAATCGCAGCGCACCTGAATGTCCTGGCGGAAAATCTTAACACTGCCCCGACCTTCCAGAAACTCTATCTTGGTTGTATCGGGCGGAGGAAGCATAGCGAGCGAATCGGCTACGGCAAGGGAGTCGCCTGCAGCAGGCATTCCGGCAAGGGAGTCAGCAGGAACGGCTGCAAGTCCCAGTGAATCAGCGGATCCTGGCCCGGATACTGACGGTGTTCCCAGGGAATCACTTGCCTCAGGAACGGGCATTTCGGGATTCTTGCCGGCGAGGGGCTTTCGGGCCGCTGCAGGGCCTCTGTCCCCCATCATCCCCTCGCCCAGGGCTTCCATCTGGTTCTTTGCAGCCTCGGCAGCCTCGCGGGCCGCCTTGGTGCGGTACTCCCGCACGGGATCGGTGTTCATATCCTTAAGCCTTTCCTCGGCGGCAAGAATCTCGTCTTCGGGAATGTCGCACTTAGGTATGGTCCTCAGAATCAAGGTGTCAGCGCCGAAGAACAGAGTATCGGGGGCCTGCCCCTCCTGCTCGGTGCGCATTGCAACCGCGGCCTTGCGGGTAAGGGTCACCCTCGACAGGGAGTCTTCATAAAAAATTCTCTGGGCCACAGCCGAAACATTACGGGTGGTATCCTGAATCTGGGCATTGCCGAGCAACTCGACATCCATACTGTTGCGATGGAAGTAGAGCGAATCGCTCCACGATTCCTGCTCCTTGCTGAGCCCGTGCACAGCCCCGGTGAAGAAGAAAAGTTCGTTGCCGCGATCGTACCAGCCCCTCTGTGCCGACAGCATATTGCCGTCTTTCCAGAAATCTATGTCGGTCTTGAAGTCTGCGCGAGAGGTATTCCCCTCATAGACAAGATGCTCTGTTTTAACAAACACCGAATCGGTGAACATATTCACCCTGTCTAGAAAGGTGAACAGCGAAGATTTTGAATCGTAGGAACCGTTCTCACTTTCGATTATCTGTCCATCTTTGTCGCGCATCGAAGCACCGCGGCGGAATACGGCCACAGAGTCTTTGGTGTTGTAGTCGAGGTTCCGCGTGCGGAGTATGTTTCCGTCTTTGTCGGTGAGCTGGACCACTCCTCCCCTGAACTCTGCCAAGTCGCGGTCGATGTAGTAGTCGAGCCTGTCGCTTGTCAGAAGAGTCTCGTCCTGAATGATCTGGACGTGTCCTTCGGAGTTGATGACCTGTTTGTCAACATTCCACAGGGCTGTGTCACATATGAGATATGTCCCGTTGTGAAGGAAGGTTGCATCAACGGCCTTGCGGAATTTTTCTGTTCCCTTTTCGATGAGCTGAAGCGAGGTGGCCTTGACCAGCCTTACCAGCGAATCCTGCTGGCCGGACCCGTTCTGCGCACTTGCAGACAGGACCGGAAGCAACAATACCGCAAGGATAGCAGCTGTCAGTCTTTTCTGATTTTTTCGGCCCATCCGGAACGATTGAACTCACAACCCTTGAAGAGGGGGTCGATGACGATGTAGGTTTCTTTAATCTTTTTGTCGAAGAACTTGTCCAGGGCCTCTTTCTGCTTGATGTACCTGATTTCGTCGAGAAGGGCAGTGTAGTCGTTCTCGAACCGGGCGGTATGGGCGGGGATTACTTTGTCGAGGCGGATAATCTTATAGACAAGATTGCCGTTGCGCCCTTCGTTGTCGAGCGAGGCTATGGGCTTTGAGATTTCGCCCTCCTTGAGGTCCTTGACTGCAGCGTAGTCCTGGGGCTTGATCATATCTATCTCAAAGTAAGCCGAACCTGTATAGGGGTCGGCCATCTGACCTCCGTTAGTCTTGGTTGCGGGGTCTTCAGAGTAGAAGCGGGCAGCAAGTTCGAAGCTCATTGCCTTGGAGAGTATCTCGGTGCGTATGCTGTCGAGTTTGGCAAAGGCCTTTTCCTGGTCTTCGGTGGTGTATCGGGGCTTTAGGAGTATGTGCCTGGCGTTGAACATATCTCCCTTCTTCTCAAGAACTTCGATGATGTGGAATCCGTCGGGGGTCTCGACTATCTGCGAGATGGTTCCGGGCTTGAGGGCCATCGCGGCATCGGAGAATGCAGGCCAGAAAATGTTCTTGGAGGCCATTCCCAACACTCCACCCCTTGAAGCGGAGCCGGGATCTTCGGAATAGAGGCGGGCGAGGGTCGAGAACTTTTCGCCGTTGTTGATGCGCTCGCGAATCTCGAGAAGCTTTTCCTTTACAGCCATATTGGCAGCTTCCCTGTCGGGGTAGATGCATATCTGGCTCATCTTGTACTTTTCGGGGATAACGGGAAGTTTCTCGGTTGCCACGGTGTCGAGATACTGCTTCAGGTCGTAGGGGGTGAGCTCGGGAATCGCAGAGACTATCTGGTTCTGTTCCTGCTGGGTGAGGCTCATATCCTGAAGCTGGGTGTACCACTCCTGACGTATCTTATAGACGGGTTTTCCGAAGTATTCCTCAACTTTGTCGTCTCCTCCAAGGCGGGTGCGGATGTCGTCGAGCCTCTGGTTCAACTGGCTCTCTACCATATCGTTGTTGACACTCAGAGAGTCCAGGCGGGCCTGCATCAGAAGGAGCTTCGACTCCATAAGGTTCTCGAGCAGGGCACAACGGGAGTTCTGGTCGATATGCATACCCTGGGCACGCATCATCTGCACCTCCTGCTCTACCATCGACAAGGTGATCAGCTCATTTCCTACTACTGCAACCGATTTGTCGATAAGACCATTGGAGTACTTCTGGGCGTGAGCGGTTCCGCACAGCAGGGCAGAGAGCGCCGCAAGAAAAACGGGTAGTATCTTCTTCATTACTCAGTAAATCACTAATTTTTTCTTTTCGAGGGCATCCTTAAGCAAGTCCTGTTCCAAACTTTTCAGGAGCCTGTGCTTCCTGTCGCTGAGGATGTTGTCTCTGATCTGGGCACTGGCATATTCGACAGGGGCTGTCCCGCTCCTGCGTATATCCAGCACGAAGGCAATGCGCAGACGCCCGTCCTGTTCAATCCGTATGAAGGAGTCGCTCAGCGATGCAAGCATAGTCACATAGTCGGTCGAGAATTCCCTTGCGAGAACAGCGGCATCCATCCATACATCGCTCTTGTCGAAATAGCGCAGAGCCGACTGGTAGGCCAGACTGTCTGCGGCAAGCACCTCGGAATAGTCGTCGGAGGACATACATCTGATTATCAGCTCGGCGTTGGGCGAATCGGACATAATATCGAGGAAGCGGACCTTAAGTATGGGACGCTGGAGCTTGAAATAGTCTTCGTGCTCCTTGTAGTACGATTCAATCTGGGCGTCGGTGATAAGGGTGTCGAGCCTGTCGTTCACGTAGAGCTGCTCGTAGCGGTAGCGAAGCAGCGAACGCCGGTAGTCTTCGAGTTCGCTGGATACGTCCTGTTCGGCCTTCGAGAGCTGGTTTTCGGCAAGATTCAGATACAGAAGGTCCCGGGCCCATGATGTTATGTACTGCATTGCCAGATTGGTGCTGTCTTCGGGCGATACGGTATCAGGTATATAGCTGCTCAGTTCTGACAGATACAGCTTTTCGTTTCCCACACGAGCCACCACCTCGTCATCGTGGATGAACGATGAGATGAAATTGCACGAGCTCAGAGTGAGGAGCAGTGTGAGTATTGACACAATCTTTGTCATAACTTGCAAATATAGCAAAACTTCTGTAACCTGTCTTTATGAAGGGTATTCCGCAGTGCGGGCTGTTTTTGGGACAGTGACTGAAGATTCGCAAATATTTGCTATCTTTGCCCCCTGACAGAAAACGAAAATGCTATGAATCTCAGAGACATCAAGAAAGACATCGACTACCTTTTCGGTGCATTCGTCGAGGATTGCTCCATCTGCGCAACCGTTAATCCCGAACTCTTCGACTCTGCCATCGCAGACATTATGGAAGAGGGTGTTGCCGAATACAACAATCTCAAGGACAAAGTTTCCGCAAAGGTGGAGGGGTCAAAGAAGGCATACTTCCAGGGACTCCGCAAGGAGCTTCTGGTCAAGATCGACAGCCTTTACGACAAGCTCAGCGAGGCTGTGCAGTCAAAATCCTCTCAGGAGTAAAATTTCTCCATTTAGAGATTAAGGTGACCTTCAGCATTACGGCTGCAAGGTCACTTTTGTTTTCAGTCCTGTCGAAAGGCCTGAATCCGGGCCAGACTTGAATCGATGCGCGACTTGGGGATTATCCCCCTCTCAACGGCATCGACAACGGCATCGAAGGCTTCGCGGAAATCTAACGGGGCAAGAAGCATATCGGCTCCGGCGAGTATTGCCTTTACGGCCGCCTCAGCTGATGAATATTCCTCCGTTATGGCTCCCATCTCAAGGGCATCTGTAATCACAACCCCGTCAAAACCCAGTTCCGAGCGGAGCTTGTCTTCGATTATTGTCTTGGACAGGCTTGAGGGTGTGGAGTCTCCTGTCACTTCTCTTGCACAGATATGCGCCACCATTACCATCTTTGCACCTGCGTCGATACCAGCAAGGAAGGGCTGCAGTTCACCACAGGAGCGGAGTGAGTCCCAGCCCCGGGATATGGAGGCAAATCCCGAATGAGTGTCCTGAGAAGTATCTCCGTGTCCTGGGAAGTGCTTCAGGCAGGGCTGGATATGCTCGTCGAGCAGTCCTCTTACGAAGTCTGATACCATTGCGGCAGCCCTGGAGGGGTCGCTGCTGAAGGCCCTTGTCCCGATTACAGGATTGTCAGGATTGGTATTCACATCTGCAAGAGGAGCAAAGTCAAGGTCGAATCCGTACTCTTTGAGGTAGTGCCCTATCGAGCGGGCGGCAGAGTATGCGCTGTCTGATTCGGCAATCCGGGCGCAGCTCTCGAAGCGGGGAACGTCGAAAGCGGGATTGCGGGCTATGCGGCTGACCCTTCCCCCTTCTTCGTCTATACATACGAGGGGCCGCCCCGGGAGGGTCTTGAGAGCAGCCGTGAACGAGCGCAGCTGCCCGGGAGACTGGATATTATGGCCAAAGAGCACAACTCCGCCCACAGGATATTCTCTGGCAAAGGCTCTCATTCTCCGGTTGAGGGAACTCAAAGCGTATTCCGGAAGTTCAAGGTCGCTCTTCCATCTGATGGACGGGTCGAGCGATTCGGGACGGACCACAAAGAGTCTTCCTACCTTATTGCGCAGTTCATTCATAATCTACAAAAGGTTCGGGCCTGGGGTCAGGGCCTGAAGACCGAGACAAGCGCCCACACCTCACAGCCTTCGCCACGGCCCACAAAGCCAAGCCTCTCGGTTGTGGTAGCCTTGACCGAGACCCTGTCGGTTTCGATACCCATAAGCGAAGCGAGTGCCGCCCTCATCTCGGGGACATAGCGACCTATCTTTGGAGCCTGCAGCGCGATTGTAATGTCGGCATTCCCTATCTCCCATCCTTTCGAGCGGACCATCGCGACAACCCGTTCAAGCAGAATACGGCTGTCGATTCCCTTGAATTCGTCGCTGCTGTCGGGGAAATGATGACCGATATCCCCCAGGGCAAGAGAACCCAGAAGGGCATCACACAGGGCGTGAATGGCGACATCTCCGTCGGAATGGGCGACAAAACCCCTGTCCGATTCTATTGTCACACCTCCGAGAACCATTCTGAGTCCTTCTGCGATGGCGTGAACGTCATATCCTTGTCCAAATCTGTATTCCATATCAGTTTACCGGAAATTCTGTAATTCTAAGGGTAGTGCATCCGTAAGGGATGAGTGTAATCTCCTCCGGTTCAGACAGTCTCATGGCCTTGTTGGGGCTGCAAGGTTAGAGATTGTGCCTACCCTTGCTTTCAAGATAACTTATAAGCATATCGGGCCTGTCCGTCTGAATCATTGAAACTCCCTTCTCAAGATATCTGTCATACACCGACGCGGGATCTCCAGTCATAAAGGCGGCATCGTCATCCTTCCATTCACCTCCACACAGAGATGCCCAGATGGTGTTGACCCAAATCTTAGAGCCCTGCGCGAGAATCTTTTCGCAGGCCTTTTCGAAGCAGCCGTCATCGGTCTGCCAACAGACCTCGTATGCAAGGGGCACAGTTCCACTTTCCAGATACGATTCAAAGAGGGCGATCCCTTTCTCCTTCTGGATATCGACTATCGGCATATACATCATATTATGCTCATAGCGCGATTCGTGTTCGGCGACAACCTCAATCGGACGCTTGCCTTTTATCAGCAACTGGTCGGTCACCCCGAGTTCTTCGGATATTGCCAGAACTTGGTCGTAATACTGATAGCCCTGATCAACGTTGACACAGATTCTGTCCTTGCAACAGAGCAAGGCCTGGCGAAGAGTCGGCACCTTGATGCTATCGACGGCTACTCCGTGTGCCCTGTTGAGGCTCAAAGATCGTATCTCCTCCAGAGTTAAGTCTTTGACCAAAGGGCTCTTGTCTTTCTGATCACGAAATACCTTGCGGAAATTGGTACAGCGCAAGACATCAGCATCGTGGCTGAGGACGAGGACCGAGTCCTTTGTCATCTTCAGATCGAGTTCCATAATGTCAACCCCCATCCGTATGGACGACTCAATGGCGGAGATGGAATTTTCGGGATAGTTTCGCCAGTCTCCTCTGTGGGCTATGACGATGACATAATCCGATGACGGGTTGTGAATATGCCCCACAATCTTGTCAGCACGGTTTAACTGTGAACTCTCCCTGGGAGAAGTACAGGCAAAAGTTGCTAATAATGCAAGTGTCAGTAAAGGTATTCTGTTCATACTGACAAATGTACATAAAAACGGAGTCACCTGCAAAGGATATGTTCAGAGAAGGTACGACAGGGGGTCTGGCAAAAGTCGCCCCATCCGGTGAAATTCACCTCGAACAGCAATGTGCCTCTGAGGGCATGATGAAGGGGGGCAGCTCAAAAGGTGAATTTCACGAGAATGTCAAATCGGCCTCTAAAGCACTTTTGGCAGGGGTAGCGCCGACCGGTGAAATTCACCTCGAACAGCAATGTGCCTCTGAGGGCACTGTAGAGGGGGTGAGGTCTCGAGGTGGACACAAAGTCGTTCCACCTCAGAGGGCAACCTGCCCCAGAAGGCCTTCTGATGGGGGTCAGCCCCGAAGGTGAATTTCACGAGATCAACCGATCGGCCTCTGAGGCACTTCTGGCAGGGGTAGCCCCGGCCGGTGAAATTCACCTTACAACCCAATGTGCCTCTGAAGCCCTTCTGACGGGGGTCGGCTCGGAAGGTGAATTTCACAGAACTTCCCAACCTGCCCCGGAGTACCTTCTGCGGGGGGCAACCACGGCCGCTTACCTCTTTCTAATGGTGGAAGTCAACCACGGCCGATTACTGGGGTAGGGAAAGAAGCGGCAAGAGGGGAAATCCAAGGGCTGGGAAGAAATTTGTAATTAAAAATTTTGCAATTATCTAAAACTATTGTACATTTGCAGTCCCGTTTTGCGCGGGAACCAGATATTGAGATATGGTGTAATGGTAGCACTACAGATTCTGGCTCTGTCAGTGAGGGTTCGAGTCCTTCTATCTCAACAAGATATAACGATAATCAAAGGAAGTGCGAGATTCGCATAGTCAGTTTTGCGGACACTTTCCAGATTATCAGCCTCAAAACCCCGTGGGGTAATGATGGCGGGGTAGCTCAGCTGGTTAGAGCGTCGGATTCATAATCCGGAGGTCGTGGGATCGTGACCCACTCCCGCTACTCCAAGACATAATAAGTAAGTTGGGCAAGTACGAAGCCCCTTACACAAACTCTCCATATACCTCCGGCGCTTTGCACAGCGACGGTTTTTTATATATGGTAGCAGGAAAGCATTTAAGATAGGGGGTAAGGCTCTGAGGTACTTCTGACAGGGGTTGCCCGGTGCCGTGAAATTCTACGGGCCGCTGCAAAAGGGAATGCACTGAGTGCGGCTATTGCGAGAAGGTATTTGAAATATTGAAACAAAAGTAGATTCAGGTGTGCCGTCTCCCCCTGGCGGAGCGGCCTCAAAAGGGAATCCGGTGCAATTCCGGGACTGTGCCCGCAGCTGTGAGTCCATCTAGGTTTCTCTGCATTTAGAGCCATTGTCCCTCTCAGGGGATGAGAAGGCGCAGGGAATGGACGAGTCAGAAGACCTGCCTGAATCAAAGTCAAACCACAGGAGCCCGGGGTCAGGTTCCTAAAAGACAAAACTAATGTTCTTATTCACATTGCTGATGAATGTCGTGCCGGCAGTGCAGGCAGACACTCTCAACGCAGTAACGGTCATTGCCGACCGTGGTGTAGTGGTCTCGAAGGGCGAGACCGTCAAACTTAAATCCACCATCTCTATCACCGACGCCCTTGAAGCAGTTCCGGGAATCACCATGGGAGACTACGGCGGATTTGCAGGACTCAAGACCGTATCCCTGCGCGGACTTGGCAGTGCCCACACCGCCATCTACATCGACGGGGTACGCCTCGGGAACATCAGTTCGGGGCAGGCAGACCTGGGCAATTTCGACTTCGGAGGATTCGCGGGTGCCATCATCGACTACGCCCAGAACAGCCTCTCGTTCGTAACGGCAAAGCCCGTGTTCGATGGTTCTCCCTTCGCGGGGAATCTCTCGCTCAGGGGCGGCTCCTTCGAGACCTGGCAGGGTCAGGGTCGCTTCGACTTCAGGCTCTCCGACAAGGTCTGCGCTTCGGCCTCGGTCAACGGCCTGAGCAGCAAGGGCAACTTCCCTTACGGAGACGAAGGGAAGATGCGTGCCAATAACGACATACGCAAAGCCGGCTCCACGGTGGATGTCTGGGGAAAGCTCAGAGGAGGCCAGTGGCACACCAAGGCCTTCTTCAACTCTTCCGACAGGGGAACTCCCGGCTCCACTGACTGGCCCTCGACAGACCGCCAGAAAGACAAGAACGCCTTCCTGCAGGGCGTACTGCAGGAGCAGGTCACAGAAAGATATTCCATCCTGGCCAGCGCCAAGGGATCATACGACGACCTGAAGTACCTGAGCGAATGGGGCGACAGCGACTATGTCCAGAAGGAAGCCCAGCTGAACCTTACACAGAACTTTGCAGCCACCGGCTGGCTGGATGCCTCCCTTACCCTCGACTGGCAGTGGGACGGCCTGCAGGCCAGCATCTACGGCTCACCCTGCGACATGTCCCGTTCGACCGCCCTTGCCACAGCCTCGGCCTCTTTCCATCCGAAAGGCTTCGATGCAGTGATTGCCCTTGAACTTGCAAACTACTCCGACAAGGGGGCGGAATCCCGCACAGTGCTCAGCCCCTCGGTACAGCTTCGCAAGGGGGTCATCAAGGGCCTGGATATTGTGGCCTTTGCACGCAGGGCCTACCGTATGCCTACCTTCAACGAACTCTACTACCCCGGATTCGGCAACTCCTCGCTCAAGGCCGAAGATGCCCTGCTCAGCGATATCGGTGCCGAATGGCGCGGAGTGCTTTGCCCTCATCTGAGTTTCTCGACCAAACTCGACTTCTTCTGGAACAGCCTGAAGAACAAGATAGTATCAGTACCCACCGAAGCCGATCCTTCTATCTGGCTACCCTACAACGTAGGCCTTGCCCGGATGCTGGGAGGCGAACTTCAAGCCGGGCTCCAGTACTCAGGCAACGGTGTGCGTTCGTCACTCAATGCCCGTTACAGCATCAACGACGCCGTTGACAGGACTCCCGACTCTTACAGTTTCGGCGAGCAGCTTCCCTTCGTTGCCAGAAATAACTTCTCGCTCAGCGCAGACGCTTCCTGGAAAGGTTGGGAAGGGGTACTCAGCTATGCCCTCCACACCGGGCGCAACGGCTCTTCGGGTCCTATGCCAGGCTACAATACCCTGAATATCAGCGTAGGAAAGGATTTCAGAATCAAGGACAGAATGAGCCTCAGCCTCAAGTTGCACGCACGCAATCTCGCCGACTGCCGTTACGAGCTGGCAGCCGGATATCCTATGCCCGGAAGGTCGCTTTGCGGCGAAATCGGTTTCAGATTCTGATATGCTGAACTTCATTTACGTAATCCTTTGCGGGATAGCACTGCCCATAGGGGGAGTACAGATGCAGTACCTCTGGCGCAACCAGCTCGGAGACATCTACTCCCTCGGTTTGGGCAGTGCCGCCTGCCTGGGAGCCGCAGCAGCGACTATGTCCGGGGCCTGTTCCCTGACGGCCGGAGCCTTCATCTGCCAGATTATCTGTTCAGTAATTGTCGCAATTATGGCCGTAAGGCTCTCCTCTTCACGTCTGATTACCTTCGGGATACTGCTCGGGACCCTAATCGGAGCCCTAGGGACAATAGTCGTAACGAATGCTCCCACAGGCGACCTGCTCAAGCAGTACTACCTATGGGGTGCCGCGAACTTCAAGCTGCAGGGAGTAAGCACCCTGGACATAGTTATCAGCCTGACCCTCTTCGCCGCAGGACTCGCATCCGCCATTCTTTGCGCAAGGCCGCTCACCAGACACTACCGTCAGGAAATCGAACTGCCCGGGAAGGCCAGGGCCGGCATACTCTTTATGGTCAGCATACTTGTAATGAGCGTGGTCAGCATCTGCGGAACGATAGGATTCATCAGTCTGGGCATTCCCAACCTTGCCCGAATCATCTCGCAGGACACTGACATACGCAGGCAGTACCTCCTGTCCGCTGGGATGGGAACAGCCCTTCTCCTTGTCACTTACGTGGTTGTGGAATACTGCAACTTCGGAATCTACCTGCCCGTAAGCGCGACAATGGCCATCATAGCGTTGCCGCTGATGGCCATCATCTTCAAAAAGCAGTAGAACCCCCGGGGCTCAGACCTTGGGCATCCAGCCCTTCTCGTACTTGCGGGTCCAGAGTTTCTGGGCCTCAGAGTCACCGATGATGTGTCCGGTCTTGGGATTGATCTTCAGCGAGCGGCCGATTCTCTGGGCAATATTGCCGTACTGCATAAACTGGGTGCTCTTGCAACCCTCCTCGAGAGGTGCCGCAAGGGGGATTCCTGTGCGGATGGCATCGAGGAAGTTCTTCAGGTGTATGGTGTCGAGACTCTCACAGGGGTTGAAGATGTCGTTGACACGCACAGGCATATCACCCTTGACATCGCGTATGACATTGCCCTTCTTGTCTTTGATGAGATACTCGTCCAAACAGCTGAGCCACAAACAACTGTCTTCGCCGTAGAAGGTTACGCCATAGCGGAAACCGTCGCAGGGGAACTGGTCGCGGCTGCGTCCCTCCCAGCTGCAGGCGCACCTGTCACCGAACTGAAGGCCTATCAGCTGGTGGTCGGGAGTCTCCCAGTCGTCGTCCTTGAAGCGGAACTTTCCTCCTACGGAAGTGACGATTGTGGGATAGTCGTCGAGCCTCATACCCCAGCGTATGATATCGACAAAATGGCTTCCGTTATTCAGGGCCTCTCCAGTGCCCCAGTCCCAGTACCAGTGCCAGTTGTAGTGCAGACAGTTGGCCTTGAACTCCTTCTTGTGGGGAGCGGGTCCCTGCCAGAGTTCCCAGTCGAGGTTTTCAGGAACGGGAGAGGGCTCGAACTTGCCAAGTGAAGGACGGTTGTGGGTGTACCACCCCTTTGCAAATACGCACTTTCCAAGACCTAATTCTCCATTGTGAAGAATCTCAATGGCCTCCTTGATCTTGGGCCAGGAACGGCGCTGCATACCCATCTGGACAACCTTTCCGTACTTCTTCTGGGCAGCAAGGACCATCTCGTTCTCGGCAGGAGTGTGGGTTGCGGGCTTCTCGAGATAGACGTGCTTTCCGGCCTGCATAGCCATAATAGCTGCTGCAGCGTGCCAGTGGTCGGGCATAGCGACGACAATAGCATCGACGTCGTTTCTTTCAACGAGCTTGCGGTAGTCCTGCTCGGCATCGGGGGTCTTCCCGGAAGACTTCTTGACGGCTTTCTGGGCAGCAGGAATCACTGAGGTGTCGCAGTCGCAGATACATACGACTTCGGCATCGTCGCGCATCTTGGCAAAGTTCATCGCCAGGGCGCGCCCGCGGTTGTGGACACCGGCCACGGCCACGCGGACCTTGTCATTGGCGCCCAGCACTCGTGCGGGAGCGGTTCCGGGGACAGCAGCAGACACAGTGTCTGCAACTGCAAAAGCGGCACCTGCTGCGGCTGCCTGCTTTAGGAATTCTCTTCTTGTTGACATTGTTGGTTATAGTTTATAGAATCTTGTTTCGATTTCGGGGAAGTTTCGTTTAATGCCCAGGACCTGCTGTTCGTCGGATATCATAAGTGCCGTGGCAGCAACCTTGACATCGAGGATATCTGTTCCGGTCACAACTACCATCTTGCGCTCATCATTGCCCTTGAGGGTATTGGGGTGTATGACCCTCGCGCTAGCCCCGGGAGCATTGCACGACAAGGCAAGGCAGCTGTCTTTAAGCGGAACATCCTCGATGGGCATATGGCTGTAGGGATTCGACAGGCTTATCTTCCAATCTTCGCCGCAAGGGTGAGAGCCAACTGCCAGGAAGGCATAGTTCCCCAGATTGACAAAGGCCGAAGTTATTCCCGTTTCTTTGAGGAGAGACTGTATGCGGCGCAGGAGATAGCCTTTGGCAAAACTTCCGAAATCAAGTTTAACACCGTACAGCGACAGAGAACCGTCATCTTCGTCGTGATCGACATAATTCATCTTTCCGAGGGCGGGATCAAACAATCCTCCGGTCAGGCGAAGATATTCTTTGCTCAGGTCAACGGCAGCTGCAAGACAGTCACTCACCTCGGAATGTGCAAGCATTTTGCCCGAATTGAAGCGTCCTAGTTCACTCTGCGGATTGCCTCCGTTGAGATGTGCCTCAACCTCGTCACAAATCGAACACAGCCGGCCCCAGAACTGACCCGAAATCGACTCCTCAACATCACAAAGCAGGGCTCCCAGCTTAGAGCCGAGAACTGCAGGAACCTCTCCGTGAAAGAGTTTCTGCTGTCCGAAATATTCGGATTCGTTTAGCATAACAAGACAAAAATAACAATCTTGCTTTCCGATTCCTATTCAATCAGCGCAAATAAAGCTTCAATCAGCGCAAAAAATCGAAAAGAGGGATGCCTCACGGCGTCCCTCCATCGTATGCTCCTATTTGAATTCTTGAAGATCCTTACTTTGATAACCAATCAGGGATAGAGTCAACGGGATGGAGCGGTTTCCCGTTTGGGGGCTTGAGGCTTGCGGTCGCATTGTTCGTGTTTCGGTCCTTTGTTATTTCCGAGACGAGAAATCTGCATCCTGCGGAATCTTTCGTCGCTGAGCAGAACCTTGGCAGCCTTGTCTGCAGGGAGTATCTTGCAGTACTCCTCAAAGACGGCCATCCTGTCAAGTTTCTTGCTGCCGGCCTCGATATAAGCTTTGCTGAGTGCCTTGATTTCTGCCTCGGCAGCATTGTCGGCCACCGCTTTGGAGAGTGCCTTGTATGCATCGCGTTCGGCTTTCATCTTTTCGTGAATTTCAGCTTCGAACTTGTTGTAAACCGGCCAGAAATCTTGAGCCTCTTCAGGAGTCAGACCTACGAAACTGGTAATGAAAGCCACCTTTTCGGCGTGCATCTTCTCTGACATTCCGTTACGGGTCTTGGGCTGGGCTGACGCCGTCAACGCGACAGCTGCCATAATTGCGAGTGTGAAAAACTTCTTCATAATCCTACTGTTCCATTGAATAAACAATTTGGGCAAGGGTAGTACCGGATTCGATGAGATACTCCACGATTTCGGATTCGTCCGCTCCGGCAGCGTCCTGCCGTTGTGCGAGCGTAGTTCCTATCAGAACCCCTGCCGCCACCGAGGCCACTATGGCCAGGTACCTGACCATCCTGCCGGAGTGACTTGTTCTGCGAAATCCCTCCGCGGAAGGAATCTGCATCAGCCGGGTCTGCAAATCTTCAAAGTAACCCTCTGGAACCCTGTATTTAACTGTTTTGCTCATTTCGTATTGTTAGACGCCAAGCCCGCGCCAAGGTTTAAAAAAAATCTGTAACAATCTGTTTGACCTTATTCTGTGCTATATGATACGAGGCCTTGAGTGCCCCTTCGGAGGTTCCGGTGACGGCTGCTATCTCCTCGTAGGAAAGTTCCTCGAAATAGCGCATACAAAACACCGCCCTCTGTTTTGGAGGCAGCGAAGACAGGGCCTTCGAGAGCCTCCTTTCGATTTCATCTCCTTCAAGGGTGTCTGAGGTCGAGACCGTGCCTGCATCCTGCTTTGCTGAAAAAGCGAAACGCTGGCGTATGCTCTGCGCCCTGAGGTGGTTCAAGGCCATATTGGTAGCTATTCTCCAGAGCCAGGTGAATGCCGATGACTCGCCTCTGAACGATGACAGGGAATGCCATACCTTTATGTATATGTCCTGCATAAGGTCATCAGCATCCTCGTGCGAGCCCACAATGCTGCGGACGTGCCTGTATAGCCGCTCGCTGTAGTCGCGCACGAGGCTGTTGAAATATTCTTCCCTTTCTGAAATCATCGCCTGTTTTGACACCGGTCAGCAGCAAAGGTTTAATCAAAAAAGAGGATGACATTGTCACCCTCCTTCAAATTCAATTACTAATCACTTACTTCCGGGCAATGGCGCGTTTTGCAGCCTGGGCAAGTGTAGGGGCATCGAGCCCGTATGCCTTCATCAGTTCAGCGGGAGTACCCGACTGGCCGAAACGGTCTCCTCCGTTGACAAACTCAACAGGAGAAGGCTTCGAGGCCGCAAGAACTCCGGCAACTGCCTCCGAAAGGCCACCTGCCATATTGTGTTCCTCTGCAACTACCACGCATCCTGTTTTGGAGACACTCTCAAGCAGGGTCTTGGTATCCAGGGGCTTGATGGTGGCGGCATTGAGAACCTCCGCACTGATTCCCTCCTCTTCGAGAAGAGCGGCTGCGCCCAGAGCCTCCCACACGAGGTGACCGCAGGCTACGATAGTGACATCCTTGCCAGGGTTGAGGTTGTAAATACGGCCAATCTCGAAGGGTTCGTCGGCCCCGGTGAAGTTAGGAACCGCAGGACGGCCGAAACGAAGATATACAGGGCCGTCAAAACGGGCGGCTGCGATGGTGGCATTCTTGGTCTGGTTATAGTCGCAGGGCACTATCACAGTCATTCCGGGAAGGGCACGCATAAGGGCGATATCTTCCATAGTCTGGTGGGTGGCACCGTCTTCGCCGAGGGTGATTCCGGCGTGGGAAGAGGCTATCTTGACATTGGTATGCCCATAGGCAACCTCCTGGCGGAGCTGGTCATAGACGCGCCCCGTAACAAACTCGGCAAAGGAGCCGATGAAGGGGACCTTGCCTGTAATGGCGAGTCCTGCAGCAACTCCTACCATATTTGATTCGGCTATTCCGCACTGGATGAAGCGCTCGGGGAATTCTTTGGCAAAGGCCCCCATCTTCAGTGAGCCCTTGAGGTCTGCCGTAAGGGCAAGAACCTTGTCATTCTCGCGTCCTGCAAGAAGCAGTCCCTCACCGAAACCGCTGCGGGTATCGATCTTGCCTGTATCTGTATATTTCTTCATACTAGTAATCTCCTAAGGTTTCTTTCAACTGGGCGAGAGCCTTCTCGCACTGCTCTGCCGACGGGGCCTTTCCGTGCCACTCGTGGGTGCCGGCCATAAAGTCAACTCCGTGACCCATCTCGGTCTTGAAGAGTATCATCTTGGGTTTGCCGTTGGCATTGCCGGCAAGCTTGAATGCATCGAGTATGCTCGTGAAGTCGTGGCCGTCGGCGATGATGACATCCCAGCCGAAGGCTGCCCACTTTTCGGTAAGATCCTCGACTCCTGTGATGCTCGTGATGGGACCGTCTATCTGCTGGCCGTTCCAGTCGGTAAAAGCGATGAGATTGTCAACCTTGTGATGCTGGGCCCACATACCTGCTTCCCATATCTGTCCTTCCTCGCTTTCACCGTCACCGCACAGGCAGAACACGCGTCCGGGGTCGGAGTCCATCTTCTTGCCGAGGGCTATTCCTGCAGCTACCGACAGGCCCTGGCCGAGCGAACCGCTGGGCTTGAACACGCCGGGCAGAGAGTCAGTCACACAAGGGTGTCCCTGAAGCCTGGAGCCGAACTTGCGCAGGGTTCCCAACTCGCTTACGGGGAAGTAGCCGCTTCTTGCAAGGACCGAATAATAAACGGGGGCAAGATGCCCTGCCGAGAGGATGAACACGTCCTGGCCCTGACCGTTGCGCTTCCAGTTTTCGGGGCTGTGGTTCATCACCGAGAAATAGAGCGCAGTCATAACGTCGGCTATGCCCATAGATCCGCCCGGGTGGCCGGACTTTGCGGCAGTAACCATCCTGACAATGTCGCGGCGGACTTGAGAGGAAATGTTTGAGAGTTCTTCTATATTCATACTAAAGATATTGGTTTTCGAATCGTACAAAGGTAAAAAATATTTGGCTTATCTTTGCAAGCGGTTATGGAAATGAAAAATATTCGCAACTTTTGCATCATAGCTCACATCGACCACGGCAAGTCAACCCTGGCCGACAGGCTGCTCGAACTGACGAGCACCCTCGGTGCGCGCGAGATGGAGAACCAGGTCCTTGACGATATGGACCTCGAAAAGGAAAAAGGCATCACCATCAAGAGCCACGCCATCCAGATGAGCTACTCATATAAAGGAGAGAGCTACCGCCTCAACCTTATCGACACTCCGGGCCACGTGGACTTCAGCTACGAGGTATCGCGCTCGATCGCCTCTTGCGAGGGTGCCCTGCTGGTGGTCGATGCATCGCAGGGTGTGCAGGCCCAGACCATTTCCAACCTCTATATGGCTATAGACCACGGGCTTGAGATTATCCCCGTGATGAACAAGATAGATATGGATTCCGCCCAGCCCGAACTGGTCTCGGACGAAATATGCGACCTTCTGGGCTGCGACCCCGACGATATCTTCCGCGTGTCAGCCCGCACCGGCGAGGGCGTGCCACCCATTCTGGATGCCATTGTAGAGAAGATTCCAGCCCCCGGAGGAGACCCTTCAGCGCCACTCCAGGCTCTGATCTTCGACTCGGTGTTCAATCCCTTCAGGGGAGTGATAGCCTACTTCAAGATTAAGAACGGAACTGTACGCAAGGGCCAGAAAGTCAAGTTCTTCGCCACCGGCAAGGAATATGACGTCGAAGAAATCGGAGCCCTGAAGATGAAACTGATACCAGAATCCGAAGTCGGATGCGGCGATGTGGGTTATATGATTACAGGCATCAAGAGCGCCGCCGAGGTCAAAGTCGGAGATACCATCACCTCGGTAGAGACCCCCTGCAGCGAGGCCATTGCCGGATTCGAAGAGGTAAAGCCTATGGTCTTCGCAGGTATGTATCCCGTGCAGGCCGACAAGTTTGAGGAACTCCGCACCGTACTTGAGAAATTCCAGCTCAACGACGCTTCCTTCGTCTATGAGCCCGAATCGTCGCTGGCACTGGGATCGGGATTTCGCTGCGGCTTCCTCGGCCTTCTTCATCTCGAGATAGTTCAGGAGAGGCTGTTCAGGGAGTTCGACATGGATGTGATTACTACTGTGCCCAATGTCCAGTACAAGGTATATACCACTCAGGGAGAGGTAATTGATGTCCACAACCCCTCGGGACTCCCCGCCCCCACCCTCATCGACCACATCGAGGAGCCGTTCATCAGGGCGCAGATTATCTCGAAGAGCGAATACTTCGGACCCATTATGAAACTCTGCCTCGACAGGAGGGGGACCCTCGTAAGCCAGCACTATATAACCGCCGACAGGGTGGAGCTGAACTACGATATGCCCCTGAGCGAGATAGTCTTCGATTTCTACGACAAGCTCAAGACCATTTCGCGCGGATATGCCTCATTCGACTACCACATCACCGGCTACCGGAGCGCAAAGCTCGTCAAGCTGGACATACTCCTTAACGGAGACCCCGCCGACGCCCTTTCGACCCTCATCCACGAGGACAACGCCTACAGCTTCGGGCGCAGGATGTGCGAGAAGCTCAAGGAACTTATCCCACGCCAGCAGTTCGACATCCCTATCCAGGCGGCGATCGGAGCCAAGATCATAGCCCGCGAGACAGTCAAGCAGGTACGCAAGGACGTAATTGCCAAATGCTACGGAGGCGACGTGTCCCGAAAGCGCAAACTGCTTGAAAAGCAGAAGGAAGGAAAGAAGCGCATGCGCCAGATAGGCACGGTTCAGGTTCCCCAGTCTGCTTTTATGGCCGTACTGAAGCTGGACTAGTCCTCTCCTTTGAATAATTTCGGGGGAATTCCTATATTTGGGGCATTATGAGAACTTCACTTCATCTTGTTGCTGCGGCAGTCGCTGTAGCGCTTGTTTCCTGCAAAGCTCAGGACCCCGTAATAAAGACAGTCACAGACACGGCATCTGCAATGCTGAGCGACCAGATTGCCGCAATTGACGCCACAGGAAAGATACTTTTCCCCAACACCATCACCGAGGACGGCTCGGTCAAGTACATCGGGCACAGGGACTGGAGAGTCGGGTTCTTCCCCGGGACACTCTGGTGCATGTACGAACTCACCGGTGAGGAAAAGTGGAAGAACGAGGCCGAAAGGTTCACCGAGGCACTCGAAGATGTCCAGTACCTTACCAGCCACCACGACATCGGCTTTATGATTGGCTCCAGCTACCTGCGCGGCTACCGCGACACAGGCAAGCAGGAATACATTCCCATCATTATCCAGTCTGCCAAGTCACTCTGCACCCGCTTCCGCCCCGGCGCTGGAGTCATCCAGTCCTGGGATGCCGACAAGGGCTGGCAGGGCACGCGCGGATGGGAATGCCCCGTCATCATCGACAATATGATGAATCTCGAACTCCTCTTTGAGGCATCGAAGCTGTCGGGCGACGAGAGTTTCAGGAATGTTGCAGTCTCGCACGCCGACAAGACCCTCGAGAACCACTTCCGCGAAAATGCAAGCTGCTGCCACGTAGTCGATTACGAAATTGAGACCGGCAAGGTTCGCTCACACCAGACCGCACAGGGCTATGCCCACGAGTCCTCCTGGTCGCGCGGACAGGCCTGGGCCCTGTACGGATATACCATGTGCTACCGCTACACCTCAGACCCCCGCTATCTTGAGCAAGCCCGCAAGGTTGCCGCCTTCATCCTCAACCATCCCAGACTCCCCGAGGACCTCGTCCCCTACTGGGATTTTGACGCACCAGGCATTCCCGACGAGCCCCGTGACGCGTCAGCAGCTGCCATCATCGCCTCGGCACTCTACGAACTGGAAGGCTACAGCCCCGACAACGGCTACCGGCATAAGGCTGACAAGATTGTCGAGAGCCTTGCTACCGATGCATATCTTGCCCGCAGAGGCACCAACGGCAACTTCATCCTGATGCACAGCGTAGGAAGCATACCTCACGGAAACGAGATTGACGTTCCCCTGAGCTACGCCGACTACTACTATCTCGAAGCTCTTACTCGCAGAGCTCTCAAATAAGAAGGCTTTCTGCAGCGGGTGCTCTTCTCGCCATTCACGGATGGGCGCCCTCCCCAAGCGGCCCGAACGTGATTCTGATAATGACCGACCAGTGCACAACTGATGGTAATTATTTTGCGCAAACTGACGAAAAGTATTTCGCATTTTTGCATATATTCTACAATTATCTTTGCGATATTTGCCGTTATAAGAACTGATAACTACTTATAAGTACTTATATGAAACGTTTTCTTACAACCATCATCGCCTGCGCAGCACTGTGCGCTGGTGCAGCAGCACAGGAGCCCGCTACAAGCAATGTTCCTGTGACCCGCATAGGTATTATCGGACTTGACACGTCCCATTCTATTGCCTTTACCAAGTATCTCAACGACAAGGCGAGCTTAGAGCCTGAAGTCCTTAGATACGAGGTTGTGATTGCCTATCCTTACGGAACACAGACCATCGAGTCTGCCGCTTCGCGTATCCCCAAGTACATCGACGAGATTCAGAACTACGGTGTAAAGATTGCCGGTTCAATCGAGCAGGTCATCAGCCAGTCCGACCTCATCTTCATCGAAACCAACGACGGAAGAATGCACTTCGAGCAGGCTCTCGAGGTATTCAAGTCCGGAAAGAAAGTCTATATCGACAAGCCCCTCGGCTCAACGCTCGGCGAGACCATCGCAATCTTCAGGCTGGCCGAGAAATACGGTACAAAGACTTTCTCTTCGTCTTCGATCCGCTTCGCCCAGCAGAACCAGGACCTTCGCAACGGAGTTTATGGCGACGTAAAGGGTGCCGACATCTTCTCGCCCCATCATCCCGAGCCTACCCACCCCGACTTCGGCTACTATGGAATTCACGGAGTGGAAGGCCTGTTCACAGTAATGGGAACCGGTTGCCAGGAAGTTACGCGCATTCACTCCAGCGAGGGTGACATCTGCGTTGGCGTATGGGAAGACGGCCGCCTGGGAACCTTCCGCGCCATTACCACCGGACCCAATATTTACGGTGGAACAGCAATCACCTCGAAGAAGAAAGCTGTCCCCGCCGGCAACTACGACGGATACAAGCCCCTCGTAAAGGCCATCATCAACTTCTACGAGACAGGTAACCTGCCCGTATCTCCCGAAGAGACCATCGAAATCTTCACCTTTATGAAGGCCTCGAATATGAGCCTCAAGCAGGGAGGAAAACCCGTGAAGATGAGTGCAGCCCTCAAGGCAGGAGAGAAAGACGCCGACAAGATTCTCAAGGCACTCGAGAAAGCCGAGCAGGCGGCCAGCAAGTAAGTGAACGGCACGCTGTTCCATCGCTCGCTCCCCTCGCTTATGGGGACGGCTCTCGAATTCATCGCAATCGGAGAGGACGAAAAGCTTCTGTCCGAGCTTTGGGAGAGACTCAGCCTCGAAGGCAGGAGGATGGAACGGCTGCTATCAAGATTCGACCCTGAAAGCGAAGTCAGCCGCCTTGCAAACGGAGCCCTGAAAGAGCCTTCACACGAAGTAGGGGCATTGATTTCGCAAGCCTATGAATATCAACGAAAGACCTTTGGTCTCTTTGACATAACCCTCGGAGGGCGGGGCCTCGATTTCGGAGGCTTTGCCAAGGGATGGTTCCTTGAGCGTTTTGCCGAAGAACTGGACTCAGCCGCAATTGCAGATGCATTCGTCGATTTCGGTGGTTCGGGGATTCTCGCAAGAGGGCATCACCCCTACGGGGACTGCTGGAAGGTGGGGGTAGTCAATCCCTGGGGGATAGAGACTGTCGCCGAGATTGAACTGCGCAACGAAGCAATGTCAACTTCGGGCAATACTCCCCTGTATTCAGGGCATATCCTCAATCCTCTGACAGGAGAGACGGTGGAAGGTCGCAGACTGGTGACCGTTGTCAGCAGAAGCCCTCTGGATGCAGAGGTACTGAGTACGGCACTTATGACTGCCGACCGGGAGCAGGCAGAAAGACTGCAAGATGCTTTCCCCGGTACAAAATGCAGAATATACGACTTATAGATTATCTGAACTATTATGACAGAAAAGAATGAAACGGTAGATCTCGGTCTCCGTAAATTCATCAAAGACCTGGGAATTATGGCGGGAGGAGCAACCCTGCTTGCCACGGCTCCCTGGCTTAAATCGTGCACACCCGAGACTGTGGCTGAACTCGGCAGGGAAAAGGCCCGGATCGGAATGATCGGCGTAGGTTCACGTGGTCAGTATCACATCCACAATCTTCTGAAAATAAAGCACGCCCAGATAGTTGCCCTGTGCGACGTATATCAAGTCAACCTTGATGCGGCACACGCTCTGGTGCCCGGGGCCAAGACCTACACCGACTATCACAAGATGCTCGAAGACAAGGATATCGACGGAGTGATAATCTCCACTCCCCTTGGCACGCACGCACAGATTACCCTTGACTCGATGTCTGCAGGCAAGCACGTGTTCTGCGAAAAGTCGATGGCACGCACCTTCGACGAGTGCAAGGCCATATACGATGCCTACACAAAAGGAGACAGGGCTCTGTACTACTGCATGCAGAGGATGTACGACGAAAAGTACATCAAGGCCATAGAGATGATCAAGGGCGGTCTCATAGGAGACGTGGTCGGAATGCGCTGCCACTGGTTCCGCAATGCCGACTGGAGGCGTCCAGTTCCTTCGCCCGAACTTGAGAGGCAGATTAACTGGCGTCTGTATAAGGAAAGTTCCGGCGGCCTTATGACCGAGCTTGCAACCCATCAGCTCGAAATCTGCACCTGGGCAGCCGGCAAGATGCCTTCGGAAGTAGTTGGATTCGGAGACATTGTCTATTGGAAGGACGGACGCGAGGTCTATGACAGCGTATCGCTGACCTACCATTTCAGCGACGGACGCAAGATCAACTACGAATCGCTGATCTCTAACAAGTTCAACGGGATGGAAGACCAGATTCTCGGAAACCGCGGTACCGTTGACCTTTCAAAGGGAGTATATTACCTCGAAGATGACAACACCGTCTATGGTATGCGCCAGCTTCTGGACAATATCAAGACCGGAATCTTCGCCGCAGTACCCACCGCAGGCCCCAGCTGGAGGCCCGAATACAAGAGCGAATATATCCCTCACGCCCTCACAAAGACTGCTACAATCAACCCAGGCCAGAGTATGATAGGCGTAGATGCCGACGGCTCCGACCTCATCGTGTCTGCTTTCTGCCAGTCGTGCATCACCGGCGAGAAGGTCAGGGACGTGGTCGAAGAGGCCTACTGTGCAACCACACTCTGCCTGCTCGGAAACGAGGCCATGGAGAAGGGTACCAAGGTTGTCTTCCCCGATGAATACAAGATTCCTTATATGAAATTCTGAGCAATGAAGGATATCATTATTACAAGCGCCAAAATCAGGCGCGAGCTCTGGATACTTCTAGGCAGTTTTGCAGTTGCATACGGGATGAATATCTACTCCATCATCCATTATGCACGCCCCGCAAGCGAACTGTATATGACCATAGGCTATGTCCTCGTCACTGCGGTTTGCATATATCTCATCCTGGCCGTTGTCAGGATACTTATTCATCTTGTCATCAAATTATTCACTAAACACAAATAACTGAACAATGTCCAGCAGAAGAGATTTTATCAAGCAGGCGGCAGCAGCCACTGCAGCTTTCGGACTGAGCAGCATTGCCGCTGAGGCCGAGCCCAAGAAACCCCGCGTCATTGGTGAGAACGGAATTATCCGCATAGGTGTGGTTGGCGTAAACAGCCGTGGTCGCGCCCTTGCCACCAACATCTGCAGAATGCCCAATGTTGAAGTGGTATGCATTTGCGACTGCGACTCCAAGGCACTCGAGAACTGCCGCAGCGCCGTTCAGAAGGTGACAGGCAAACTGCCCGACGGCGAGAAGGACGTACGCAAGATGGTCAAGCGCAAGGATATCGATGCCGTTATGATTGCCACTCCCGACCACTGGCACGCCAGCGCCGCACTCCTTGCAATGCGCGCCGGAAAGCACGTATATCTCGAGAAGCCCACATCCTACTGCCCTGCAGAGAATGAGATGCTTCTCAAGAGCGAGAAGAAATACAAGGACCTGGTTATCACCGTTGGAACTCAGCGTCGCTCATGGCCAAAGATTGTCGAAGGCATCGAGAGGGTACGTCGCGGAGACATTGGCGAAGTTCACTACGCAAAGTGCTGGTACACAGCCAACCGCGGTCCCATAGGCTTCGGCAAGGAAGTTCCTGTACCTGCCAACCTCGACTGGGAACTCTGGCAGGGTCCGGCTCCCCGCCGTCCATACAAGGACAATCTCGTGCACTACAACTGGCACTGGCACTGGCATTGGGGAACAGGCGAGGCCCTGAACAACGGAACTCACTTTGTGGATATGCTGCGCTGGGGTCTGAAACTCGATGACGAGTTCCCCACCAAGATCAGTTCTATCGGAGGACGCTATCACTACATAGGTCAGGACGACTGGGAGACACCCGATACCCAGCTCGTAACCTTCCAGCACGGTGACAAGGCTTCCTACTCCTGGGAAGGACGCAGCTGCCTAACCACTCCCGTGGACGGAATGCGCAACGGTATTGCATTCTACGGCACCAAGGGCACTCTATATTGCGACGGAAGCAACTCCTACAAGATTACCGACCTCAAGGGCAAAGTCATCGAGGATGTGAAGAGCGACCTCGTATTCGAGAGCGACAACTTCCGCAATCCTTCGGCCCAGCTCGACTCCTTCCACTTCCAGAACTGGCTCGATGCCATCCGCAAAGGAACTGCCCTCAACGCACCTCTCAAGTACGGTTGCAACAGCACAACCTGTATGCAGGTGGGTAACATATCCCAGAGGCTCGGACGTTCAATGACCCTCGATCCCGAGACCGGTCACATCATAGGCGATTCCGAAGCCCAGAAGATGTGGAGCCGTGAGTACGAAAAAGGCTGGAAGCCCAAAGTATGATGAATATTTCTGCAAACAGTAAAGTCCGCGTGGGTGTGATTGGAGTCAACTCACGCGGACTTGCTTTGGCTAGCCGATTCGCACGGATGGCGGAGTTTGAGGTCACACACCTTTGCGACTGCGACTCCATAGCACTGGAAAGATGCTCAGCCAAGGTAGAGAGCCACTGCGGCCGCAAACCAAAACTGTTCAGAGATATCAGGGAAATGCTTCAGCAGCCTGACCTTGACGCAGTCATCATCGCAATGCCCGACCACTGGCACGCTACCGCTGCCATAATGGCTATGCGCGCTGGAAAGCACGTCTATCTTGAAAAGCCCACCTCCTACTGCCCTGCCGAAAACGCAATGTTGCTCGAGGCAGAGAAGAAGTATTCGGTAGTAGTGGAGGTCGGGAACCAGCGTCGCTCCTGGCCAAATGTTGCCGAGGCCATAGAAGGGGTGCGCAACGGTGAGATAGGTGAAGTCCACTTTGCAAAATCGTGGTATGCCAACAACCGAAAGCCCATAGGCAACGGTAAGGTAGTACCCGTACCTCCAAATCTCGACTGGGATTTGTGGCAGGGCCCGGCCCCGCGTCAGGAGTACCACGACAATTACGTCCACTACAACTGGCACTGGTTCTACCCGTGGAGCACCGGGGAGGCAATAGGGAACGGCATTCATTTCGTGGATCTGCTGCTCTGGGGAATGGACCTTGAGTGGCCCAGTTTCATCGATTCGGTGGGAGGCCGCTACAACCACCGCTGGGATGACTGGCAGACCCTCGACACTCAGCTCATCACCTATCAGTTTGGCGACAAGGCATCCTTCTCTTGGGAAGGACGCAGTTGCATAGGGACCCCGACACACGGGCACGGAGTCGGGGTAGCCTTCTTCGGAACCGAAGGAACGACCATCATCTCAGGCGGGAACGAATACCGCATCGAGAGTCCCAAAGGGAAAATCATAAAAAAGGTGAAGAGTCCGCTCAAATTCAAGGAAGGCAACCTGTTCAACCCTTCGGAAGAGCTTGACACCTACCATTTCAGGAACTGGTACGAGGCTATGGTCTATGGCAAAGAGCTACGCTCTTCGCTGAAGAGCGCCTGCACCAGCACCCAGCTGGTCCAGCTCGGGACAATCGCCCAAAGACTTGGCCATTCCCTTCAGATCAACCCTGCCGACGGAACAATCATCGGCAGTCCCGATGCCGCCGTCCTCTGGAACAGAGAATATGAACCTGGATGGGAAGAATATCTGAAATAATTTCGCTATTTTTGTAGCGTTATGCCCGGAATTTCCAAGAAATCAAGTTCAATGCCAGCTTCCGCCATAAGGAAGCTGGTCCCATTTTCTGATGCGGCTGAAGCTGCCGGAATCAAGGTCTATCATCTTAATGTAGGTGCCCCCGACATCAAGTCTCCCGACTGCGCAATCAACGCTGTGGCAGAGCGTTGCAAGAATATGCACCACCTGTCCTACACCAACTCTGCAGGGCTTATGGAACTCCGCAAGGGACTTGTGGAGAAATACTATCGCAAGATAGGCATAGACATCGAGGTGAGCGAACTGCTGGTGGATGTAGCCGGAAGCGAGGCCTTCAGCGTTGCAATGCAGATAGTTGCAGATGCAGGCGACGAGATTATTGTCGTAGAGCCCTTCTACACCAACTATCAAACCTTTGCCTTCCTCTACGGTATTACTCTGAGGACTGTAAGCACCGACATCCGAAACGGCTTTGCCATTCCCGGAATCGAAGCCTTTGAGGCCGTTTACACCCCCGGAAAGACCAAGGCTGTGCTCATAAGCAATCCCTGCAATCCTTCAGGCAAACTTTTCACGAAAGAAGAGATGCTCCAGATTGGGGAATTCTGCCGCCGCCACGACCTCTTCCTTATCAGCGACGAGGTTTACCGCGAGTTCTGCTACACCGACGAGCCCCATTTCAGCGCGATGAACATCCCTGGATGTGGGCAGAATGTGATTCTTGCCGACTCGGTATCTAAGAGATACAACCTCTGCGGTGCCAGGATAGGCTGTATGGTGTCGCACAACAAGGACGTGATGGCAGCCGCGCTGAAGTTCGCCCAGAGCCGTCTCTGCCCTCCGGTCTTCGGACAATACGCTGCAATAGGTGCCCTTGACACTCCCCAGAGTTATTTCGACGAGGTCAGACAGGAATACATACTTCGCCGCGATACAGCTGTCGATGCCCTGAACGCTATGGAGGGAGTCTATGCCCCCAGGCCTTACGGAGCCTTCTACACAGTAGCAGAACTGCCCATAGACGATGCCGAGAGCTTTGCCAAATGGCTGCTCACCGAATGGAGAATGGACTCTGAGACAGTGATGGTAACACCCGCAACATCCTTTTACAGGACTCAGGGAATAAGGAATCAGGTACGCATAGCTTATGTACTTGAGGTCCCCCAGCTTAAAAGAGCGATGCACATACTTGAAGAGGCCCTGAAGGCCTATCCAGGAAGAACCATTTAAAACAAAATAGAAGTTATGCACAAGAAATTCAGATGCCTTGTCTGCGGCTATGTCTATGAGGGTGAGAATCCTCCCGCAGAGTGCCCTCAGTGCCACGCAAAAGCTGAGAAATTCGTAGAAGTTAAAGAAGAAGGCCTGCAGTGGGCCTGCGAGCACGGACTCGGTGACGGTGTCGTTGAGGATGAAGAGATTATGCAGGGTCTGCACGACCACTTCAACGGCGAATGCTGCGAAGTGGGAATGTATCTTGCAATGTCACGCCAGGCCGACCGTGAGGGATATCCCGAGATTGCCGAGGCCTTCAAGCGCTATGCCTGGGAAGAGGCCGAGCACGCCAGCAAGTTCGCAGAACTTCTCGGCGAGGTCGTTTGGGACACCAAGACCAATGTCAAGAAGCGTATGGAGGCTGAGTGCGGTGCCTGCGAAGGCAAACTCGCAATCGCCAAGAAGGCAAAGGCCCTCGGATACGACGCCATACACGACACAGTCCACGAAATGGCAAAGGACGAAGCCCGTCACGGAGCCGGTTTCCAGGGACTCTGGAAGCGCTTCTTCGAGAAGTAATTCCCCTCTTTTCTGAACAAGCCTCCGGGAAAACTCGTCGTTTTGCCCTGAGGCTTGTTTTTGAATTATTAGAGGGATAGAGGTTTCTTGCACAGATTTGTAGCGTAACAGGTATCGTCGAAAGCATCGTACCGGGACTCCCCAACATGGACGACAATAATCTACGGAGGAGACAAGGATGCATCCACCGGAGCCGTAATCGGGCTTTTCGCTGGTCTTTTGCAAAAATGAAAACACGAAAGTTTGCACTTCTAATCCAAGTCTTGTCTTTGCTTTTCATTGGAGGGCAACTCGCTAATTCTGCGCCTCAACAGGACTCCTTGGCGACAATAACAGGCATAGTACAGAAAGAAAACAAGCCAGGCTATGAGAATCGGAATTTCAGATTCCCTTTGGGAGGGTGCTCAATTCAGTTATTCTTTGACAATCAAGGAATTCTTGACTCCCTTTCAACTGTTTCAAACGCCTCATCGGGTCGTTTTTCCTTCAATGGAATAGCTCCACAGAGGGTTATGCTAAGGGTCCGATGTATGGGATTTGAGACCCAGAGCGGAATGTATGAAATTGGGGCTGGAGAAAACGCTTTCTGTTTCATAATGAAAGAGACTACGGAAGAACTTTCTGCAGCAAGAATTGCTGCGGAGATTCGTTTGATGAAACAGATTAATGATACCACAATCTACAATGTACAAGCCATAAAAACACTTCCAGGGGATGGTCTTTCAGAATTGTTATCAAGTATTCCCGGATTCTCAATAAAGGACAATTCCGTTACTTACGATGGTGTAAAAGTCGCAAGGACTTATGTCAATGGTCTTCTTTTATTTGGAGACAACTCGATGGGTGCGGTCAATGCGTTGCACGCCGATGAAGTGAAGCAAGTCAAGGTATATGACGAGCAAAACGCTCTGGACAAGCATCAGGGTGCATACAATTCAAAAAAGGAACGTGTTTTAAATGTCATCACTCGCAATAGTTTTGCATCCCTGTCCAGAGCAAGCGGAATCTTAGTCGGAGGAACTGACGACGAGAATACATATCGATATGGTATTAGTGGAGGAATCAACTACGATTCAGAGATGCTGAATCTGTCTGCAAGCATTATTTCGGAAAATATATATGACCAAACTATTGCAGAAACAGGAGCTGATACCGGTTCATATTTGCTGTCAATTGGTACTAATCTGCCTGAAAGTGATTTATTGAGGGAGGGGCTTGGTATTTCTTTAAACAAATATTGGAAAAACCGGACTTTGGGGAATTCTTTCAAAGCAAGGTATACCTTCACTCACGAAAGGGATGCCAGTGAAACTTGGGCAATTACAGATTACTTCCAGCAGGAGGACCAAATCTTGCAGACATCCGTTGATTCAACCAAATCCAAATGCAGCAACTATAAACACTCTTTATTGATGAGCTGCTCCCTGCAAGACACTCATCTCAAGTCCTTTGATTGTTCCTTATCATTGGACGTCTCTGACAGGGAGTCTGTTATTGAGAACCGTGACATCTGGTTGGAAAGAGACATCATCTCCAAACAGAGGAAAGAAACTTCCGGATCAGAAGATTCAAATTGCAACATTTACGGTTCAGTCTCGTGGACAAACAACGATGCCGTAAGATGGCGTCCCCGAATAGACTTGCAGGGCAATTACCGGAAAGGTGCTTCTGGCTTATGGACTTCCGACACGTTGTCAACATCTTTCCACAAACGGAACATTTCTGGAGATGGAGAAGGCGAAACCATGGCTGGAGGCATTTCTGCCGGTGTATTCAACCGTTTATTAAATAACTTGAGAAGGACCTTGGATTTGAACGTCACAGGTAATGTTTATTTTTCAAGAACGGATAATAAACAGTTGTCACTTGACAACTGGAATCGCGAGACTACTATTATTGATATAGGTAGTTCTCACGACTATGAGCAAAAAGAGATAAATTCAAGCGCAGTTGCTTCGCTTTCCTATTCAAACGATAGGAAGACGAGCATAGCGGCAAAATTTGCGGTTAATAATAAGCTTGTCCTGAATAACGAAAGAATACCTAGAGATTTCAGCGGGAAGCACAATTTCTTCTTCCCTTCGTATTCTTTTTCCCTTTCCCATCCACACTATTCTTTGTCTTCATCATCCGAAGAAATAACTCCAACAGTTGAACAACTCAGCAACAGGGTTTCAGACAGCAATCCAATGGTGCTTTCGGCAGGTAATCCAGATTTGAAACAAGCCTATAGGTTCAATCTGAACGCCAACTACCAAAGCGGAGCATTGCTCAGCAAAGACGGGGCTACACATTCCATCAGTTGCATCATAAAGGGAAGCGCAATTATCTCTCCATTGGTCAACAGGAATTATGTGTTCACTGAAGACACTTTCCTTGACAGATGGGATGGTTACAAGGCACAAGCAGGTTCAATGCTTTTCTCGTGGGATAACTCTGAACGTGCAGCTTGGAATGTCGGGACGACCGTCCGATATGATACCCGTATATTTAAAAACAAAGTCGGGTTGATGGCTTTAATTGCAGGGTCATACAACCAAAGCCCAATTTATCTTGGAGATATGCTTCTATGGCAAGATGAGATCCGGGGTTCTGCCACACTTAATCTGCAGTATAATCCAACAAAGAAATTTAAGATGGTTGGACAGACGCACCTTTCTTATGTTAATTCTGTTGACAACAAGAAAACAATGTTTTCGCAAAGGATAGAGGCGAGGGAGAGTATTTCGTTCACCTATATAATCTTTCCGCGAGTCAGATGGGAATGTAATTATCTGCTTTCGGTGAACAAATCAATGGAAGGGTTTGGAAAGAATGATTCTTGCAATATTCTCAATACTAAGATTTCCTATGATATTGTCAAGGACAGGTCTCTGACGATTGCATTGAGTTGCCACGACCTCCTCAATTCCAATGCAAAGTATTCAATACAGACAACAGCCCTATATATGACCCAGCAGTGGCAGAGATACTACGGGCGATTCCTTATTGTCAGCATTAAATATCACTTCCGCAAAAAGAATTCAAATTAACAGTTAACGCGTATGAAAAATTTATTATTAGTAGTATTCGTGTTGTGTGGATTTATTACCACTTCCTATTCTCAAGTAACAGGGGAGATTTCCGTAACAGGGACGGTAAAAGGGTATGGAGACATACCTCTAGTTGGAGCCGATGTGTTAATTGAAGGCTCTACAACGGGTACTATGACTGACATTGATGGTAAGTATAGTATTTCTTGCCATTACAATAGCAGGCTAGTGTTTATTTATCCTGGTTACATTACAAAAAAGGAAGACATTAAGGGGAGAAGAATAATCAATGTTACTCTTGAGGAAGACCTGAACGCATCCAACTCTGTATATCGAAAAAAATATCAGGAAGCATTGTCAAAAAATGAATTTCTTTCTTTGTAGTCAATAATAACAGCTTACGTCTAATTCATCTTTGCTAGTGAGGATTTGCCCAGCCAGTGATGGCATCTAATACTGCGAGTTGCAGGAAAAGGAACAAGGATGTCAATTGGGTATGAGAAATTGACCTGAAGAAGTAGATACCGAAGCAAGAGCTACAGCTTCACCTCCAACCCGAACTTTATCCACCGTCCCGGTTGAGGAACATATTTGTGGTCGAACCACTGGGTATCGGTCAGGTTCTCAGCCGAAACTGTAAGTTTGAGTCTTGAGAAAATGCAGGACAGTTTGGCATCCAAGAGGAAATAAGGGTTGTAAGCATTCTCCTCAGAAGAGCTGGCCCTGTCCATCCACCTGCAGCATACATCTAAACCCAGTCGTCCGAAAAAGAGAAAATCTGTTCGGGCGACTGCTTTGTTACGCAGATACTCAAGGGCATAGTACGACTCTATCCCCTCCTCCGAGTCTTTCCGCTGAGAGATATGAGAGTAACTCAGTTCAAAGAGTCTAAGAGGGAGCGATGGCCTGTTGAAGATGACAGCAGGCTCGAAGCGAAGTGTGAGTTCTTCGCCAAGAGAGTTGACCCGGGCGTGATTGACACTCTTCCAGGGCTGCCCGGGATCTGAGAGAGGACGCACCCAGTCTATCATATCCCTTCCGTTGTGATACCACAGTGTGGCTATTGCCCGGACTCCTCCTGCAAGATACTTGACCCCCATCTCGGCAGCCTGCATCTTTTCGGCCTTGAGATGGCTGTCGGCCTTGTGCCCTCCAACCGAATAGTACAGCTCGGTGAAAGTGGGCATACGGTAAGAACTGTTATAGGAGGCATACAACTTCCACGAGTCAGAGAGCCTGAGGCTGAAGTCTGCCCCCGGGTAGATGGCCGGCTTTTCGTCGTTGCCGGTATTCTTGTGCATAACAAGCCCGAGGGAATAGGTATAGAGCCTGCGGACTACGCTGTGCTCGGCATAGGCAGAGATATCATAGCGGGTAAGGCCCATCTTGTACTTGCCGAAAGGCTGCTCGAGGGGCTCGCCAAGATTGGTGCTCACTATTGCCTCACGGCGAAGCTCGGCACCCCAGGCAAGGGTCTTGCTGCGGAAGCCAAGATTCGCGCCCTGCACATTGGTGCGGTGGTAATTGAAAGGAACCGTCTCGGGGTCGTCTCTCAGAAGCTCGAAACGGTCGTTTGAACGTGTCCAGTAAACTGAAGGAAGAATTCTGACCCGGCCCGCCTCTACTGAAGCCCTGAGCGAGGAGAAGGTCTTGAGGGTGCTCTCGAACTGATTGTCAAATTTGGGGCTGTAGAAGGTCGAAGAGCCGTAGTCTCGGGCAGATACCCCGAGATGCCAGTCGAGATTCAGAAGACCCTTGGAATAAGCGCCGCGATAAAAGCCCTTAGTCTGGCGGGAATCGGTATTGGGAGTCCCTGCAGCGCAGGTTGAGAAGCCGTCGGTTCTCGAGTGAGAGGCCGACAGAGACTGATACAGACTGCCCTTCTGGAAGGCCCCTGAAGTCCCCACATCAAAGAGTCCGAACGACCCTCCGCCAAGGTGGAAACCGGCCTCGGGGCGCGAAGCCTGACTGCGTGTGACAATATTGATAGCTCCCAGCAGCGAGGCTGTCCCGAAACTCCTGGCGGCAGGGCCTTCGATAATCTCTATCCTCTCAATCTGCGACACATCTATCGGGAAGTCAAAGGCATTGTGCCCGGTATGAGGATCTGAAATATTGACTCCGTCGAGCAGGACGGCAATCTGGTCAAAGGTCCCTCCCCTGAGGCTCACGTCGGTCTGAGTACCCAGGGCACCTCTCTGACGCACATCTACTCCTACGGCATTCTTAAGCAGGTCATTGACCGTGCCCGCAGGGATTGAAGCAATCTCATAACTATCAAGAATGGTCACTATCCTGGCACTCTGGCCAAGAGCAAGCGGAATGCGGCTTCCGCTGACTGATACCCTTTCTAGAGTATCCTGTACAACTCCAACGGCAGGCATCGCCAGAAGCGAAGCTGCCAAAGCAAAAGACAATACACTCATTAATCCTTCAGAATAACTTTTTAAGGAACTTGGATGTCCAGTCTTCCAGTTCTTCGTTGTTTACCCGGTAGAAGCGCTGGTTTGTAGTGGGACTGTCAAGAGGCCCGGCCTGCTCGTCATAGGGACCGACCTTGATAAAATCGAGCCAGGGAAGAACCTCGCCTGCCTGCTCAAGCCCCCTGCCGGAGTACCAGCAGGTCTTAAGCTCAGGATGAAGGGTCTTTACACTCCTGCAAAGGACGGCTACGAAAGAAGGGTCGGCATCGCCTCCCATAAGAGAGACGCAGCTGATTCCGGGGTTAGCCTCAATCAGGGCGTTCAGAGAGGACTCATCCAAAGGCTCGCCTATGTCGCCTGCAAGGTATTTAGAATGGCAACCCTTGCAGCCTACCGGACATCCGGAGATGTTGACTGCAAGGGTTATCTCGTCAGGGACTTCCCTGAACACTACTTTTGTATCGACGTATTTCATTCGACTTCGTTGGCGTAGAAACGGTGACTTGCCTCTATCTTGCGGTAGGTGTCAAAGTTCTCGATAGGGCGCAGGAAGCCTATCACCCTGGTCCACTGACGCATGGGCGCACCGCACTTGGGGCAAACGGCAATAGGGGTCTTGACAATGTGATGGCACTGTGGATTGGTACACTCGCTGTTGGGAACATTGAAGGTAAAGTAGGTAGTTCCCTGGGCTATGGCATAGTCGATGAGCTTGAGGTACTGATCCTTGCTGAGGTGCTCCTCGAGATTGCAGTGCAGGCCCACGCCACCGTCGAGAAGTTCGGTGAACTCGCGTCCGTGGAGCTTGAACTTGTCGAGTACCGAAGTCTCGGGATCGTCGGCAAGATAGAAGTACGAATTGTACAGGACCCTTCCTTCAGGAACCCAGTAGCCGTCTTCCTTGTCCCAGCGGAGGTTCTTCGACGAGAGAGTCTCGGCGGGCACGAACTCCTGGTTGAAGAGGAAGTCCTGGCGCGAATGCAGACGGTTCTGCTCGCTGATGGTGCCCGTGATGAGACGGCAGAAGTCGCGATACTTGGGGTTGTACGAGCATTCGCATCCCACAAACTCGGCGGCCTCGTTGATTCCGTTCTCTCCGATTGTGCTGAACAGCTTGTTCATACGGATGTATCCGGCGGTAGAGGCATTCAGCATACCTGCCTTCTCGGTTTCGTACAGGAGGGTCTTGTATGCGATGTGGTACTTGTAAACTCTATCGAGAATCTGGATGAAATACTCCTTGAAGTCGTCTCTGAGGTCGTCGAAGTTGGCAATCACGTGCTCGCGAGAGAAGCCTCTTGCCTTGGCCCAGTCCTGAATAATTCTGTTGAGGTTCAGGGAGATGACATTCGCCGAACCTGTCTGGACACCGGTCAGTCCGTTGGTGAAGCTGAACACGTTCTCCTGAATCTCATTGCGCAGGCGGCAGCAACTGGCCAGGGCGTTAGGATTGTCGGAGAGGTAGGTGAAGAAGGAGTGGCCTTCGGAATACATCTCGGCGGTGAAGGCCTTGTAGTCCTGGTCCATCACGTCTTTGCCGTCGGTCAGCAGGGCCATTGTCTCCACGGGGAAGGTCAGCATAGTCTTGGTACGCTCGCGGTTGAACCAGCGGATGAAGTCCTTCTGGAGGAAGTCAACCCTCTCCCATACGGGCTTGCTCCCGTCGGGGAAGCAGAAATCGTCGAACAGGGCGTGCCAGTAGTTCTTGTCGTAGTACGACACGTTGGTGAAGGGCGACTGGTAGCTGCGGTTCCCGGCAGGCTGGTTGATGCTGTAAACTATCTGCTGGTAGAACTGGTGAATAACCTCGCCTATGGTTCTTTCTGGCTGGACGGATGCGATGTCGCCTGTGTGCAGATGGTACTCGGGGCCGAAATCCTTGGCACAATAATAGTCGAACACATTGAAGAGCTCACCGAAAGCAACGGCACCCTTGCACTGCGCCGAAAGCAGGAAGGCAAGGTTGCAGAACTGCCCGCAGAACGAGCTGAGGTTCTTGGGAGCGGCGGCTCCGAGCCCGTCGAGCCCGGATGTACCTTCGAGCACGAGGGGATACAGCGACACGGCCTCGCAGTAGTTCTTGATTGCAGGAGAAGAAGCCTCGTCGTGGATGTAGATGGTATGGTGGTTGATGTCGGCCTCGTACTGCTCGGCGACCTCGGGAAACATCTCCTTGAGTTTCTTCTTCATGCGGTAGCGCTGAATCTGACGATTGATGGTCTTGTAAACCTCGCCGTCGAGATTGGCCACGTTCTTGATTGCCACATTGGCGTTGGCATCGGTCTCGGAGGAAGATGCGGCATTGGCATTAGAGCGGGCATAGGTATCCATATAATCAACCCTCTCCTTGATGAAGCGCAGGTCCTTGTGCTTCTCGCGATACAGGATGTAAGACTTGGCAACGTCGAAGTACTTCTCGTACATCAGCTGCTTCTCGACCATATCCTGAATCTGCTCGACCTTGAAGACGGCCTCGTCGTCAAACATCTCGAAAAGATGCTTGAGGCTGCTCAGAAGCTGCTCAGGGGCTGATTGTTTACCGTTTGCCACAAAAGCGGAAGTAACCGCTTTCTCGATTTTGCTGAAATCGTATCTCTGGATTTCGCCGTTCCTCTTTATGACCTTCATTACTGTTTCTGGATTTTGGATTCCGAAGTTATACAAACTTTCGCAGTTTGGACGAAAAGAGTTTTCAACATAGGGCAGATAGTTATTCACAATCCGCCGCAGGGGCCGATACAGGGCATATTCGGGATTGCCGGGCAGCATAATGGCTGCCGCCAGCCTGTCAGATCCGCCCGAGTTCTTCCCATACATTGATGTGGGAAGGGAGGGCCTTCTGAGCCTTGTAGAGCGAAGCTGGAGTCACGGGCTTGTCCTTCGAAGCCCAGAGCCCGTCGGGCCTGTCCTTGTACTTGGTCCCGGAGATCTTCTTAGCCTTGCAGCCTATGCACCAGTTCTGCCCGGCAACCCAGGGATTCTGGCAGGCTATTGCCTTGGCAGTGCAGTTCCAGAGAACGAAGTTTGCCCCGGTCCAGCCGTGTCCAGAGCCCAAATTGCCGCGATCCTGGACATCCAGATTTCCGTCGGTGACTATGTTGTCGTAGAGCACTCCGGTAGCCCAGCGGTGGTGCGGACCGGCATCGGAATGGGAGTGGGTTGATTTGCTGTCGAGAAATACGTTGGGGCCGCAGACCCTGGCACCGGTCACATACTGGTGGCGGTCGTAGTCGCAGAGGCAGTTCTTGACAAGGCAGAGCTGGCCTCCGGAGATATGGAAGGCATAGCGCCGGCTCCCCGTTATAATGGAGACGGGGTCGAGCGAGGTGCAGCCGTCAACGGTTATGTTCTTAGAGCCTCCGGCAATATCCACGCAGCAGTATCCGAACTGCTTTGAGGTGATGTTCCTAACCCAGGAATGCTCGACGTTCTTCATATGCACTGCCGTCCAGCAATGCGCCTCGTCTTCGGGCTGGCCGTTGGTGGTGGAGTAAAGTGTCATTTTCTCGACTCCGCACTCCGACACCCTCCCGGCATAGCTGTACTTCATCACCTTTCCCGAGCCATAGCGCGAATCCAGGGCCATCACGGTGGGATTATCGAACCATATTCTGTTGCCTTCGACCTTCAGCACCTTGCGCTCATAGCAGAGATTATACTCCGAGGCCTTCCACTGTTTGGTTCCTCCATCGGAGGCCATAGGAATCTGATCCATCTGAAGGTCGTGAATCCACTCGTCGGTTCCCGGGCGGTAGATTACCACGTCGTCACCCTTCGAGAAACGCGAGGCATCGATGACATCGAGGTAGTAGCGCCCTACGGGGACATACATCTCGGCAACATCGGTCGAGGAGTTCCAGTCTAGTTCCCTGCCCGATGAGCCGCCGACCACAATCAGCGAACGCTGGGTCTTACCTGTTCCGGTAATGATGGTCTTCCCCTCGCCGTCTCCGCGAAGTACTACCCCGCTCTTGTTCAGGTAGATGGTTCCCGAGACATTGTAGGTCCCCGATTTAAGCAGAACAGCTCCACCGGCGGACTCGTCGATGGCCTTCTGGATGTACTCTGTGGCATCGCCGACGGGAGCAACCAGGACCTTGGTAACGGGCAGTACAGGGGGTTCCTCTTCGCCATAGTGATAACCCACGTGGCTGAAGTCAGGAATCATATCTCCGTTCTTGGCCGGATACACATAGGGAATTTCGCCGTCGCCGGCAGGATATTCGCTTGAGGCTTCTTCCTTGGAGCAGGAAAGAGGGATGATTGCCAGAATGGCAACGATGGGCAGGAGATGTTTCATATCAGTGGTCAGTATATCTACAAAAATAATAAAAAAAGAGGATGATTCGGGTCATAAAAGACATACGATCATCCTCTCTTTTAAAGTAGGCCCGCGCGGAGTTGAACCGCGGACCTCCACATTATCAGTGTGGCGCTCTAACCAACTGAGCTACGAGCCTGTATAATAATGAAAGATAAGTCCAGAAATGTCGGAGCGAAGCTCCAAAAAGGAGGTGTTCCAGCCACACCTTCCGGTACGGCTACCTTGTTACGACTTAGCCCCAATTACCAGTTTTGCCCTAGGTCGCTCCTCGCGGTCACGAACTTCAGGCACCCCCGGCTTTCATGGCTTGACGGGCG
>JAQXJU010000014.1 GCA_029009115.1 Bacteroidales bacterium | reverse complement strand
CTGGTTTGACACTTTCATTTAGTGCAAACTGACATATTCCGAGGCTACAGGCCGCTGTAATGGCGATTTGTAGCCTCGATTTTTTTGGGGGAAGGTCTCAGTCCTCATTAAAGCGACCTCGTGAAATTCACCTTTCGGGCTGACCCCCTTCAGAAGGCCTTCTGGGGCAGGTTGCCTAGCGAGGTGGAACGACTTTGTGTCCACCTCAGAGCCTTACCCCCTTCAGAATGCCCTCAGAGGCACATTGCTGTTCGAGGTGAATTTCACCGGTCGGAGCTACCCCCGTCAGAAGTACCTCAGAGGCCGATTGGCTGGACTCGTGAAATTCATCTTTCGAGCTGACCCCCTCCAGAAGGCCTTCTGGGGCACATTGGATTTCGAGGTGAATTTCACGGGTCGGGGCAACCCATGCCAGAAATGCCTCTGGGGCGGTATCTTGTGTGGCGTTTGGGGAGACGATGGTTGTTCTATGAATCAGTTGCGATTGTTGCTTCGCAATTCGTATGACTTTATTCGCGATTGTTCGTAATTTGTAGTTGTTTCGTGATTATCTTTGTAGAGTAACACCAAAGCTAATCACGTGAGAAGCAAATCTTTTTTATTATTCGTTCTTGCAGCCCTGCTGCTGAGTGTCCCTGCAGCGGCCCAGAGCCGAGACGACTTCGATTGTTCACGGCTGACTGCCCGTAACCATCCCCGGCTCTTCCTGAATGCCGAAGAATTCAAGCATCACAAGAAAGTAATCTACAAAGGCGGTTATGCCTCTGAGCTTCACGCACTTCTGATGAAGGTCGCTGCCCGTGAGGTGGAGAATGAATCACCGCTCGAATATAAGCGAGATGCCAGCGGGAAGCGCATTCTGTATGTCTCAAATGCAGCTCTGACACGCATTTCAGCTCTGGCCTATGCCTATCGTTTTACGGGCAACAAGGCCTATCTGCGCAAGGCGGAATGGAATATGAATGCCGTGTGCGACTTCCCCGACTGGAATCCCTCGCATTTTCTCGACCCTTCCGAAATGGCGCTTGCCGTGGCCATAGGATTTGACTGGCTGTACGGGAAACTATCCGGAGAGTTGCAGAGCAAGGCTGCCTCAAGACTTGCGGAATATGCCCTCGAGGAGGCTGTTCACGGCCAGGGACAGCACGTCTTCAAGAGGGCAGGCAACTGGAATCAGGTGTGCATCGCTTCGATGACCGCAGCTGCCATTGCCACTTATGAACTCAATCCCGAACTCAGTATGGAGGTCTTCCGCCGCGGACTTGAGGGCAATCGTCCTGCTGCTGAAGCCATTTACAGCCCCGACGGAGCTTTCCCCGAGGGACCGGGATACTGGGAATACGGGACCTGCTTCCAGGAAATGCTCATTCTGCTGTACGAGGGGGCCTTCGGTACCGATTTCGGCCTTTGCGATACTCCCGGTTTTTCTAAAACAGGGCTCTTCAAGGCCTTCTCACGCAATGCTGCAGGGCACGTTTTCAACTACTCCGACAGTTCTGACCGTCTGGTGCCTTCGCCGGGGATATGGTATCTCGCCTGGAAGTTCGGCACTCCCGAAATTCTTTGTGACGAGCTCCAGTTCCTAAGCAGCGATGCCTATATGGCCGACAGGCGGCTGTTCCTGGCGGTAGTCACTGCATCCAGGCTGGACAATGTCAAGATCAGCGCCCCCAAACAGAGGCTCTACGTCTCCCAGGGCCGCAATCCCATTCTGATTGCCAAGGCCGGCTGGGGGAAGAATGACCTATATCTTGGACTCAAGGGCGGCTCGGCCTCGGTGGGACACTCGCATCTGGATGTGGGTTCATTTGTCTTTGATGCCTACGGAACACGCTGGGTTGCAGATTATTACGTTCGCAACTACCAGAAATACGAGAATATGTGCAAGGATATGAACATCCCCCTGAAGGAATTCTCAAACGTAAGGCAGGGCTCGCTCCGTTGGAAGCTTTTCATCTACAACAACCGTCAGCACAGCACTCTGACTGTCAATGACCACGACCACGTTGCTGCCGGATTCGCCTCTGTCGAGGATTCCTGGGATGAAGGCGGGAAACTCGGAGGACGGGTCGGTTTGAGCGGTATTTTCGAGGGCGACCTCCAGAGCGCGAGCCGTTCGGCCTCTATTGTGGATGACAGCTATCTCGAAATCATAGACTCGCTTCAGGCTCTCCAGACGACCCCTGCAAAAGTGAGATTCACTATTGTTACTCCTGTCAAACCCCTTGTGAAGGAAGGAGAGGGGATAGTTCTCAATGACGGTTCTACAACTATGGTTCTGAACTGCGATGCTCCGGGAGCCGTCTTCAAGATTTGGTCGAGCAATCCAAAGGACTACGATTCGCCAACTGCGCCCTACGAAGACAAGATAAAGGGTCACTGGATATGCGGATATGAATATGAACTCTCGGAGGGCAGCTCTGTTTCCGTCCGAACAACAATATGCAAGAGATGAGAAAGATTCTTACATTAATTCTGGCAACAGCCTGCCTTATGTCCTGTCGTAACAATGCACCTGCGTCTTTCTCGGGTGCATTTGACCTGGATTCAATACGCAAGGTATGCGATGCCGCTGCATGCTGGCAAATGTCACACTTTAGCAGCGTACCCAAGTCTGACAGCGTGTATATTATTCATTATCAAGTGCATTGGAGCGCTGGAGTGATGTATGCCGGAATGTTCGACTGGGCAAATTACAGCGGTAACAATGACTGCTTCAAGTTCCTCAAGAAAGTAGGCGACAACAATGGCTGGGACCTTTTCAACCATCGTCCTTATCACGCCGACGACATTTGCGTGGGACAGATGTATCTGAAGATGGGCCAGAAGTTCGGCCGCCGCGACTGGATGCAGAGCACCATCGACCGTGCTTTCTACATCGCATCGCATCCTTCGCAGGCTCCTCTTTCCAAGAAAGACTTCATAGGCCAGTACGAGAGATGGTCATGGTGCGATGCAATCTTTATGGCTCCTCCGGTATATGCCGAACTCTATCGCCTTACGGGTGAGAAGGTCTATCTCGATTATCTGGAGAATGAGTTCAGGACCTGTGCGGATTCGCTCTTCGACAGGCAGGAGAATCTCTTTGCCAGAGACTGCATCCGCAGGGAGTGCCGCGAGCCGAACGGGCAGAAGGAGTTCTGGGCCAGGGGCAATGCCTGGGTCTTTGCCGGTATCCCTCTGACTCTGAACAATCTGCCTCAGGACAGTCCGGTGCGACCTCTGTTCGAGGAGTATTTCTTGAAGATGGCTCCGAGTGTGCTCCGCTGCCAGGGCGAAGATGGTTCGTGGAGACCGAGTATGCTCGACCCCGAGCACTATCCTACGCCTGAGAACAGCAGTTCAGCCCTGTTCTGTTATGGTCTTGCATGGGGAATCAATCACGGACTCCTTTCCAAGGAAGAGTATCTGCCTGCCCTTGAGAAAGCCTGGGCCGCGCTTTGCAGCCACGTCCATCCCGACGGAAAGATTGGTTATGTGCAACCTATCGGGGCCTTCCCCCTCGGAGGCATAAGCGAGAATGACACTCAGATGTATGCCGTGGGAGGACTCCTCTTTGCGGGAGCCGAGATATCCCGCATGCTCGAAGCAGGCAAAGAGAATACGGAAAGCCTTGGATTGCTGCGTAATAAGATGCTCAGCGAAACACACAACGATCTCACCGTAGGTTGCGAGATTATTGACAGGGCCTATTCTGACTACCACAAGTACAAGACCTATCTCGACTCCCTCGGCATACGCAAGATTCGTCTGCAGGCCGGCTGGGCACGCACCGAGCGTGAGAAGGGCAAGTATGACTTTGAATGGCTGGATTCGATTATCGACGATGCCGTTGCGCGCGGACTGGAGCCCTGGCTCCAGACTTCGTACGGCAATCCCATCTATGAAGGAGGCGGCACTCCCTTCCTTGCAGGAGGCTGGCCTGTCTCGCAGGAAGCAAAGGATGCATGGGATGCCTGGGTGCGCGAGATGGCGCTCCGCTACAAGGGCAAGGTGCACGAATGGGAAATATGGAACGAGCCTGACATCAACAAAGAGCAGTTCAAGGATTATGCAAGTTTTGTTGAGATGACCGTCCGTACAGCTCGTATAATCAAGAGTGTGGACCCTGATGCCAAGATTGCTGCCTTTGCTTGGGCATACAGCAAGCCCGATATCTTTGACGCCTGCATGAAACTGCTTGAAGAGCAGGACGCTCTCGAGCTCATCGACTGGGTCACATATCATTTCTACAGATATCGCCCCGAAGACATCTTCAAGGAATACGATAAGTTCCGCGCAGTTCTCGACCGTTATGATTCTGACATTATCCTGCGTCAGGGCGAGACCGGAGCTCCTTCGCAGGGCGGACTCGGCGGGGCTTTGTCGGACAATCCCTGGACCGAAGTCTCGCAGGCAAAGTGGGATCTCAGACGTATGATGGGCGACAAGGCCAGGGGCATTCCCACCACAGTTTTCACTATAGTTGATTTCACCTATGCAAAGACAGACCATATCACCAAGAAGAATGTGAAGGGTCTGCTCGAGACCGATGATGATATGAACGTGGTCCGTCCCAAACTGGCTTTCCACGCCGTCCGTAATCTTGCCACCATCTGGGATGAGGCCGACGTGCCCGTGAGCAGCGTCAAGGTCATCCCTTCTGCAAAAGGCAGCAGGGCTTGCCAGGCCTATGCCGACAAGGAAAGCGGCCTTACTGCAGTTGCCGTATGGGATGATTCGTCGGTTCCTTCCGATGAGACCCAGGCGCATCCCGAAGAACTTACCGTCATTGGCGGCAAGTTCCTCAATCCTGTCTGCGTGGATCTTCTGAGCGGCAGGGTCAGTCAGCTAGAAACAAGCCGAAGCGGCAATACCGTGGTATTCCCTTCCTTGCCTGTGTATGATTCTCCGATTATGATTATTGACAGAAGTCTTATTGATTTGAGATGAAAAAGGGTTCATTCTATGGCTGGATTATGATTCCGGCCTTAATTCTTCTTCACTCCTGCGACCCTTTCAAACAGTATCAGGAAAGTGTTGCCGTGATTGAAGCTTCTTCTCCGACCCTGGATATCAAGGCGGACGGGGGAGAGCCCGTTAGTCTGCTTCTGAAATCCAACAGAAGCTGGACGGCTTCTATTGAGGAAGGTGTGGACTGGCTTTCGATGGATATTGCAGAGAATCAGAACCTCGAAATGAGGCTGACCGAGACACAGGTCAGTTTTACTGCCAAGGACAACCCCGTAAAGGCGTCGCGTCCCGCCAAGGTAAGCTTCATTTCTGAAGCCGGCACGGTGGATGTTACCGTTGTACAGGGCCCTCTGGTTCCGCGCCTCATTGTCAGCGGGGGAGAGTTGCTCGAAAATCTGGAGGCAGATGCCGGGACCTACACTCTTACAGTGGAGTCTAATGTTCCATGGACGGTAGGGCTGGCGCCTGAATCTACTGCAGGGGTAAGCCTGAGTGCAGAGTCTGGACAGGGGAACGGAACCATCGAACTTTCTGTCGCTGAGAACGGTTCTTCCTCCGGCGGAAAGGATGCCGTCATCATCTTCACTGCCGAAGACTGCGCCCCGGTTTCCGTGAATCTGCATCAGAAAAAGGCTATTGCCTATATGAAATTCGCCGATGCCGTGGACGGGGTCCTGACGGTCGAGGAAGGGCTTTTCGAGGCTGTTATTGCCGTCAAGACCAACTCGAACTGGAGCGCTGAGATTGCCGATGTCGATGGATTCACCAATCCGATGCTTCCTGTGTCTTCGGGAAGCAGTGAGGACCAGAGCATTACGGTCAGGATGGACTGCCCTGCGTATTGCTTCGGAAAGACGGCATCTATGACCCTGAAAGTCAGTCTCGACGAAGGACGCAGCGCAACTCTCCGCCTTGAACAGAAGCCTGCGCTGAGAATGAAGTTCGGAACCTTTGGCGAGTCGAGTTTCGTAACTGCCGACGCAGAGCACTGGCCCCTGAGTTCTCCGGCCTTGGCGGATATGCCTACAGCAAAGGATACATCTAGTCCTTTCTACTGCAAAGAGGGCAATCTGGTGATGAGGAGCGGACACATAGTCAAGATTTTCTCCAATGCCGGAATATGGTACACTGCCTCGACCGGACTGAACGGTTTCGGCACCAATCCTGTGGACAAGACCATAGGCAGCTATCTGATTCTGCCTGCGGTCGAAGGTTTCAGGCTTTCCAAGGTCGTTTATCACGCCGCTGCGGCAAGTACCAAGAGACTCTATCTTTCAATCAGGGACAAAGACCGTAGCGAGGTAGTGTCAGGAGGCGATCAGAAGACAATCGGCTCAACTGCCGTGTCAAGACCTCTCTTGGAGTGGACTCTCAGCGGAACCGCTGCGAATACCTCTTATTCAATCTATCAGGCAAGTACCGGAAATATGTATCTGGGTGATCTGATCTTATATTACGAATGAATATGAAACACAGCATAGTATCAATCCTGTCAGCAGGAATGGCGGCTCTTCTGCTGCCTTCGGCTCTGCGTGCGGATACTGTAAAGGACAGCCTCGGTTTTGCCTCCAGGGTGAGCAGCTCGCCTGCAACACTGCTCGAAGGGCGGGTGTCCGGAGTCCGGGTCAGTTCCGCCAGTGGGGATCCTGCCGCTGCGCTGACTACCCTCGTCAGGGGAGTGAACAGTTTCAGAACAGACAATCAGCCCCTATGGGTGGTTGATGGAGTGATTCTCTCTCCCGGGAGCAACTTTGCAACTGAGCCAATGAGCGCTTACGGCGAGAGTTCCAGAGTCAACCCCTTCAACGACCTTGCTTTCCTCAATCCCTATGACATAGAAAGCATAGAGGTCCTCAAAGATGCCTCAGCTACGGCCCTGTATGGTTCTAAGGGGGCTAACGGAGTGATTCTGGTAAAGACCCGCAAGGGCGGCAAGGAGGGGAACTCCCTTAAAGCCGATGCTTCTATGGGAGCCACTACCGGAGGAATTATCGCGTCTGCAGCATTGTCCGCCTCAGCGGTCAAGGGACCTTCGGCTCTGGATGTCTCGGCCGCTTTCAGAAGCTTCCCGAGCGCCATTAACGGCTATGGGAGCAATTACGGAACCATACGCAGCTCGTATCAGACCAAAGCCAACAGTGCAATCTGGTTCGGAATGAATACCATTCTGTCTATGGGAAAGGCCTCTCAGCCCAGCTCTACGGTTTGGTTCGGACAACCCTCGCTTTCGATGTCTTTGCTCGCTCCCGACCATTATCCCGCTCTTGACTCTGCCCAGGGATGGCGTGACGACTATGATGACGATGCCGAGGAGATGAGGGTGGTCAACTCCACCTGGTTTACGGTGAACTTTACCAAATCCCTCTCCCTGAAGACCAGCGTCGGTCTGGATTACAGGAGTCTGACGAGGTATATCTGGCATGGCAACGGCACCTCCTTCGGAAATGCCCAAAATGGAGCTGCTTCGATTGCCTCCGCATCCACTCTCCGTTACAACGCGTCCTCGATATTGTCTTTCAAGAGGTTCTTTTCCGACCACAGGATCTCCCTATCGGCAGGAGCCTTGCTGTCAGGCGATTACGACAAGTTCAATACTATGGACGGAACTGACTTCCTAAGCCATTTCCTGCGTGCAAAGGGACTCAATCTCCACGGAGACAAGACGGTGCTGCATCAGAAAGATTACAGCTATTTCACGGCTTCCGCCCTTGCCACGGGTTCGTATTCGTTCAAGAATCTTGCGGGTCTGGATTTCAGCGTACGTTCAGACTGGACCCCGAGATATTCAGATGACAAGCCCCTTCTGTATGGCAGCGTTACAGCTTACGTGCAACCTGTCGGTGGTCTGAGGCTTTCTGCGGGATACGGTGTCAGCGGATATGAACACTATATGCCTTATACAGAGGGTATTTCTCCCGATCTGCAAATGTTCTACGAGGGCTTGGGAAGGCTCAGGACTTCGGAGTGGAATGCCTCTGCCGATTATTCCAATCGCAGGATGAAGCTTCACGCGGGAATCTTCTCCCGTTCGACCACAGATAGCTTCAATGCCTATTGCTTTGGCAAAAAGAGCTCGACATATCTCTGGTATTGGTCTGAAAGACAGGATGTTGATTCGTACTCTTCGGCAATCTCTGCCGCCGGGGCCGAAATTGGGGCCTCGCTGGATGTGATTAAAGGCAAGACTTTCAACTGGAATCTTTGGGCTAACCTAAGCTTCCAGCGCAATGTGGTGACTTCGGTTGCCGAGCAGGACCGTCTGTGCGCATCTGCGGGAGCCGGCCTTGTGCCTTGCGTCAACATTTACGGGTATCCGGCAGCATCTTTCGTAGGATATGTCACCGACGAGTCCGGTTCTCCCAAGGATATCTCGCTCGACGGAAAGATTACAGAAGCCGATATGAAGGTTCTGGGAAACAGCAGCCCTGAGCTGTACGGTGCATTCGGATCGACCCTGAGCTTCGGTCCTCTGAGTCTTGACATAGTGGCAGACTGGGCAGCCGGATACAAGTATGCCGACCTTACCGCACTGTGGCTTGACTCCGGCATCACCTCTCCCTTGACTGACAAGTATCTCGTGAATGCCGACAAGCTGAACCTCAGAAGGGTCAGCGCATCTTATGACTTCCCCAAACTGAGGGTGGAACTTACGGCTTTCAGCACCTACGGGGCCGACTCAGCCGTTCGTTACGGTACTTTGTCTTCAGTATGGGGTGCTGTCGCAGGTTTAACTTATAGATTCTGATGCGATGAAGGATTTGATAATTAAGACAGCCGTTATGGCAATGGCGCTGTTGCTGTCAGTGGAGCTCTTCGCTTCAGTGCCTGTGCGCGGAAAGGTTTCAGACTCCAAGGGGGAGCCGATTCCCGGAGCAGTCGTGATGCTCAAGGGCTCGAAAGGGCTGGCCGCAGTCACTGCAGCCGACGGAACATATTCGCTGAATATCCCCGATTCTGTCAAGAACCCTGAGCTGGAAGCATCCTGTCTGGGATTTGCCGGAAAGACTCTCGCGCTTGGAGGACGGTCCACTCTGGACTTTGTCCTTGAATCAGACGACCTCGAACTTGACGAATCGGTAGTCGTAGGTTACGGCTCTATGAGAAAGAGCGACCTTACCGGAGCCGTGACTTCGGTACAGGTTTCAGAATCGGAGGCAAGGCGCTCGGCCAGCATTGACAATCTCCTCAAGGGTAATGCTGCTGGTGTCCAGGTGCTTTCGGACAATGCATCTCCCGATGCGGGCGTGAGCATACGCATTCGCGGACTGAGCACCTTCAACGGCGATTCAGAGCCTTTGTATGTGGTTGACGGAGTAATCCTCAACGCCGTTTCGACCAACGAGTCGCTGCTTACAATAGGGAATGACAATTCGGGTACCGACGAGGCTGTTAACGGCCTTATGGGTATCAATCCCCAGGACATAGCCAACATCGAAATCCTCAAGGATGCCTCGGCTACTGCCATTTACGGTGCAATGGGTGCAAACGGTGTCGTTCTCATTACCACCAAGACAGCCCGCAGGGACAAACCCGAAATCGTTTTCAATGCCGGCGTTGACGTGTCACAGCGTTACAAGAAGATGCCTGTCCTGGATTTTGACGAGTACGTGACCTTCCTCGAGAAGCAGTCTGAGGCCGGAATTACCACCTCTGCTCTGCTTGCGAACATCTACGAGGATCCGGCAAACCACGAGGGGCTCAAGGTCACTCCTATGGACTGGCAGGATTATGTGTTCCGTACCGCAGTGGGGCAGCGTTACTACTATTCCATCACCGGGCGTCCGAAAACTATGGCCTATTCCTTCTCCCTGGGTTACAACGGCAAGGATGGAATAGTAAAGAACTCTGGTCTGAAGCAACTGACGGCAAGGCTTAACCTCGACAAGCACTTCACCCCCAAGTTTAAGCTCTCCTCGAAGGTAAATATAGGATATGTGTATTCCAATCAGACTCAGAACAGCGGAAAGGCGCTGAGCACCACTTCGCTAATCAGGAGCATACTCTCTTTCCGTCCTTATACCTCGCTTGTCGAGGAGGATGAAGACTATGACCCCGAAATGGAGGCCAGCAGCCGTTCCGGTCCAGACAGATGGCTTCAGGATTTCGTGAATACCAGACGTGAGTTCCGTGTTACCCCGAGTTTCGAGGCTGAGTACAAAATCAATCCCTCCTTTACCTTCAAATCCAGCATAGGAGGTGACTATCGCGACAGCCAGAGGGTCAAGTTCAAGTCATCCCGTATCAATTCAACTTCCGAAGGTTCAACCGGAGCCGTGGGTAACTACAGGTATATGAACTGGAACTGGGACAATACCCTTGTTTACAAGCTCAAGAGCAGCCGCGGGCACAATCTGACGGCTATGGCCGGAAGTTCAGCCAACTGCTCGAACATACGCCAGCAGACTGTCCAGGGTTGGAACATCCTTCAGTTCAGGGCCCTTGAACAGGCTATCACTACGGCTCCCAACGCATCGTACGCATATGTCGAAGGCCGCAACGCAACCCTGTCCTTCTTCACCAGGGCCGTTTACAACTATCGCGACAGATATGTCCTTACTGCGACCTGCCGTACCGACGGTTCGAGCAAGTTCCGGCCGGGCAATCGCTGGTCGGTATTCCCCTCGGCAGCCTTTGCCTGGAGACTCAGCGAGGAACCCTGGTTCAATTCGCTCGTCATCTCGCAGATGAAGGTCCGCCTGGGTTGGGGTAAGGTCGGTAACCAGGCTCTTGCGAACTATCAGACACTCAATAACTTCGTTAATGTGAACTATGCCGACCACAGCCCCTCCAACTCCTCTGAGGCTTCCATTGGTCTTGCCCCGAGCAACATAGCCAACACCTCCCTCAGGTGGGAGACTACCAGCCAGACCAACATCGGTCTTGACCTCGGTCTGTGGAAAGGACGCCTTTCGGTAGTGCTTGACGCTTATGACAAGTTCACTTACGATCTTCTTCAGGAACGCAAGATAGCCAGTTCGTCGGGCTTTACAGAGATGTGGATGAACGAAGGCTCCATACGCAACCGAGGCATAGAGCTGACTCTCAATGCTGTGCCCGTAAGGACAAAGTCTGTGGAATGGACTCTCGGGGGCAATATCTCCTTCAACAGAGGAACGATAGTCTCTATGAGTTCGACTGCTACTGCAGGTTCAGTCTATTATGCTCCCGGCGACCTCAGGGAGGTTCGCTACTTCCTCGGTGAGAGTGTCGGAAGTTCGGTATATGGCAACGAGGCCGCTTCCATCTTTATGGAGGGCTATCCGCTCGGTCTGTTCTACGGCTATCCGACCGAAGGCATTCTTCAGGTGGGCGAGACCGGTCCGGCGCTGGCCGAAGGAGGAGACCCTGCCACCGAAGGGCATCTCAAGATGCTGGATACCAACGGGAACGGCTATATCGACCCCGATGACAGATGCATCATTGGCAATCCCAATCCCGACTTTACCTTCGGACTGCGCACAAGCCTGAGTGTCAAGCGGCTGACCCTGAGCATCACGGCCAACGGCAGTTATGGCAACGACATCATCAATGTCAACAATATGCGCGAAACCGACACCCGCTCCACTAACCACAACATTCTCCGCGAAGCCCTTTACGACAGCTGGACTCCTGAGAATCCCGGAGCAAAGTACTGGGGTATAGGCCTGATTTCGAGCACCGAGACCAGGGCTGTCAAGGACGTTGACATCGAAGACGGCTCATATCTCAGGATTGCAAATGTCTCTTTGAACTATGACGTTCCTCTACAGGCAAAGAAGAACAGCATTCTGAAGGGACTTTCGCTCGGAGCCTCGATTGGCAATGCCTGGGTGTTCACCCGTTACTCCGGCTGGGACCCCGAGGTCAACAGCTTCGGCAAGAACATTATGAAGATGGGCGCTGATGCAGGTTCGTATCCTTCCAGCCGTACCTTTAGTTTTGATTTGAATTTCGTGTTCTGATGAAAAGATACTTATTGAACATACTCCTGGCTGCAGGACTGGTCTTTGTGTCTGCATCCTGTGATTTCCTTGGTGAGAATCCGAGCACTTCGATGTCGGAGAAGGTGGCCTATGCAACCGAACCCGCTCTTGAATCCCAGATTTACGGTTGTCTTCAGGGATTCTACGGCTCCCATATGATGATGGGATATATGAACGAACTCCTTCATACTGCTTCAGGGCTGATGATGTGGAAGGGGCAGAGGACCCAGGACCAGTGGGTTTCCGGCCTTAAGTTCGCCAAGTACTCTATGACTGATGACAACCAGCAATGGTATGCTCAGCTTTATGCGGCAATTGCCCGTTGCAACCGTCTTCTCGACAATCTGCCCTCGAGCCCTGTCGCAGAGGACTTCAAGGCAGAGATAGAAGGGGAGGCCCGTTTCTATAGGGGCGTGCTCTATTTCTATCTGGTTCGTCTGTATGGAGATGTGCCCCTTGTAACCGTCTGCCCGACTACAGTGGAGCAGACCAACAAGCCCAGGGAGGCTTATTACAAGGTTTATGCGCAGATTCTGGAGGATCTCTCGATAGCCGAGTCCCGAATGCGTACTCCAGAGAGAGTGAATGCCCTGACACCCGGAAAAGGTCGTCCCTGCAACTGGGCCGCCACGGCAATGAAGGCAACGGTTTACACTACCATAGCTTCTGTTCTCAGCTCCTACGAGGCCAACAGCGACGACCAGTTCTTCGATGCCTCGAAGCCCGAAAGACTCCCCGATTTCAGCGCAGTGGGCATTAACAAGGCTGCGGATGCATGGGAAAAGGCACTTGAGTGTTCGGAGAATGTAATCAATAACGGCCCCTACTCGCTTGCAGAGGACTACCGTCAGCTCTTCCGCTGGGACAAGCCCGAGGATTTTACCCTACCCGAGAGAATCTTCTGCCTCCAGTCCACCAATTCGGTGAATTCACAGAACAGGATTGAGCTTATGAGTCTTCCTGCATATCCCGAAGGCTCGGCCAACACCTCTACAAAGAACAACAATGCCGGGCGTTATCGTCCTACCCGTTTCATCTTCCAGAAGTTCGCCGCCGACAACGGGGGAGTCAAAGGCAGCAGTTCCGACAATTCGGACATCTTTGTTTCCTGCCCTGACCCTAGGTTCAATACAACCTTCTTCCACACTTCTTACGTGCGCTCGGACAATGGCAAGAAGGCTTACCTGTATCCCCGTTCCGGATATGTGTATGAGAGCGGAAGTACCTACAGCCTTCCTTATCTGAAAAAATATCTCGATCCCAAATTCGACGTGAATTCAGGTAATGCCGATTTCTACCTGCTGCGTTTTGCCGAGATGTACCTCGTTTCGGCCGAGGCTGCCGCCAACCTGAGTTCGGCAGTAGGCGACGAGAAGTGGAAAATGGCACTTGATAGGATAGAGACCCTGCACGCAAGGGCACGCAAATCAACCGATGGCGCCCCTGCAGAATGGCCCAGCTGGAGCGGGCGCAGTTTCTCCGGCAAGGACGAACTTGTCACTGCCATCTTCTGGGAGAGGATGTATGAGATGTTCGGCGAAGGTCACGAATGGTTCGATACCCACAGGATGGGAGCAAGATGGCTGTCACGCGAAATTGCCGTCCCTTTGAACGCTCATCTTCACGAGAAGGAACAAGGTCCGGGAAAAGGATACAACGGAGCCGAGAGCAAGGGGCTGTATGCCTACAACTATCTGGGAACCGATTTCCCCGAAGACTATACTGTTCTTCGCAAGAGCCTGCTCTGTGCTTTCCCTGCAGTAACCGAGGGCGCATATAACACTGCTATCGACCCTGTTGCCGACCAGAACGATTATTATTGGCAATAAGTGATTCTTTGAAAATTGTCCACAAAGCTGAAACAAACAAATGAAAAACGCAATCCTGTCTGTATTTGCCGCACTTTTGTGCATCCTGCCCTTGAGGGCCCAGTCCGACAAGTCCTACGAATGGACCGATGCCACCACTCTGACTATCGGCGGAAAGCTGACAAGCGACACCTCAGCTCCTTATTCCCGTCTCCCGGAGAGCCTGAAGGACAAAACTACTCCGAAGATTTGGGAACTCGGACAAAGCAGTTCCGGAATATATGTCAAGTTCCGCAGCGATGCCCCTGAATTCGTAATTCGCTGGAGCCTTGGCAAGCAGATGGGCTCATCCGTGATGTCCCGGATAAACTATATGGGTCTCGACCTCTATTATTGGGACGGTGCCAGGTGGAAGTTCGCATATCCCTGCAAACCCGGGTCCAGAGCCGACGAGCAGTACGAGACCATATGTACTTTTGACCGTCTGCCTGCCGGAGAGCGCGAGTATATGCTTTACCTGAGTATGTACAATGCAGTCAAGACTTTGCAGATAGGAGTCGAAAAGCCTTATTCGCTTGCAGCTTCGCGTCTCGACAATCCCAAGTCCGACAGGCCTGTAGTGATGTATGGCACCAGCATACTCCAGGGAGGTAGTGCTGCACGCCCCGGCCTGGCATCGACCAACCGCATCTCGAGAGAACTCGGGCGCACCGTAATCAATCTCGGCTTTGCAGGTAACGGAAGGCTCAATCTTGAGATTGCCGAGTATATGGCAAGCTGCCCTAATCCAGCCCTTTATGTGCTTGACAATGCCCCCAACTGTTCCGACAAACTCATAGCCGACAAGCAGGAGGCCTTCTTCCGCATACTGAGGAATGCTCACCCTGACGTACCTGTGGTCTTCATAGAGAATCCTATGTACCCCAAGACTGACATTTCCGAGGCTGAATACAGGCGCTTTGCTCCCCGCAACGAGATGCTAAGGAAGGTCTATGATTCACTTGTAGCAAAGGGAGAAAAGAATATCTGGTACATCCCTGCCGAGGGTCTGCTTGACCCAGAAAAAGAGGGCACCATAGATGGCACCCACTTCAATGAGATTGGTTTCAACCACTATCTCAGCGTGGTTGTTCCCGTTCTGAAAGCAGCTCTCAAAGCTGACTGACGTCAACGGATGCGGCCTTTGAGGCGATCTGCTTGAGCGCATCCGGAAGGCTTGAGCCGAGAGTCAGATTGCAGACATCTATTCCCGAAACCGGGGCCAGAAAATACTGATACCAGCACGAGGCCGCTATCCAGCGGCCTTTTGCGTAGCTGAGATGGTAGCCGTCGCGGGTGAACTCCTTCTCTTCGGGAGTGTTGTAAGTGCTTGCGCGTGCATCCATTATGGCAAGACCTACCGGAATTACCCTAGAAACGGCAGTTTCTGCCACTACTCTGGCCGCAGTCTTCTTGTAAGCTTCGAAAGCCTTCTCGGAGGAGTTGTCATAGAAACTTAACCTGTAAGTTGCCCGGCTGTTGCTTCCGTCTTCAAGCAGTTTCGAGATAGGCCAGAACATATTCCAGCAATATACGGGCTTCTTGTGCTCGTTTTCGCCGGCGATGATGTCGAATTCCTCAATGAGATTATCGAGAAACGGCTGCACCGTCTCGTAGCGTCCCTCGTTTTCGAGCGAATTCTGAAATACAATGTAGTCCCATTCGGTCTCTTCAAGAACCTGTCTTACAGACTTTTCCTGACGTACGAATTTCTTGCTGCCGGGTGCGCATTCGGAATAGAAGCAGGTTGAGTCGGCCTGAAAGTAATTCCAATGCTCCTCGAGCGAACAGTTGGCTTTCACGAAACGACCGACCCGTACATCCTTCATTCCGGCTTCGAGAGCTATTGCCGGGAGATTCTGGGTGCAGTCTGAAGCGAAACTGTGTCCTAGAATCAGGATGTTGATAGAAAGAATTGCAGAGATTAACATCATTGATTTCTTTTTAAGGTTGTAGTGACAAGTATTTTGCCTGAAGCAGGAATATCAAATTCAAATCCGCAGATGTATCCTTCAAGAGGGTCCTCGCCCCGTTCCAGCGGGGTAGGGTAATCTGCAGGGTCGCTCGACCATATCCTAAAAACGGCCCCGGGGGCATCGGTAGAGAGTTTCATAGTGGTATTGCCGTCCGAGAGCAGTATCCCCGAAGATACAATCTCGGGCTTTGCATCGGAGCAGCAGGTCCAGCGGATGCGGGCATCCTTGCCGGGAAGGGCATGAAGACTGTCACGTACTTCCAGATAGGAGCCGCTGCGGATTACAGCCTTGCGAGAGGCGGCCGCAAGCTGGTCCTTGAAGGGGTCATCGAGACAAATCTCTCCGCCGAGCTGCTCATCGCTGTCGAACAGCGAGACAACCCTCGCGTATCCGTAGGGACAATGGTCCTTGTCATCCACGGTAATTGTGCTGTGCTGTCTGTTGTGGTACTGGAATACCTTCCAGCGCCACGAGCCGGCAACGGTGCTGCCGAGCTGCGAGCGGGTAAGCCCCGAGGCTGCAAAAATCAGTTCAAGCTCGGTGTAGTTGCTTGTATAGGTAAAGTCCTTGAACCATCGCGTGCCGTATTGTTCGTAAACGATTTCTCCTACATCGAGGTGGGCGTGAGAGGCATTGGCGCATCCTCCTTTCAAGGCAAGGTAGGGGTCGGAGATGTTCCAGCCTGTACGGCATATCATCAAGGGGATGGCCCCGTCTGAACTGTAGAGACTACCCTGAGGAGCTTCGGCCCTGACGTTACCCATCTTCAACGAGGCTGCCGCTGCCAGAAAACTGTAATATTCGTGGAGATAGGTGTCGTCGTCAAGCCGGGCGATGTCCTGATAAAGGAAGGAAGGTCTTCCCTGTCTGTAGGCAAGATACCACAGTGCGAGCGAGGTTTCGTCGCTTTCGCCGCTGTCGGCATAGTTGAAGCGGCGCCCGGTATTGCCCCGGTCGAAGGTATAAAAGTCGCCCGCCTTGGAGAATCCGTCGATTAGGGGAATCCCGAGGTCGGAGCCCAGGGCCGTCTCCATAGCCATACACATTATCCCTTCGTAGGTCGTGCCGTATTCCCAGTATCCAGGCCCCTCTGGGAAGGCTCCGTCGGGGGAGTAGATGGCCTTTACCTCCCGGGCATTGGCCGAAAGGCAGCGGCGTATCACTTCGTCGGCAAGTTCGGGATAATTTTCGTACAGGGCGAGCGATGCGCAGACGAGTCCCGAGCAGCAGACCTGGTTCCAGTTGCCAGTTCTGCGCCAGATTTTCTTGCTCAAACCGGGCTCAAGGGCATATTCCCTGACCTTGAGGGGTACCTTGGCAAGAGTGGAATCAGAGAGTTCGGCCTTCAGCCAGTCGTAGCCGAGCGATACGGCAAGAGCCATTTCGGCTGCATCGAGAAAGTGGGCGCTGTTCCAATCGGGGAAGTCGCACACGACATTGATGTTCCATTCGGCCATCCTGAGGTAAACTTCTTCTCCGCTGACCCTGTAGGCATAGGCGAGATCTGCTATCCTGTGAACGGCCTTGCGACAAATCTGGAGTATGCTCTTTCCGGCTTCGTCCTTACTGTACTCCAGGGGTCTTGATATTCTGGCCATTATCTTTGCCGCCCCCATTATGTTAGAGTGAAGCTTGCCGAGGTAAGTGTTCTCTTTGGCTTTGTCCGGAATACTTTCGAAATCTGATTTCAGGAAGATGAGTCTAGGGTGATTTACGGAATCCAGCAGTGAATAATCGAGCGAGATGTCCTCCCATTCAGGCAGGGTCGTTAGCGACACGTCGCCGTTCAAAGGGGCGTTAATATCCTCAGGTTCACCCCATTCAGGCAGGGCTGCCTGCTCGGTACGTTCACCCGGCGAAGAGGGGTCCTGTGGCCCTGGCTGCAGTTCAGGGGCACAGGAGTGAGACAGCAGCAGGCTTGCCGCGAGTATCGCACTAATCTTCAGATTCATTGCCATTCGCAAAATTAAGCATCTTTTTAATACATATTGCGAATCGTAGCGAATTGCTTTCTACAACTGACGAATATCGGGATTGCAAAACAAGTGTTCGTTCAATGTATTTATTTGGTCGCTAGTGTTCGTAAAATGTATCTAGATGGGCTGTATTTTTGCCGTATGAAAAACATTGTACGATTATTGGCTCTTTCTTTCCTTATGGTATTCCCTGCGGGCGCTTATGCGCAGAAGATAGACCTGGCCAAAGAGAAGAAAGCCGTGGTGAGCCATTACAGATTTGTAGGCAATCATCGCGAAGAGAGTATGTGGAGTGCCCTGTACGGAGCAAAGAGTGGCAAGATATATATAGGTCTGTGCACTCACGCCGAAGCGGCCCATTTCTATGAGTTTGACCCCGAAACCGAGATTATGAGGCACATTGTTGACCTTACCGAGCTCCACAACGAGAGGGGACAGGGTATCAATACTAACGGAAAAATTCACGTCCGTATGGGCGAGGATGCCGAGGGCAACATCTACTTCGGCTCGCTGAACGAGGATACCGGCCCCGAATGCATCGACCCTTCGAGCTATCTGGGGGCATTCTGGTATCGCTACAAGCCCTCGGAAGACAAGGTTGAGGTTCTTGGGCGAATCAGCCGCCATTACGGTCTGCTGGGTATGGTGATGGACCCTGTCTATATGCGCCTGTACGGTCTTGCTGAAGACGGACATCTGTATATGCACGACATCGAGGGCTCATTCACTAGAGACCTTGGCAAGGTTGACGACTGGGATATCTGCCGTACGATTTTCTCCGACGACGAGGGCAATGTGTATGGCTCTTTCCCCGTTGCCCAGATTTGGAAGTATGATGTAAGGAAGGATGAGGTCATCGACCTTCCCACCATTCGCCTTGAGTACGACAACAGGGTTCTTCCGAGAACTATGAGCAAGCCTATGATAGACCGCAAGGTTATCTGGAGGGTTATCGAATGGGACGAGAACGAAAAGGTGGCCTATGGCATAATCGGAGGCAATTCAATGCTCTTCCGCTATGACGTGCACGATGGTCCCGAGGGTCATATCGACTACCTTACACCTTTAACCGCACCTCAGTACTGGGACGAAAGCAATGTCCGCCAGATTCCTTTTGCCACTCTGACCCTGACTATCTCAGGCGACAAGATTTACTTTGCGCCCACGGCCTCCGGTTCTTTCGATTATATCGGCAATTCCTGGGATGTGAAGGATGAGGAGAACTTCCAGGCAAAGCTGGCAGGCGGATTCTTCCCTCCCGTGTCCTATCTGGTCAGCTATGACAAGACAAGCGGCAAGCGTGAGTCGCACGGACTTATGATGACCAAAGAAGGCAAGCTCTGCTTCGGAATGGGTGGAGCCTGTACGGGCAAGAAAGACGGCCGCATTTACTTTGTAGGTGCCGTCGAAGAAGACGACCCCTCCAAGGAGGTCGGAAAGGTAGGTCGCCGCTGGCCTTTCAGTATGGGACTTGTTGCATATGACCCTTCAAAACAGTAACAGATGAGAATTAAAAGATATATGGCAATGGCAGCGCTTGCGCTCCTGCCGGCTTTGGCTCTTGAGGCCCAGAAATGTGTAAACCCCCACTTCGACTCTCACAGGCTTGATTTCAGGGACCTGGGATATCCTGCTGCCACTGAAATCCCTGCCGACAGTTCACCTATTGTGGCTCTCACGGCCCATTCCAACGGAAGAGTCTATGGAGCCACCAGCGGCAAGCAGTCTTATCTGTTCAGCTACGACCCCAAGACCAACAAGGTCTATCCTCTGGGCTACATCCCCGGGGCAAAGGGTGTTCATCACTCCATTCTCGAAGGCCCAGCAGGCTTTGTGTTCATCGGTGGAGGCCTTAACGAGATTGAACTCCTGACGCTAAGCCGCGAGATGCCTCACGGGCGCAGAGCCATAGAATACCAGCTCTGGGACGACATCAAGGCAAAATACGAAGGTTACGAAGGGGGACATCTCTATGTGTATGATCCTCTCGAAGGCGATGACGATGTGTATCTCGACGGTGCCATATCGAAAGTGAAGGACCTTGGCGTTGCTGTAAAAGGCAATTCAATCTATTCTATGACAATAAACCCCGAAGGCACTGTCATTTACGGAATCAGCTATCCCGATGCGGTATTCTTCTCGTATGACATTCAGAAAGGGACATTCAGCAATTTGGGTGAGTGGATGAAGATGAAGGCCTACCCCGGTCCCGAGCGCAGCTGGAGGGCTGTTCCCCGCTCGCTTGCCTGTACCCCTGACGGAAAGGTATGGGCCTCGGGTGACAACGGACTGATGCAGTGCTTCGACCCTGCCACCGGCAAGTTCCTGTCCTCTTCGATGAGGGTTCCCGGCGAGTACTGGGAGACCCAGAACTACAATGCCTTCCCCGTTGTCGAGCAGCTCATACCCGCAGAAGACGGCAGCATTATGGGCTCGAGCTCCGACGGATTCATATTCAAAGCCCAGCCTTCGGAGGATGCGCTTCTGTGCTTCGGGAAGCCTATGGTTGAGAGAAGGGTACGTGCGATGACTCTTGGCAAGGACGGACGATACTATATGATATGTGGCGAGAAGGACAATGTCTGCCGTATGTTCTCCTTCCGCGAAACTGAGGGCTTCATCGACTACGGAGTGCTCGGAGTGGACCGCAGTCCGTATTACGCAAAGATTGCCTACCAGTTCGATTCAATGTGCACAGCCTCGGACGGAACCATTTTCATTGGCGAGAGCGACAGGCGCGCCAAACTCTTCTACTACATTCCCGGAGGAGAAGTCTTCAAGGGCGTGCTTAACCCCACAAATCCCAGATAAACCCCGTGAAAAGCAGATACTTCCCGGCAATAGCCCTGGTCTTGCTTACCCTTGCGTCCTGCACCCCCGGTGATGCGGATGTGAGGGTCAGGCGCATTCCGCGCGGACTTGCTCCAGAAGAATGTTGGTCCTCTGCTGAAGAGGTCATTTTCAGTGACACAAACATCTCTGATAATACTGTAAGGGTAAGGTCGCTCTGGAACAGGGACTCCCTGTATTTTCTCTTTGACGTCGCTGATAGGAATCTCTGGGCCACACAGACAGAACACGACGACAAACTGCTGTATCTCGACGATATGTGTGAGGTCCTTCTGGACCCCCGTATGGACAGGGGGGAATTGTGGCTGGAGGACGACATTATCTATCACGTGAATCTTCTTGGCACCGTAAAGGATGACAGAGGCGAGCCCGGAGGAGGGAAGGATGTGGGCTGGAACGGCAAGGCAGCGACTTCGGTAACGCTGGCCGGCGTTCTTAACGCAGATTCTCTGGCAATCGGATACTCGGTGCGTTTTGCAATTCCCTGGAGCGAGATTGGCCGCCGTCCGAGGAAGGGTCTTAGGTTGGGTATTAATCTCGGATGTGGTGACAGAGACTCGCTCCAGACTTCAAAGAGACTTTTTTTCTATCGATACTACTATCCCACCAGAACCCCTTCGTCTTTTGCCTGTCTTGCTCTGGAAGGGGAGTGAACATATGTTTTGAGTTTACACGCAAAGAAACTATCTTTGCAGAAGGCATCTTGTGTTGCCTATGGTTCAAAACATATAAAAATGAAAAGTCAAGCAATCATTACTCTCCTGCTTG
>JAQXJU010000013.1 GCA_029009115.1 Bacteroidales bacterium | reverse complement strand
TCCTGGGGCTGGAGCAGGTTCCAAGGGTTCGGCTGTTCGCCGATTAAAGTGGCACGCGAGCTGGGTTCAGAACGTCGTGAGACAGTTCGGTCTCTATCTGTTGTGGGCGTAAGAAGTTTGAGGAGAACTGACCTTAGTACGAGAGGACCGGGTTGGACGAACCTCTGGTATATCGGTTGTGGCGCCAGCTGCATCGCCGAGTATCCACGTTCGGTCAGGATAAGCGCTGAAAGCATCTAAGCGCGAAGCCGTCTTCAAGATGAGACTTCCCTAAAGGGTCGTGGGAGACTACCACGTTGATAGGCAGGAAGTGTAAGAGCAGTAATGTTTTTAGCTGACCTGTACTAATAGCCCGAGAGCTTTCATGAAAGGAAAACTCTAAGAGTGAAAAACTCAAAAACAATCAAAAAGCCAGGAAACGCGAAGGTCTTGTAAAGCTTCGAACCAAGTCATCTCTCTCAAGAAATATACTGCGGTGGTTTTAGCAGCGGGGGTCCACCTCTACCCATACCGAACAGAGAAGTTAAGCCCGCTAACGCCGATGGTACTGCCCCACCAGGTGGGAGAGTAGGTAGCCGCCGCTTTTCATCTAATGAGAGGATGATCCGAACAACGAAGGGTCATCCTCTTTTTTTGTGCACAGGAGGGGTAGGCCGAGGGCCGGTGAAATTCACTCTCTACACCAATGTGTCTTTCAATTTGTTGTGATGATATTGCTATTCCGAAAAGATTTATTATATTTGCAGTCCCTTTGGAAAGATGCTCGAGTGGCTGAAGAGGCACGTCTGGAAAGCGTGTGACCGCCAAAAGCGGTTCCAGGGTTCGAATCCCTGTCTTTCCGCATAAATCCTAACTACTAATCAGTTAGGATTTTTTTGTAACTAACATTATCCCTTCACGGCTATTTCTTTGCAGAACCGACAGATAACATTATTATGGCTGACAGCAATTTCATAGATTACGTAAAGATATTCTGTGCCTCAGGGCACGGTGGCGCCGGGTCGATGCATCTGCATCGGGCAAAGTACATTCCAAAGGGAGGTCCGGACGGAGGTGACGGTGGCAGGGGAGGGCACATCATCCTCAGGGCCAATCCCCAGTTCTGGACGCTGATTCATCTCAAGTACCGCAAGCACGTCAAGGCCGAGGACGGAGAGAAGGGTGGAGCGGCCCTGTGCAAGGGCAAGAACGGCTCCGACGTTGTTCTGGATGTCCCGGTCGGAACAGTTGTCAAGGATGCCGAGAGCGAGGAACTGCTCTTTGAGATGGTCGAAGCTGGCGAGGAGCGTGTGCTCTGCAAAGGTGGGAGAGGAGGCTTGGGAAACAACAATTTCAAGTCCGCCACCCAGCAGACGCCCCGCTATGCCCAGCCCGGAGAGGATGGCCAGGAAGGATGGTTTATCCTCGAACTCAAGGTCCTGGCAGACGTAGGACTGGTTGGACTTCCCAATGCAGGCAAGTCAACCCTTCTTTCAACCATCACTTCGGCCAAACCCAAGATAGCCTCCTACGCCTTCACGACCCTCGAACCCAATCTCGGTATAGTCCGATACTACGACGACAGGTCTTTCGTAATGGCGGACATCCCCGGAATAATTGAGGGCGCACACGAGGGACGGGGGATAGGACTGAGGTTCCTCAGGCACATCGAGCGCAATTCGGTGCTGCTTTTTATGGTCTCGGCCGAAGAGGAGAGCATCTCTGCCACCTATCGTATTCTTTTGAAGGAACTTGAGGAGTATAATCCTGAACTGCTCGATAAGCAGAGGGTACTTGCCGTGACCAAATGCGACCTTCTGGATTCCGAGTCAGAAAGAAGGGTAAAGCGTACCCTGCCCCGCAAGATTCCTTGCGTGATGATATCTTCCGTGGGCCAGACGGGGCTGAAGGAACTTAAGGAAATGTTGTGGGATGCCCTTCAGAAATAAGCATTGATATGAGTCTGATTCGCAATATTCACCTTCTGGATCAGGACCTTACCCTGGCAATCAATGCCGTTCATTGCAGCTGGTCCGACCATTTGTGGCAATTCTTCTCCGCAAAGGAGGTCTGGTTCCCCCTGTATGCCGTGATAGCCGTTATGCTGATTGTCCGCCTCGGCTGGAAAAGGGGCATGGTTGCAATTCTGTCGATAGTAGCCACCATAGTTGCCTGCGACCAGTTCTCAAACCTTATCAAAGAGGCAGTAGAGAGGCTGCGCCCCTGCCACGATCCCACAATGATAGACCGTGGTCTGCGTCTGCTCGAGGGCAAGGCTAATCTGTACGGCTTTTTCTCGGCACATGCAGCCAATTCCTTCGGCTTTGCCGTAGCTTCGCTTATGGCATTCAGAATGTCCCCTCAAAAGAAGAACAAGTCCACGATTTATGGCTGGGTGATTATTCTCTGGGCGACTATGGTATCGGTAAGCAGGATTTTCGTCGGAAAGCACTATCTCGGAGACGTTATCGTCGGGGCTGCAGTCGGAATTCTTTTCGGCTGGCTCTTCGCAAGGCTTGCACGTTGGATCATCTCAGGCATCGAATCAAGACCTACGCGCCGAAAACGCTCCTGATGCAGGCCCTTCAGGCAGGCAGAAGCGGGTCGAGAGTATCCTGCGGGGGTTCAAGATCCTTGCCTTTCTGACGCCTGACTCCCAGTTTGATCACCTGTCTGGCGGAGGTTGTGATGCTGCGTCCGTCATCCTCGAGTTTGGTGATTCCCTCGTTGTAGGCGGTGCATACGGCAGACAGTTTCTTGCCAAGATTCTTGTATGAGTCGTAGAAGAGGCCTACCCTTTCTATCATATTCTCAGCCGCCCTGGTAATCTCCATAATGTTGGTGTCCTGCTGATACTTGTTCCAAGTCAGTTTGATTATCTTCAGGAAAGGCATAATAGTCTGCTCGCTTGCAATCAGCACACCTTTGTCGTAGGCCGTCTTCCAAAGCATAGGGTCTCGCTCCGCTGCAAGCCTGTAGGCGGCATCTACGGGCATAAACATCAGCACATAATCAGCGAACTGCCTGGCCTTTCCGAGCCTTGCAGGGTAGTTCTTGGCAGCAAGCTCGTCGATGTGCCTGCGTACGCTAGCCAGATGCTCGTCCAAATCTTTCTGGCGGCTCTCTTCGTCGCTGTCGTTCATATACCTTACAAAGGCGGTGAGCGACACTTTCGAATCCACTACAAGATCCTTTTCCTCGAATCCGTCCTTGAAATGGAATACAAAGTCCGGGCGGCTATGGTCCTGGTTTGCCATTTCTCTGTCATAGTGCAGGCCCTTTATCAGCCCTTCGTTTGATAGAATGTCATCCAGCATATTCTCGCCCCAGCATCCTTGAATCTTGGGTCTCCCGGTAAGGGCCGAGGCCAGTTCATCTGCCTTTATCCCTATGTCGGAAGTCTTCTGCCCCATTTCTCGCACTGCCTGGTCGAACTTTTCCTTGAGCTCGGTAGTGCTGCGGATGTGCTCCTTCACATTGTCATCCATTGCCTTGCGCATCTGTGAGATGCTGTCTTTCAGAGGGTTGAGTATCGCATCCATATTGCTGCGATTGCTCTTTGAGAGTTCTTCCTCGCGGGCCTTGAGAATCTTCTCGCTTTCTAAAGCCATCTCTGCCTTCAGGGTTGCAATTGCCTTCTGCTGAGCCTCTTTCAACTCCTCCCGTGATTGTTGCGATGCCTCCAGCTGGGCTTCGAGCCTTGCCAAGGCGACATCCTTTTCGGCAATGCTTTTCTCTTTTTCTGCCAGAATTGAGGTCAAAGTCCCGATTCGGGCTTTAAGCAGGACATAACAGAGCAGGGCCCCGCAAAGGGCCGCAACACAAGCGACGGATAGAATCAAAAACCAGTTTGTCATAACCTGACAAATATAGCAAATGGCCTGATAATTGCACGCATAAATCTATTGTTATGCCATCAGATTTCAGATACAAAGCCGTCATCTTTGACCTTGACGGAACCTTGATAGATTCGCTCGAAGACCTCACTGAGGCTGTTAACAAGGCCTTGGAACTCAGGCATCTTCCCCGCCATACTGTGGAGCAGTGCCGTACAATGGTAGGTCATGGAGTCCGTAATCTTGTACGTAATGCCCTGCCGGAAGAATTGCGTGGCGATGAGACTCTGCTTGACGCCTGTCTTGCCGATTTCAAGGATTGGTACTCTTCCCACATAGACATTCATACTCATCCCTACGATGGTATTGTTCCTCTCCTTGAGGACTTGTCGGATGCTGGAGTGAAGCTTTCAGTTGCATCTAACAAGTATCAGGCAGGAGTAGAGCAGCTTGTGCGAAAACTGTTTCCGGGGATACGCTTTGCCGCCCTTCTGGGCAACAGGCCCGGTTATCCCCTTAAGCCAGATCCTCAAATCGTTAGTCTTGCACTTGAGGCATCGGGGGTCTCAAAGCACAATTGCGTGATGGTGGGGGATTCGCCGACTGACCTTCGGACTGCTGCAAACTCCAGCGTCGATTCCATTGCCGTCTCGTGGGGATACCGCAAGCGCGAGGAGATTCTTTCAGCCTTTCCCGATGCGAGCATTGCCGACAGTGTTTCAGAACTGAGAAGGATGATCAAATAGCTGTCGTCATATCCATATAAATACGAAAGAAGGCGACTAAAATCACTTATTAGTCGCCTTCATTATATCGGAAAGGTGTAAGTATCAATGGCTTACTCAGCCTTGACAGTTACCTTTACGGTGGCGGAAACGCTCTTGTAGCACTTCACTGAAGCCTCGAACTCACCGAGTTCTTTGATTTCAGGGAGGCTGATGTGACGCTTCTCAATCTCGTATCCGGCAGCGGCCAGAACCTCAGCAACCTGAGCGGCGGTGACGGAACCGTAAATCTTGCCGTCTTCGTTGGTCTTGACAACAATCTCAACGGGTACTGCAGAAATTTTGGCTGCGAGAGCCTCGGCGTCTGCAACGAGTTTGGCCTCTTTGTGTGCTCTCTGGCGGAGAGTCTCTTCGTGCTGCTTCAGAGCAGAAGGAGTGGCCACGACTGCGAATCCCTGGGGAACGAGATAATTGAGCGCGTATCCGTTCTTAACGACTACCACATCACCGGCCTCGCCGAGATTGGCAACTTCTTTCTTAAGGATGATTTTCATAACGCTCGATTATTTGAGGAGGTCAGTAACATAAGGAAGGAGAGCAAGGGAGCGGGCGCGCTTGATGGCCTGGGCAACCTTGCGCTGGAACTTCAAGGAAGTACCGGTGAGACGGCGGGGGAGAATCTTACCCTGCTCATTGAGGAACTTCTTGAGGAACTCAGGATCCTTGTAATCTACATACTTGATGCCTGCCTTCTTGAAACGGCAGTATTTCTTCTTGCGAACCACCACGGTAGGAGGGTTCAGATAGCGGATTTCGCTGTTCTCGGTGTTTGCCATAATTAGTCCTCCTTGTTTTCTACGGTTTCTTCAGCGGCGGGAGCGGCCTTCACACCCTTGTTGGCGCGACGCTTCTCGGCATAAGCCACAGCGTGCTTGTCCATAGCCACGGTGAGGAAGCGGATGATGCGCTCGTCACGGTGATACTGGGTCTCGAGTTCTGCCACGAACTCAGGAGTCGCTTTGAATTCGATCAGGTGATAGAATCCTGATGTCTTGTGCTGGATCGGGTACGCGAGCTGCTTGAGCCCCCAATCCTCTTGATACACAATCTCACCGCCATTGTTAACGATGAAATCGGTGTACTTGGCAACCGCTTCCTTCATCTGGGCATCAGACAAAACGGGAGTTGCAATGAAAACGGTTTCGTACTGTTTTACCATTTTGATTAATAATTAGTTAAATGATTCAGCCCCAATCGGGGCTTCCGAAAGGGGCTGCAAATATAGGAAAAATTTCCGAAAAATCAGCGTGCGGAAAGAAACATTTCTAAAGTGCAACGTAGCGCAGCTGAGTTACTCGAAATACAGGACGAGTTTCTCTATGGTGCATCCGCCGTCTTCGGTAAGCACAAGGCGGTACCTCTCGCCAGGTTCGGTTTCGCTGAGTGTCCATACCTGAGGCTGGCCTGCGGTGAAGCTCTCTGGAGCCTCTCCTCCGCTGACGACCTTCCATGAGTGCTGGCGCATAATTGCAGGACGGCTCTGCTTACCGCTCTTGATAGCGTACATCTCGACCTTCACCAGGGCCTTGGTTCCAAAGGAGGGAAGCATAAGGTAGCTGTATTTTGCCTTACCGAAGGTGTATCCGCCGCTTGACAGCAGGTATGCCTTGTCGGAGCACTTCACAGAGAATTCATCGAGATTGTCAGTTACCATGTCGGCATTGACGATGTTTCCCCCATAGGTATGTTTCTTGGTGGAGAAAGGCCATACAGCAGCGCCTGTGTCAGGATCTTTGAACTCTACGGTAACTATCTTGTACTTTGACTTGGGGGCCTTGGCCTTCTTGACCTTGGGCATCACTCCCGAGTAGGTCAGATGAATCTCCCTGAGACACACCATCGCCTCGGAACTCATCTGCATACGCACAGCTGCTCCCTTTTCCACGTTCTTGAGATTCCATATAACGCTTTCTCCTCCTTGAATCTCGGCGGAAGACAGCTCCCCACCTTCAACGGCCGTTCCGTTGGAAAGCACTATCACGGGCGAACCCATATTTGAAGTCTTTCCGCTGAGGACCGAGACTTTCTCAAGCTGCATCCCGGGAATGGAGGGGAACTCGATGTAGTCGCCGTCGGAGGAAATGAGTCCGAAACCGGTCTTGGTATTGACGAACAGACCCTTTGCCGACTTTACTTTGAAGGCGTAGCCTCCGGTTTTGGTGGTGTACTGGACTTCCTCTCCGGGAGCGGTGGGCGTTTTGATAGTGTTGCTGGGCTTGGCTTCGGTGAAGGGCCAGGGAAGGTGCTTGGTTCCGTCCGAAAATGCCAGAGAGATTTCGATGGTTGATTTTTTTGCGCCGAGGCAGCAGACACTGCCGAGAACGGCCATTAGAACTGCAGTGAGAAGTCTTCTTTTCATTTCATGAGTGGTTATCAGTTTCGCAAATGTAATGATTTATCCGAATTTTTCGTAGTTTTGCACGATTATTTAAAAGCAAAAATCTATGGTTGAGGCCACAGTGAACTATACAGACGACAATATCCGTACCCTCGAAGGCGTCAAGCACATCAGGATGCGACCCGGAATGTACATCGGAAGGCTCGGAAACGGGAGCAATCCCGGAGATGGCATCTATGTACTGCTCAAGGAGATTGTCGATAACTCCATAGATGAGTTCGCGATGGGCTTCGGCAAGCAGATTCGCATCGATATCGAGGGGCACAAGGTTACGGTGCGTGACTACGGGCGCGGCATCCCCCTCGGCTCGGTGGTCAAGGCCGTAAGCATACTCAACACAGGAGGCAAGTTCGACGACAAGGCTTTTCAGAAATCTGTCGGATTGAACGGTGTCGGTACCAAGGCCGTTAATGCCCTTTCGTCGGAGTTCTATGTGTGCTCGCATCGCGACGGCCAGTGCTCCTGGGCACGCTTCGTGCAGGGTGACCTTGTTGACAGCGGCAGCTCCGAGACCAAAGAGAAGAACGGAACCCTTGTCGTATTCACTCCCGACGAGGAAATATTCGGAAAGTATGAGTTCCACGACGACTACGTCGAGACTCTTGTCAGGAACTATTCCTACCTCAAGAAGGGCCTGACTCTGAATCTGAACGGAACTGCATACAAGTCGGAGAACGGTCTTCTGGACCTGGTCAACGAGAATATGACCGAGTCTCCTCTCTATCCGCCCATACACCTCGAAGGGGAGGACATAGAGATAGTGCTGACCCACGGAAACTCTTACGGCGAGAACATATCCTCTTTCGTCAACGGGCAGAATACCCGCGATGGTGGTACCCATCTGGCGGCCTACCGCGAGGCCATAGCCAAGACTCTCAAGGAGTTCTTCAAGAAGAACTACGCCCCCGAAGACTGCCGACAGGGTGTTGTCGGGGCAATAAGCATACAGATTCAGGAGCCCCAGTTCGAAGCCCAGACCAAAATCAAGCTCAGTTCCACCTATATGTGGGAAAAGCAGCAGGGGCACGGCGAGGTTGACCGCGGGCCTACCATACGTTCCTATGTGAACGACTTCGTGTCGAGGGCCCTGGATAACTATCTTACCATACACAAGGAGATAGTTCCTGTCATCGAGGATAAGATAAAGTCTTCGCAGCAGGAAAGAGAAGAAATCTCGGGCATACAGAAAAAGACCCGAGAGCGCAACAAGAGGGCCAATGTCTATAACAAGAAGCTGCGCGACTGCCGTTTCCATCTCGGCGACAAGCGGACTCCCAAGACCGAAGAGGACATAGACCGCTCAAGCATATTCATCACCGAGGGCGACTCTGCAAGCGGAACCATCACCAAGGCCCGCAATGCAAACTATCAGGCTGTCTTCAGCCTCAGGGGAAAGCCCATCAACTGCTACAAGGAAAGCCGCAAGAAGGTGGCCGAGAACGAGGAACTGAACCTTCTGATTTCTGCTCTCGGCGTTGAGGATGACTTAGCCAACCTGCGATACAACAATATTATAGTAGCAACCGATGCCGACGACGACGGAATGCACATTCGTATGCTGGTGCTCACCTTCTTTATGAAGTACTACCCCGACCTCATCCGCCGCGGGCACGTCCATATTCTCCAGACCCCGCTGTTCCGTGTCAGGAACAAAAAAGTGAACCGCTACTGCTACTCCGTCGAAGAGAAGGAAGAAGCTGTAGCGGAACTTAAGAACGGTGTCGAAATCACCCGATTCAAAGGTCTGGGAGAAATCTCATACGATGAGTTCGTGCACTTCATAGGCGATTCGATGCGCCTTGATGAAGTCAACCTTGCCGAGGAGGAGTCAATCTCCGACCTGATGCAGTTCTATATGGGTGACAATACTGTCGAGAGACAGACCTTCATCCGCAAGAACCTCCGCAGCGAGGAAGAACTCGAGGACGTCAATATCTAAAGCGGCAGTCCCGCTTCGGCCCTTCTCTCTGAGAGGAATCTGCTCAAACTTGCAAAAAACTCGTCTCTGTAGGCTGCGATTTTGTCGGTGCCGAACTCTGATGTGGTGAAACCCCATCCGTGGCCACCCTTGGGGAAGATGTGAATCTCGCCTTTTACCTTGTGCTCCTGCATTTTCTGGAAGAAAGATATGCTGTTCTGCGGATTCACGGCAGTGTCATCGGCCGACAGCATTAAAAGCGTGGGAGGAGTGAAGGCATTCACGTGGTTCTGAAGGGTGTAGTGCCTGAGCAGCTGCTCCTCGCCTCCGGTCAGTCTCATAGCTGTTCCCTTGTGCCAGATTTTGGGACCGAGGTCGATCACAGGATAAATCAGTACAGAGAAGTCGGGGCGGGTGACTGCGTCCTTCCAGAGGACGGTTGCGCTGGCGGCAAGATGCCCTCCGGCCGAGAATCCCATAACTCCAATCTGGGAGATGCCCCACTCGCCGGCGTGTGCGCGGCAATATCTGAAGGCATTCTGGACATCAGTCAGAGGCACTGTGCAGTGGCCGTTCGGAAGGCGGTAGTGAAGCACACAGAGGGCAACGGAATTGCGCATAGCCCAGGCTGCCACGTTCTTGCCTTCGCCCACGAATGCGAGAATGGAGTATCCTCCTCCGGGGCAGCAGATAATCATCTGCCCGTTGTGTTTCTTGGGAATGTAGATGTCCATAAAGGCATCGTCTCCCACTTCCTTCATTCGAGTCGGGTCTTTGAACGACATCTTTGAGTAGCCGTTCGATTCGCCGGCCCCGCAGGTAATCTCTGCGCCGTTTTCGGTGATTCCCTTCCCAGAGGTCTGCCCTTCGGGGTAGAGCAGTACCGTTTTGGTGGGCTTGGGATAAACATTCCCCGCTCCGAGGCTGAGGCATACAAGCAGGGCGGAGGCAATGGTTATTATTCTCTTCATTCCAGTTACAAATAAAAAAAGACCAGCTTTGTTGCCGGTCTTTTTGCTTTCAGATTGCTTCTTACTCGGCAGGGGCAATTGCTCCCATAGGGCAAGCATCGACGCAGGTGCCGCAGTCGATGCAGACTTCAGGATCGATTGTGTAAACATCACCCTCCTTGATAGCTCCGGTAGGGCATTCTCCCATGCAAGTACCGCATGCGACGCAGGTGTCTGCAGAAATTTTGTGTGCCATTGTTTAAGTTTATTTGGTTGTTATTGTTTGTTTCACAACACGAATCAAATGCAAATTTAGTGTTTAAAAACAGAAATGGCAAATTAATTGCTACCTTTGCTCCGATGAAGACCACTCGCCTGAGATATTATTTTTTTCTGCATCTGCTTTTTGCGCTCTGCCTGACGCTTTCGGGCACAGAACGGGCCTGTGCCCAGCCCAAGGACTTTGGCTCGGTAGCCAGGCTCGACAAGACTGTACACGACTTTGGTGATATCTTCGTCGGAGACGGCCCTGTGAGTTGCTGTTTTACCCTTACCAATATATCAGCCGGCGAGCTTACCATCGATTCGGTGGTTTCATCCTGCGGATGCACCTCTGTCAAATGGACACGCCAGACTCTTGCACCCGGCCAGAGCGGAACCATCGAGGCTGCATATACCAATGACGAGGGGGCCTATCCCTTCGACAAAACCCTTTCCGTCTATCTTTCTGCCATAAAGAGGCCCATTATCCTGCATCTCAAGGGAGTCTCTCGCAGCAAGAAGAAGCCGCTCGGCGAGATTTTTCCCGTGCATATGGGCCCTGTGGGGGTAAAGAAAGCCAGATTTGATGCCGGAACCTTACTTCAGGGCGAGAGCCGCAGCGGCGAAATCCAGATTGCCAATCTCGGCAAGTCAGCCATCAAGCCTGTATTCAGCAATGTCTCTGAGGGACTTGCGCTATCTTCTGCGGGCAGCGTTCCTGCCGGGGGAACTGCCAGAATAAACTATACCATTCGCAGCGACAAATCCCGCTGGGGAAGCAATGTCTATGGGGCTGACATCGAAGTCTCGGGCAAGACCGCAGGCCGTATCGAGTTTGAGGCCGTCACCAAGGATAACTTCTCATCATGGGACCAGAGCCGCAAGTCGCGCGGGGCGGTTCCGTTATTCGACAGCGGCACCTACTCCTTCAACCCGGTCAAGGCGGGAAGCCGCTTTACGGCTCGTTTTGTCCTGAGCAATACAGGCAAGGAAAAGCTCGTGATACATAAAATAGAGAGCGACAGCGATGCCCTTACCATCCCTGACCTGCCCCCTGCACTGGCCCCCGGCGCAAAGTGCCGGCTCGATTTCACAGTAGATACCTCATCCCTTGTTCCCGGCGAGCACACCCTTACTGTTACACTCTACACCAATGCCCCTCATCGTCCTGTGGTGAAGATTTTCGTTGCCGGATTTGTTAAATAGTATCTATGGCTGAACTCTGGAAGAAAGACATACTCTACAGCATACTCAGACCCGCTGTTGACCTTTGCACGAGGCGCAGTTTCCGCAAACTCAAAATATGCGGCAAGGACAGGATTCCGCTCGAGGGGATGATTATCTTTGCTCCCAACCACTGCAATGCCCTGTTGGATGCCCTGGCTATTCTGCTTGTCTGCCGAGGCCCCATTGCCTTCGGGTGCAGGGCCGACATCTTCCGTAACAAGACTGCCGCGCGGCTGCTCCGCTTTCTGAAGATTCTTCCCGTACCTCGCATACGCGACGGAGTCGAAGCCCTGAAAAGTGGCCGTGCTTCATCGGACGAAGCGGCAGACGCCCTTGCCCACGGCCTGCCTTATACCCTCTTCAGCGAGGGAACCCACAGGGCGATGCGCTCGCTGCTGCCCATACGCAAAGGCATATTCAGGGTGGCAGCAGATGCTCTTGCAAGGGCTGGGGAAGTTCAGGATTCTGAGCCTCTTCTGTATGTCGTCCCCGTTGGCCTGGAGTATTCGGACTATTACCACTACCGCAGCAATCTGCTGATAAACATTGGAGAACCCGTTGATATTGGACTTTTCCTGAAGGAAAATGCTTCGGTTACGCCCGCAGGACAGTTCAAACTCTTTGCCGAATTGCTCAAATCGCGTCTTTCTTCGCAAATCACCTTCCTTGAAGACGACGAGGAGTATCCCAGCAAAATCAATGTCCTGAACTTCCTGTCGGGAGGGTGCCGCGGCTCTTCCGAAAGGCATCTTCGCCAAAGGCAGGAACTCGCTTCTTCAGTCGAGAGGGCGGCAAAGGTCTTCCCCCGCGAATTCCGATCTCTGGCAGTAAGATCCTCTGAACTCGAGGCGCTGAGGCTCAGATTCGGTGTAGGACTTGAGTCCTTCGGCTGCCGGCATCCCTTCCTGAGGGGCAGTGCAAAACTTCTGGCTTCAGTTCTGCTGCTTCCCTATTTTATCTGCTGTACCCTGCTCAGTCTGCCCGTATGGCTGACGGCGGAATTGATTTCCTTGCGACTCAAGGACAAGGTCTTCGCCAATTCGATTCGCTTTGCAGTAAGGTTCTTCGGGATGATGATTCTTGTTCCCCTGTGGTGTGTGGCAGCCTTCCTGTCGCTTCCGGCACTTCCCGCGGCGGGAGCCCTGCTGCTGGCACTACCTTCCGTTTCGCTTGTATATGACTGGTGTGCTCTGCTGAAAAGCGCCTTCTCGGACCTTAGCTGCTGGGCTCATCCCTCACTTTCGGATAAGTACAGGCAGCTTGTTGACAGATTCAGGACTTTGGCAATGTAACAATTCTCTTTATGGCAATGCATTCATTCGTATTTCCCGGTGACATCGATCCCGAAATCGCCCGGATAGGTTCACTCCCGTTCATGTATATGAGAACCGATGAGTTCTCGCAGATCAACAAAGAAAGTATTGATATTCTGCTGTCCCTCATCCATTGCAAGGACGGCAGGGCCATCATATATACCGGATCCGGCACCGGTGCCATGAGCGCAGTAGTAGAGAATTACGTCAGTACCCGCTCCAAGGCTCTTGTAATCGACGGAGGCTCGTTCGGTCACCGCTGGTGGGAGCTCTGCCTCTACTATGGGGCGCAGGCAGTGCATTTCGAAGTTCCCTTTGCGCGCGACATCGACTACGGGCGTCTCGAAAAGACCATAGCCTCCGAGCGCCCCGAAGTGCTTCTCTGCCAGCAGCACGAGACATCTTCGGGCCAGCTCTTCGACCTTGGGCGCATCTGCGAAATCTGCCGCCGCTACGGGGTATCCCCGGTCGTTGACGTTGTGAGTTCATTCCTCGCCGAAGACCTGGATATGGATGCTCTGGGGATAGATGTCTGCGTGACCTCTACCCAGAAGGGCCTGAACGTGCCTCCGGGGCTGTCGATCATATTCCTGAGCTCGTCGCTCGAGGGCTATCCCTTCGCTCATCGCGGCTACTACTGGGACTTCGAGTCCAACCTGAGCAACCTCAGGCGCGGACAGACTCCATTTTCTCCGGCTACCATACTCTACTTGCAACTGAATGCCCGCCTGAGGCAGCTTCGCAGCGAAGGTGGGGAGAAAGCCAATATCGAGGCAGTGCGCCACAGGGCAGAGGTGTTCCGCCGCGAGTGCGCGCGCTACGGCTGGGGTGGTGCCCCCGAGGTTCCGTCTTCGGCCATTACCGCAATCCGGACTTCCGACACTTCAGAGAGGCATATCTTCAAGGGTTTGATAAAAAAATACGAAACCTTCATAATGCCGGGCAACGTTCCGGGGCATTACCGCATCTCTCATATGGGTCTGCAGACGGACGAGGATCTTGTGCTCCTCGCCGAGCGGATTCGTGAGTGCGAGCCACGATGAAGAAAGTAATAACCTACGGAACCTTTGACCTTCTCCACGAAGGACATTTGAATCTTTTGCGCCGGGCCAAGGCTCTCGGCGATTACCTGATAGTCGGAGTTACGACGGACAGTTTCGACCTCGAAAGAGGCAAGATGAATACGGTCCAGTCGGTAACCGAGCGTATTGCTGCCGTTCTTGCAACGGGTCTTGCCGATCAGGTGATAATAGAAGAATACAAGGGACAGAAACTGGAAGATATCCAGAAATACGACGTGGATATCTTTGCAATAGGCTCTGACTGGGTCGGAAAGTTCGACTATATCAGGGAATTCTGCGAAGTTGTGTATCTCCCTCGCACCGAGGGCATCTCAAGCACCCAGCTGAGAGAGAACCTCAGTTGTGTGCGTGTAGGCATAGTCGGCACAGGAAGCATAGCCTCGCGCTTTGTTCCCGAGGCTGCCGAGGTGAACGGGGTGAAGGTGGTTTCGGCTTTCAATCCCGATCCCGAACTCTGCGCCGACTTCTGCCGTAGTTTTTCGCTCGCTCAGGCCGGCACTTATGAACAGTTACTCGAAAGCAGCGATGCCGTGTATGTGGCCTCGCCCCATTATACCCATTATGAATATGTAAAACAGGCTATCGAGGCTGGACGTCACGTACTTTGCGAGACACCCTTTGTGCTGCGCAGCGACCGTGCCCGCGAACTGTATGAACTGTCTGAAAGCAGGGGAGTATTCCTGATGGTAGCCCATAAGACGGCTTACTGTCCTGCCTTTGTTCATCTTGTTTCACTTCTCAAGTCGGGCATCATAGGAGACATCGTTGACGTGAACGCATCGGTCACAACACTGACCGACGAGAACTCCGACAAACTTGCATCTTCGCATTTCGGAGGGAGCGTGACCGAGAATGCCTGCTTCCCCCTGCTGCCGGTATTCAAATTTTTCGGCACCGACTGGAAGGATCTGAGGTTCTACTCCAAGGTACGCAACGGTGTGGATATCTACACCAAGGGCATACTGCTCTATGACAATGCCGTAGCTTCGTTCCAGGTGGGTCTGGGCGCCAAGACCGAAGGCAATCTCGTGGTCTCGGGTACCAGGGGATATGCTTATGTGCCTGCTCCCTGGTGGCGTACCGACTACTTTGAAATACGCTACGAAGACCAGAACCAGAACAAGAAGTATTTCTATCCCTTTGCCGGAGAGGGCCTCAGGTACGAAATCAAGGATTTTGTGGGGCATATTGCGGCAAATGACTTAAGGTCGTACAGGCTGACTCGCGAAGAGAACATAAGGATGGCCGACGTAACCGACGCTTTCCTCAATAAAATACAAGTATTCCAGATATGAAGGTGATGTCACTGCAGGAGCAGCATTCCTGCGCTCTAGAAATCCTCAAAGACATTGATGCATTCTGCCGCAAGAACGGCATTCGCTATTCGATAGCATACGGAACCCTGCTCGGGGCAGTCCGACACAAGGGCTTCATTCCATGGGACGACGACATCGACCTTCTTATGCCGAGGGAAGACTACGACCGTTTCATAGCCGAGTATTCTTCGCCCCGTTACAAATTTCTGTGCCGGGAGAATTCAGAGGACGTGTTCATAGCATTCGGACGTGTCGTCGATATTGAAAAGACCCGTTATGTCACCTCAGCCCCCTGGCACAGCCGCAAGGTGAAGAGCGGAATATGGGTAGATATCTTTCCGCTTGATTATGTTCCAGATGATTTCGGTCTTTACAGAAGCGTATTCAACTGCTTTGCCAGCCTCCTGACCCAGGGGCGCAAGTGTCGTGGCGCTCACGCCTGGATCGAGAGGGAACTGCCTCTCAAGAACAGACTCAAGGTTTGGGCCCATACCCATCTTCATCCACGCCTCAAGTCCATAGACCCCTCGCAATTCGCCAGCGACTACGTGAATCTTCTCAGAGTTGCCTGCGCTGCACCTACCGGCCACTACGGACAGCTTGGCTGCGCCGACGGTCTTGAGTGCTGGTTCGACGTTCCGATGTTTGAGGATTATACCGATCTGGAGTTCGAGGGATGCCGCTTTATGGCCCCTGCACGCTGGGATGAATGCCTGCGCCTGATGTATGGCGATGACTATATGCAGATTCCTCCTAAGGAGAAGCAAGTCACCGATCTTTTCCGGATAGGCAATCTCTACTGGGTATAATCTACTGGGTATAAATAAAGATGACCAATCGAGGTCATCATTTTTTGTCTTGCGTCGAGGGTGCCTCTGGGCGGTTGGGGTTGCCTCTGGGTTGCCGGTTGCTGTTGTCGGTTGGGGTTGCTGGTTGGGGTTGTCGGTTAGGGTCGCCGATTGGTGTTGTCGGTTGGGGTTGCCGGTTAGGGTTGTCGGTTAGGGTTGCCGGTTGGTGTTGCCTCTGGGTGGGCGGGGGCTTTTTGCCTTTCGTACGCGGGACGGCTGCTCTGGGGCGAATCCCTTTTTCCCTCTCGGTTGCGGGGAGGCTGCTCTCCTCCGGCGACCTTCCGCTTCGCTCCATCCCTCCCACTGCGCTACGCTTGTGGGTCCCTCCCTCTAACGTGCCGAGGGTGGGCACGGGTCCCGGAGGAGACAGCCGCCCCGCTTCTGTGGCAAAACAAAACATAATAGCGTTCAGAAGGGGTTTCGGACAGCAGGGAAGATAGTCATCGGGGACATGGCCCTCGACAATATTGGCCTCGGACACAAAGACCTTGCAAACATGGTCCTCGGAAACATAACCATCCTGGAAACACATACAGTCTGCCTCTTCCACTATCTTTGATGAGCAAAGTCTCGACAAGTGGCCTCGTGAAATTCACCTTCGCGAGCCACCCCTGTCAGAAGGCCCTCTGAGGCACATTGCTTTTCGAGGTGAATTTCACGGGTTGGGATAACCCCTGTCAGAAGCGCCTGAGAGGCCGATTGGGCAGACTCATGAAATTCACCTTTCGAGGCGACCCCCTTCAGAAGGCCTTCTGGGGCAGGTTGTCCTTTGAGGTGGAACGACTTTGTGTCCACCTCAGAGCCATACCCCCTCTACAATGCCCTCAGAGGCACATTGGTTTTCGAGGTGAATTTCACCGGTTGGGGC
>JAQXJU010000012.1 GCA_029009115.1 Bacteroidales bacterium | reverse complement strand
AAAGCAATAAAGAAGCCCGCCAAGGATACGATAATCTCCTTTGCTGCCTCTCGGGAAGGAGCCGGAAAGGCTTTCGGCCTTCAGGAACTGCTTGACCAGTTCGGCGCCGTACTCGGCCCACTGCTTCTCTATGTCATAATGCTCTTCAAAACTGACGGCAGTACATTTGAGCGCTACAGTTTCTGTTTCCTTGCACTTGCCGTCCCGGCTGTCCTTACCCTTGTGCTCCTGGTCGTCACCAGGCTGCACTTCCCGAACCCGGAACAGTTTGAGCCGGATGCAAAGGAATACGTACCTCTGAAAGTCAGTAGCAAATTTGTGCTGTACATCATCGGCATCAGCCTTTTCGCCTTCGGCTTCCTTGACTACTCGCTTGTGGCGATGCACGTGAACAGGAGCTGCGCGGACATTGTGCCGGCCGGAGTATTGCCGCTGCTGTACAGCGCTGCGATGCTGGTCGATGCCGTGGCAGCACTGCTGTTCGGATACCTGTACGACCGTTGGGGTATGAAAGTGCTCGTGGCATCCGCCCTCGTCGCTGCCCCTTTCAGCTTCCTGGTATTCCTTGGTCACTCCGCGCCTGCACTTCTTGCCGGTGTCGTGATGTGGGGTATAGGTATGGGTGCTCAGGAGTCCATACTCAAGGCTGCCGTGACTGATATGACACCAAAATCCGCCCGCGCAACGGGCTTCGGGGCCTTCTCGCTTGCTTTCGGCCTTGCCTGGTTCCTCGGCAGCTGGTGTCTCGGCGCGCTGTACGACATCAACCTGCTGCTGATGGCATCCGTTTCCGCTGCCTGCCAGCTGCTCGCAATACCGTTCTACATCCTCTCCTCAAGGAAATAGCTGGCGCGAAATCAGAGTCCAACTTGAATCAGGGGAGGACTTGCTTCAGGAGATAACAGGACGCGAAAATTGGGGAAAAGTTAACAAACAATGTCCTGGACTGACGAATTGTTGATATATTTGCGTTGAGTGCCATTAAGGGCATGCTATAAACTATGATGAACGTTCACGAATATGCTTCTTCTATCGCAGAAGACCTTGGATTTGACCGACCAGCTTTCAAAGGTCAATACGTTCCTGTCAGGAACTGCTGGCATTTTTACACTTCCGGAGATTCCGTAGAGAGTTTGTTCCATAGTGTGGAGGAATTCAGAGATGGAATGAACAGGATACTATCAGTAGCGATGGCCTACGATGTCCTGATTCTGGCCTTTGCCTTGATGGATACGCACGTGCATTTTATCTTATATGGACCGTTTGATGCATGTAATCACTTTGTTCACGAGTATTTACGGAGGACATCGATGTACTTGAGTTCGAAGCGTACAGGACGGAAAAGCTTGAAGGGGATGGCAATAAGCCATCAATCCATTGACGATGACCGGTATCTGAAGACAGCCATCTGTTATGTGGTGAAGAACCCGGTGGCTGCGGGGTTGCCTTATAATTCCTGGGATTATCCCTGGTCCAGCGGCGCACTCTACTTCCGTAACTCTGACTCCTGGACAAGTCCGGGGTGGATGCTCGGAGCGTATAGTCGGGTGCAGACCAGCAGGGATTTGCGAAAACTGACAAAAAGCAAAGCAAAGCTGGAAACGGAAGTCCATGCCATCGATGGCATTATTCTCCCGTCTCAATATGTGGCTGTCTCGACAGTGGAAAGGATATTCAGGAGCCATAGGTCGTACAATTACTTCCTCTCTACGTCGAAGGACATAGATGTGGAGTCCAGAGGCGGAGCGATTTCGCATCTGTCCATCCCATTGAGTGAAATGAGGAACAACCGGAGAACCCTCTTGCAGGAGTTGTTTGGTGTGTCGGAGTTGCGAGGACTGAGTATGGAGCAACGGGTAAGGCTAGCCAGAAGTATGAAGCACCGGTACAATAGTTCGCCAAAACAGATTGCAAAGTTGTGCGGGCTGATATACGCTGAGGTGAAGGACCTCATTTGAAACGTAAGCGTCTCCGCGATAACGTATTGACACCCTTCGATGATCCATCTATCTTTGCGGTTTGGAGCAAACCGTATCCGTCTCCGCTATTACGTACCAGTTGCATAAAGAAGAGGCCGACCCTTTTTAGTCGACCTCATTCTTTAGTCCATTTGTCTGGGAGGAGGTCCCGGTATGCTTCGGGTTTGGATTCGGGAGGCATGGCGGCCGTTCTGTTGAGTACATCCGACAGGTAGTCGAAGAAGTTGATGCCCATCTACGGTCTCGAGCAAATCACCTGGCAACTCAAGAAATTGTAAAGTGTTGATTATTAACGATATAGAAAAATGAGGCCTGCCAGGTGGAACCAAATTGATGTCACCGGTCAAGGGTGAAAAATGAAAGTGGCTGAATGTCAATTAGTTATAATTTTGGCTTGTGCCAGGTGATTTGCTCGAGGCGCGCTGCGGGGCTACCCTGCCTAAAATGGCGCTGCGAAGGTTGGGATTAGCCTCGCTGCGCTCGGCTCTTCCCTGGTCCGTCCGCTGCGTGAACCTTGCGAACGAGGGATTAGCCTCGCTGCGCTCGGCTCTTCCCTGGTCATCCGTGAGCAAAGCAATCCGGGACGAGCCGGGACGGCTCTGTTTGCGCATCAGCGCAGCTGCTTTTGAAAGCAAGCTTTCAACGGCGCTGCGTTGAACGCAAAAACGCTGCACTTTCGTGCAGCGTCCGGATTGCTTTGCATTGCGCGGAAGGTGAGGGATTCGAACCCCCGAACCCGTTAAGGTCAACAGTTTTCAAGACTGCCGCCATCAACCACTCGGCCAACCTTCCTATTCCCATACGGGACTGCAAATGTATGAAAAATCTGGCAATCTGCAAAAAAAACTTGAGAAAGAATGGCGGCAAAGATAATTTTTGTTAATTTCGCTGACAGATAAACAAGCTTGACAGAAATGAAAACATCATTCATAATCACAGCGATGTCCTTTCTTGCAGCCTTGGTTCTGTTCAGTTCCTGTGCCCACGGCCCGGCAAGTCCGAAGGTGGACAAGTGGTCATTCTCGGAAAGGATGCTCATCAGGAAACAGGCGGACAAGCCTATGCGTGTGCTGACCATTGCGGACAGGGAGGACTCACTCTTCCTGAGGAAAAGTGCAGCGGATCTCAGTGCCGAGATGGTGGGCAGCAGACAGTACAGGAAGCTCTCTGAGAGGATGATAGCAACAGTCACTTCGCCCGAACAGGACGGGGTTGGCATTGCGGGCCCGCAGGTGGGAATCCCGAGAAGAATCGTGGCAGTGCAGCGTTTCGACAAGGAAAACGAACCCTTCGAAGTATATCCTCAGATACGCATCACAGCCCTGAGAGGGGAAAGGAGCCTTGGCTGGGAAGGCTGCCTCAGCGTGCCGGATATGCGTGGGGAAGTGCTGAGATACAATGACATAGACATAAGCTACATCTCCCCGAAAACTCTGCGCGACACATCCGAGACGATAAAGGGTTTCACTGCAGTGATCTTCCAGCACGAGTGCGACCACCTCGACGGCATACTCTACACGGACTATCTCGATGACTGAAGCGAATCCTATTGGC
>JAQXJU010000011.1 GCA_029009115.1 Bacteroidales bacterium | reverse complement strand
TTGCGGCAGATTATGGTATTCTCCTTGTCAGAGAGTTCGGTCCTGACCAGCCTCTGATACGAGCCGTAGGGGTTGTAGGTCTGGAGGAAGGTCGAGGACAGCACGCACCAACCGGTGAAAGAATTGATGTCCAAAGGACAGGACTTGAACATTCTGACCTTGGTACGGCGGCTATAACCGGGCATATCCAGAGACTCGGGCATCACAAGTTCGAGGGTCAGTTCGACATCGGAGTTTGGAGACAGTTCGTCAAAGTTGCCCTTGATGAGGAGATCTGCACGGGTCTGCCCGGCAGCAATGGTAACTGTGTTGGATGCTATGCTGAAGTGAAGAGTCTCTATTGCCGTGCACTCGGAGTCGATAATCTCTACGCCAATATTGCGGTCGTAGGGTCTGGTGACGGTCGAAACGACGGGGACCCTGAAATAGTCTTCAGAGTTCCTGACGGGATAGGTCATCAGTGTATCCGAGAACATCACGTACTCGTCGGCATCGTAGATATTGCTCTGAGCGCTGCAGGAGGAGAGCAACGCTGCAAGAATGACCGCCGCGGCGGCATATGCTGTTTTGTTTCTCATCTTCATATCTATCTGTTGCTCTCGTTGGGCTGAATCTCGGAACCGGGGGCTTCGAGTTCGTTCCGGGGGATGGGCCATACGAACAGAGGGTCGTCGGCAGATATCTTCAGGGTTCCACCCTCGGCAACACAAGAAGTCTGGCTCTTGCGTTCGAATCCGCGATGCCAGCGCTTGAGATCATGGAGGCGGAATCCTTCCATATAGAGTTCGCGGACCCTTTCGTCGGAGATGGTATCGAGCCAGTTGTCCTCGCCCACGCTGAGGGTTCCTCCGGTGGAGAAGCGCGACTTGCGCAGAGTGCTCAGGTCGGCGCTGGCCTTGGAATAGAGCTTCTTGTTGCAGTATGCCTCAGCGCGAATCAGATACTGCTCGGCGAGTCTGAGAGGCTTGGGCATATTCACATGGAAGATATTGAGTTGCAGAAGCCCCTCGTTGCCGTAGTACTTTACCAGAAGGGGGCAGCTCAGGGAATGGCTGTAGCCGGTCTGAAGGGTTCTGAAGTAGCAGTCGTAGCGGCAGTCGGCATTCTGGTAGAGGTCCAGGGCCCACTGCGAAGGCACGAAGTCGGGATAATAATAGGTATAGTCGCGGGTAAAATTGAGGAATACCGCCCCGGTGGGATAACCGTATGAGGTTTGGGTATATCCAAGCTTGAAGATAATCTCGAGCGATGCATCGTCTGCCCAGAGGTATTGGAGATAAGACTGGGTGGAGGTGTATTTGCGGTTGGCATCGGCCAGCTCGAAAGGCCCCTCGTCTATCACCTTGGAAGAATGCTCTATGGCAGCATCCCAGTCCTGCATATACAGGGCAACCCTTGCCCATAGGGCGTGCACCGCCGCATTCTTGAAATACACCGTATTGTAAGCATTGTCATCGGGGTCGAGAAGTTTGTCGGCCCTGGCAAGGTCTTCGAGAACAAGTTTGTATGACTCGGCAAGAGAGGCCCTCTTCGAAGGTTTTGGACCCGAATAGGAAGTTGCAAGCACAACGCCCAGTTCATCCTCGGCCGTCGCAGGGTCGTATGCCTTGCAGAAAAGCTTTATCAACTCGCTGTAGCAGAGAGCGCGGCAGGTATAGGTCTCGCCGGTAAGGGCATCGAGTTCGATGATGAGATCGTCGTCGGTAAGGCTGTTCTTCAGGGCATCGACATTCTCAAGATAGTAGTTGCACTGCCCTATAACCGAGTAAAGACCGGCATATACTGCCTCTACGTTGGAGTCGCCGGAAAGGATGTTCCACTGCCAGAGGTTCACGAAGGTATTGGAATTTCCCTGGACGGCGTGCACCAGGTCGGCCTGGATATCCGGGCACAAGGTAAGATAGCCGCTGTAGAGGGCTTTCCCCTTGAGGGTGTTGTACATCCCGTTCACAAGCTGTGTGGCGGCGGTGACACTGTTCATCCCTTCTCCTATGGGGAGATAGTCCGACGGGGTCTTCTCAAGACACGAGCTCAGAAGCGGTAAACAGAGTGCGGCTGCCAGTATGTTCTTATATTTCATAGTACTTATTTCTGCAAGGGAATCCTAGAACATAAGGTCGAGACCAAAGGTAAACTGGCGCGACATAGGATACTGCGCCGCATAGATATTGGCAGTTCCTTCGGGGTCGAGCCCGGAGAAAGAGGTGAAGGTCAGAAGGTTCTGTGCCTGGAGATAGAGCCTCAGTTTGGGGAAGCTGTAAGAGAGCATCAAATTCTTCAGACGCATAAAGGACGCATCTTCAAGCAGACGGCTGTCAAACTCGGTAAAGACTCCGTGACGGGGAATGTCTGTAACGTCGCCGGGCTGTTTCCAGCGGTCGAGCAGGCGGCGCGACTGGTTGTAAGTGGCGAAGCGGCCGTTGGATTCGTCGAAGTAGCGGTCGTTATTGACCATATAGCGTCCGGCAACAAAGCTGAACTGGCTGCTGAGTGAAAGCCTCTTCCAGCTCAGGGCGAATCCGAATCCACCCTGCCAGGGAGCGTTGCAGCTCTTTCCCAGCATCACACGGTCAGAATCGCGCAGTTCGTTGGTAATGTTACCGTCTTTATCGTACCAGAGCGCGTCACCGTTTGCAGGATTTACACCCGCATATCGGTTCATATAGAACTCTCCGAGAGGGTGTCCGACCACGAGTTTGGTGTTGGTATTGGCGTTCTCATATTCGTCAACTCCGTTGTAGAGTTCTGTGATACGGTTGAAGTTGTAGCCCGCATTAAAGTTTACGTCAATACTCAAATCCTTGGTTCTGAACACGTTGGCTGTAATGTTAAACTCAGCTCCAAGGTTTATCATACGGCCCACATTCTCCCAGCGATAGCCGAAGCCGTTCGACTGGGCGTAGGAGAGGGGTACGGCCATCAGCATATCGGTGGTGTACTTGGCGTAGAGTTCGAAATCGGTGTTGATTCGCCCCCAGAAGCCCGTATGAAGGCCAAGGTTGGTGGTCCAGCAGCTCTCCCAACTGAGGTCTTCGTTGCCTGGCTGCACGGGGACCATCGCGTTGTCACCCACATAGTTGCCGTTGCTTCCGACAAGCTCGAGATGCTCGTAGTTCGGAATTGAGGAGTTACCGGCGGTGCCACTGCTAAATGACAGCTGGGCGTTGGTGAGCCAGTCGCGGTAAGGTGCGGCGAAGTCGGAGTTCCTGATATTCCACATAAATCCTACAGCGCCGAAGGTACCCCAGCGGCTGTTGACGCCGAAGCGCGACGAGCCGTCGGTTCGGAGCGAAGCCTCGAAGTAATAGAGGTCGGAGTAGTTGTACTCCCCTCTCCCGAAAAAGGATACGCGGGAATAGTCGCTGTCGGAAGTGCTGCCCCACGAGGTGACTCGGGTAGCGAATGCTATGTCGGTAAGATAGTCGTTGGTCTGTCCCTTGGTACCCAGATAGAAGTTTTCGGTATGGTAGTTCTCTCCTTCCTGGCCGAGCATCAGGGTAAAGTCGTGAATATGCTCAAGATTGAAGCGGTAGGTCAGGGTGTTGGAAATCTGGAGATTCAGGGCATCGCTCGAAGAACGCGATGCGCTTCCTTCGCCCAGATTCGGCGCATAGCTCGGATACGACTGCGACAGACCTGTTGCATGGGAGTAGTCGGCCGACAACTGGCTGCGGAACACTAGGTTCTTGAGAGGCTCTATCTCGGCGAATGCCAAGGCCATAGCCTTGTACTTTTTGTATCTTGCAGGGTTGTTGGCTATCCACTCGAGAGGGTTCTGTCCCTGACCGGTCCAGCTGCCGTCATTGATGGAGGCAAGAGAACCATCCTCTTTGAAGGGATTCCAGTACGGCAACATAAAACGGGCGGCTGAAATGGGAGTGACAAGGGTGTAGTTGCCTTCGTCAGCCTGTTCGATGTTCTGATAGTTGAACATAGCGTTGACTCCCATTCGGAGGGCAGAAGACATCTTCTGCTCGAAGTTGGCTCGGAACGAGTAGCGCTCGAAACCCGACGAAGGGGCGATTCCGTCCTGATTGTAATAGCCTCCTGAAATATAGCTGGTAGTCTTGTCAGAGGCGGCCGCAACAGAAAGCTCATAGCTGCTCAGGCGCGCGGCATTGTTATAGACGGCATCCAGCCAGTTGACGTCGGTCTTGGAAAGGAAATCGTAGTTCTGTCCGTCAGACATTCCCGTTTCCTTCTCATACTGAATGCGTTCGGCTGTGTTCATCAGATCCCAGTTGCCGTGGGCTATGGTAGAGATTCCGTTCTGGCTCTTGAATGTGATAACGGGCTTGTCGGTATTGCGTCCGCGCTTGGTCGTGATTACGATGACACCGTTCGAGGCACGCGCTCCGTATATCGAAGTCGAGGAAGCGTCCTTGAGGACGGACATACTCTCGATGTCGGCAGGGTTGATGGTATTGAAGTCGCTGGCAGAGATTGCCATTCCGTCAAGAATGTACAGGGGCGCGGTTCCGGAATTGATAGAGTTTGTACCGCGGATAATCATTGTGGCCGAGGCACTGGGCTCACCCGTCGAGGAAAGGACGGTAAGGCCCGCCACCTGCCCCTGCAGGGCCTGGTCGAAGGCCGGAACGGGAGTATCCTTGAGTTTGTCCGACTTGACCGTGGACACTGAACCAGCCACGGTTCCCTTCTTCCTGACACCATAGGCAATTACAACGGCATCTTCGAGTTTGAGGTTCTCGGGGTCCATTACAACATCCAGCACTCCCCCGCCAGCAGGAACGGCCTTGCGGACATCCTGGTAGCCGAAACAGCTGAATATAAGCTCGGTACCAGGCACCGCAACAATCTCGTAGCGTCCGTCCATATCGGCAATAACGCCATTTCCTGAGGCATCAAGTACCGCTGCTCCAATCAAGGGCAGAGCATCATCGCTTGAAGTGATGACTCCGCTGACCTTCACGGGCGACTGTGCCATCAAGGCCGCGGCCGACAGAAGAGAGAGGAAAAACGCAAGTGATAAGTGTTTAAGCTTTATCATCGACAATGTATTAATATTCAATATTCTATCGCTCAAGGCGATATGCGGGAAAATGGTTCTCGCACAAAAATCCAGCAAAGTTAATTAATAATTTTAATAAAAACAATCCAGGGAGGTTTTTTCGTTTATTTACAAGCAGTTATAAGAACATAACGATAATATCACGGATTGCCGAAAAATTGAGATCCGTGCGTGAAAACGCCTTTCTGACGCACGGAAAGGCGAAAATCAGAGTACTGCATACTCCCCTACGCCCGGCTCTTTCGCGAGCGCATACAGTTGCAGAATGATTGCGAAAGCGGGAATAATAAATTAAAGCAGTTTGCGTGTCGCTCCGAAGAAACGGTAAGGCATATATCGGAAGGGCAGGTCGATGAGCCTCGACGATACTATTACGGATCTTCTGTGGGTGAAGGCTTCGAAGCTGAGCCGGCCGTGATAGCTGCCCATTCCAGAGTTGCCCACTCCACCGAAAGGAAGATTGGGATTGGCAATGTGCATAATCGTGTCGTTGATGCAGCTGCCCCCCGACGATGTTCTGGACAGGAGGTCCCAACCCGACTTCTCGTCTCCGAAATAATAGAATGCAAGAGGTTTTTCCCTCGATGTGACAAAACTCACAACCTTGTCGGCAAAGCTGCTTCCCCAGTCATCGAGCACTATCATAGGAAAGACCGGCCCGAAGATTTCCTCGGTCATCACCTTGGAATCGGGGGCAATGTCGCCGAGCAGGGTCGGCTCGATGTAACGCTGCGAAGAATCGGTGTGTCCTCCGCACAGGACACTACCCTCCGAAAGATAGGAACTGACCCTCGCGAATGCTGAGTCAGAAACCATTCTGGCGTAGTGCTTATCCAACTGGGGGTTCTCGCCGTGAAGAATGGCAATCTGCCTCTTGAAGGCATCTACGAACTCATCCTTAACGTCGCGGTGCACAAGCAGATAGTCGGGAGCTATGCAGGTCTGACCGCTGTTCAGCGTTTTGCCCCAGGCACAGCGGCGCGCAGCAAGTTCAACATCAGCACTGCGGTCGATTATGCAGGGACTCTTGCCTCCGAGTTCAAGCACCACCGGAGTGAGATTCGGGGCCGCGGCTTCCATCACCACACGTCCCAGCGAGGGACTCCCGGTGAAGAAGATGATATCCCAGCGGCACGAGAACAGCTTGCGGTTTATCTCCCTGTTGCCCTGAACCACGGCTATGTATTCCTTGGGGAAGGTCTCACTGAGCATTCTTTCTATGGTCTCTGACACGTTCGGAACATAGGGCGAGGGCTTGAGTACCGCGGTGCATCCGGCAGCAATCGCTCCCACGAGGGGGTTCAGCAAGAGTTGCACCGGGTAGTTCCAGGGCGATACTATGAGCGCCGTGCCGAGCGGTTCCTTGACGATGTAGCTTCTCGCAGGCATACAGGCTATCGGAGTGGAGACCTTCTCTCTGCGCGCCCAGCGCCTGACGGAGCGTGCAGCTGAAGAAATCTCCGAGCGTACCAGAGCTATTTCGGTCAGAAAGGCTTCGTTTGCAGACTTATGCAAATCGGCCCAGAGGGCATCACAGAGCGGTTTTTCCCATTTGTCAAGGGCGCGGGCGAGCTCTTTGAGGCGCTCAGAACGCCACCGGGGGTCTAAAGTAGTTCCTGATTTGAAGAATGCGTGCTGCGATTCCAGAATTGCATCAATATCCATAGTCATTTCTTTCGGCCAGTAAAATTATCCATTGTATGGTATATTCCAAAGACCCTGCCGAAAAACCAGTCAAAAAATCTGGTCGGGAGCACTGCCTGCCAGAAACGTATGAAATGAAAGGGGAAAGGAATGCCCTTGAAGTCCTTGTCCCTTTCGATGGCCCGAAGTATCTTGTCGGCTGTGGGAGAGGGCTTGAGAATGGGGAATATCCTCGACTTTACCCCGTCAAACATACCTGTATTTATATAGTATGGGGCTATGGTGGTAACTCTTACTCTGGAGTGCATTTCCTTGAGTTCAATCCTTACCGAATCGGACCAGCCTATGACTCCCCATTTGCTCGCTGCATAGGCGCTCATTCTCGGATTGGATATCATTCCAGCCGCCGAGGCAATGTTGCAGATGTGCCCTTTGTTGCAGCTGACCATATCGCCAATTGCGGCAAGAGCCACATACATAGGAGCTATTGTATTGATTCTCAGAGTTCTTTCGATTTCTTCCGGGGTATTGTCAACAAAATAGCGGTTAGAGGTAACGATTCCGGCGCAGTTGACAAGTATATCCACCGTACCCGTCTGGGCAACAGTCTGCTGATAAGCGGCTCTGACGGCATCGTTGTCAGAGACATCGACAGTAAGGCCAAGCACAGCGGTTCTCTGCTTCGGGAGCGGTCTTTCTTCAGAGATTGCAAGATACTTGAGTTCGGCGCATACCGATGCTATTCTTTCGGCATCAATATCCCAAATTATGACTGATTTTGCGCCTTTTCCGACTGACTTTACTGCAAGAAGGCGGCCGATTCCGGATGCACCTCCGGTAATGAGGATGTTATTCCCTTCGATTTTCATTGTAATTTAGGTTTTAGTTACACAAAATTACAATGGCATAAGGGATGCTTCAAGGGCGGGGTACACACAAAATTGGGATAAAGGACATTTAATTCTATATTTGCAGGAGTGTATTATCAATATGGAGTAGAAGAGCACTATCACTTATGCCAATATTTGTAATCTGAACGGCATTGAATCTGTCCCATTTCAACGGGGGGCTTAAGGTGAATTTCAAGAGGGCGCAGAATCGGCCTCTCAGGTGCTTCTGGCAGGGGTTGACTGGAGCCGTGAAATTCACCTCGAAAGACAATGTGGCTCTGAGGGCATTCTGAAGGGGGTCGCCTCGAAAGATGAATTTCACGAGATTGACAAATCGGCCTCTCAGGCACTTCTGATAGGGGTAGCCCCGACCCGTGAAATTCACCTCTGAAAACAATGTGCCTCTGAGGGCATTCTGAAGGGGGTCAGCCCGAAAGGTGAATTTCACGAGATTCCCCAATCGGCCTCTCAGGCACTTCTGACGGGGGTTGCGCCGACCGGTGAAATTCACCTCTGAAACCAATGTGCCTCTGAGGGCATTGTAGAGGGGGTAAGGCTCTGAGGTGGACACAAAGTCGTTCCACCTCGAAGGCCAACCTGCCCCAGAAGCCCTTCTGAAGGGGGTCGGCTCGAAAGGTGAATTTCACGAGTTCATCGAATCGGCCTCTCAGGTACTTCTGGCAGGGGTAGCGCCAACTGGTGAAATTCACCTCGAAAGACAATGTGGCTCTGAGGGCATTCTGAAGGGGGTCAGCCCGAAAGGTGAATTTCACGAGATTGACAAATCGGCCTCTCAGGCACTTCTGACAGGGGTAGCCCCGACCCGTGAAATTCACCTCGAAAGACAATGTGGCTCTGAGGGCATTCTGAAGGGGGTCAGTCTGAAAGGTGAATTTCACGAGTTCATCGAATCGGCCTCTCAGGTGCTTCTGGCAGGGGTAGTCCCGACCGGTGAAATTCACCTCTGAAACCAATGTGCCTCTGAAGGCATTGTAGAGGGGGTATAGGCAAAAGCCCCCAAATTGGGATAATAGACATTTAATTCTATATTTGCAGGAGCGTATTATCAATATGGAGCAGAAGAGCACTATCACTTACGCCGATTTCTGTAATCTGAACGGCATTGACCCGGGCGAGAATATGCACTGTCTCGAAGAAGCACGCTTCCCCGAAGGCGACTTCAGCGGAAACTTTACGGTAGTTATCTATTCATCAAAAGGAATCTGTCCCATTTCGATAGACGGCAGGCAGTTCACCATACGAAGGAAGTGCATCAGCGTCTGGAGGCCCGGTCAAGTCATCAATTTTTCGCCTGTTCCCGAATTGAAGTACCGCCTGCTTCTTATCAGCGGCGAGCTGAAGCAGTATCTAAACGTCGGGAATCAGTTCCTGACCCTGTTCGTAACTGAAGAATACCCTGTAATCAGGGTGACAAGTGCCTATGACGATGCCCTGAGGCTCTTCTTCGACTCGATCTCGATAGTGGCCCGATTCAACGACAACCCCTACAAGAGGGACTGCGAACTCAGCATACTTAGGGCCCTGTTCTTCAGCACCAGCTACTATGTATTCCAGAGTCTCCGCTTCAAGAACGGCAACATACTGAAGTTTGCCAGCGAATTTCCAGGGAGCGGAAACGAAGTTGTCATCCGTTTCATCAGGCTAATCGAAATCCACTCCACGACCTGCCGCCACCTTGCCTTCTATGCAAAGGAGCTGGACTACAATCCCAAATACCTGTCGGCCCTCGTCAAGCGGCAGACCGGATATTCGGGCCAGGCGCTGATAGACCAGTACTCGGTGCTAACCGCTATGGCAAAACTGTCATACGGCCACCGTTCCATAAAGGAAATCAGCGACGAGATGAACTTTCAGTCGCAGTCCGACTTCGGAAAGTTCTTCAAGAGGATGACAGGGGTCTCGCCCATCAACTATCGCAAAGACCGTTTCAAAGGTCTATGAGACTTGCCTCAGAGGCCCCAGTCGGAAGGATTAACGGTGTTCTTGGGAGCCTGAGGGACATTGACGAAATACTTGAAGCCGGTAATCTTCTCAAGTTCGGCTATTGTCATAATCTCTGTTTTTGAAGGCCTCTGCCCCTTGAGTGAATTGGTATGCGAACGAACGAAAGCGGCGCACATCAGCTCGTCTGAACTGCAATCCTTTACGGCCTTTCCGCTATCCCCCTTCTTAGTCCTCAGAAGGGCGTAGTAGAACATCGTAGGGAACGAAACATCTTCTCTCCCGCCATAATCTATCTTCTTGGGGCTGACCTTAAAGCCATATCCGTCGGTGAATTCCTTGTAATAGACACCAATAACCTCGTAGAGGGTGTCTGCCACCTCGTGGGTGTCCACCCAGTCTTCGAGAAGGTTCCAGCCGCCGCCACCTGTGTTGAAACCCGAAGAGAGCTGAGGAGCGATATTGGAGAAATAAAAGACCTGCTGGTTGGCCTCGCGGCTGCAGGTTCTCTCGTTCGAGCCGAGTATATGTCCCCTATTACAGCCTGCGCCCGCTTCATTGGCCAGATACTGGATGTCCGCAGGAATTGACGGGTCTCTCTTATAAGCATCCTTGCGTTTTACGGTATTGACTGAGTAGCAATGATGCCTTGGAGCAGCCACCCAGAGGGCGCAATGGTCCTCTTTGGAGAAACAGACGGTATAGTTGCGATACTTCTTTCCGTTCATCATAAAACTATGAGAGGCGTAGTAGAGATTGTCCGACTCTATCTTGCCCGGCATCTCGTAATACTTGCCAAGAACGGACGGGCCGTCGCCAGAGCCTGGCTCGTCACCATCTCCCGAGCCAGGGTCGTCGCCAGATCCGGGATCATCACCGTCTCCCGAACCGGGATTGTCACCGTCTCCAGAACCGGGATTGTCACCATCTCCCGAGCCGGGGTTGTCACCGTCTCCCGAACCGGGGTCGTGTGAAGCCTCGGTGCGGAAAGAGGAGATACGCCCGAACTTGGGCTTTCCGCCAATCTTTACATAGGCCCTGAAAAAATACTCTGTACCAGGCTTCAGACCGCTGACAGTCAGCGAAAAGACATTATCCTCTCCGAGGGAGCTCGCCTCTGCCCAGTTAGAAGATGCCTGTGTGAGGTTGAAATTGTCGGAGTAAATCGCCCCAAATTCCAGACCGGAAGGCAATTCGCCTGAAGAGCAGCTCAACTTTCCGGAGAGCTGCGCACAGTCAGAGCCTATCTGGGAGGCAGGCAGAGTTTCGATGTATATGTCGCCGAATGAAACTGTCGTTTCGCAGGAAACAACTGCTCCAAGCAACGACAGAGCAACACTTGCCCGGAAGAAGAATCCAAGTAAAGAAATCCTCATAACGCAACTTCAGAAGGGGTGAAGGTCATTGTAAGCGCAGGGGCGTTGAGACGCACCTTGAGCCAGCGCTCCAGAAGGTCGCTCTGACTCTGGGCTTCGTTGTTTGCCGATGTAACTGCCACAAAAAACATATCCTGAACCTCACCTTCAGCAGTTACGGTAGCTCCTCTGGAGACCGACACCTTGCTTACAGAAGGGCACTGCGCCTGAATTTCGCGGAGTATGACCTCAGCGGGTATTTCCTGCGAGGCATAGCGCCTTAACTGCTCATTGAGTACCGAGATGGAATCGGAAAGCGAACGTATCTGGGCCTCGGAACGCTCATATATGCTCTTTACGATCTCGGTTTCTGACATTTCGGCAGTATTTATGGTAGCATCGTCCTTGAAGACAATCTGCCCGCGGAGTATTCCGTGCTTCTCGGCCTTGAGGTAAAAAACCTCCTTCTCGGCATCGCTCAAAGCCTCTCCTGCCATAAATAGCACAATCGAGGCAGGTTTGACAGAGTTGTCTATCCTGTAGTCGTAGATGAATCCTCCACCCATACTCTTGTTTTCCTCAACGAGGCGAGAGACGTGAATGCGGAAGTTGTTCTCCTTGACAATGCGCACTGCAGTTACGACACTTGGCACTATTATCAGCAAAAGAATAATCGCAACAGCCCTGCTCGACATCATCTTGCGTTCGCCTCCCGTTTCAACGGCAGGATACTTCAGATACTTTACGGCAAGGAAGGTTGCAAGAGCAATGAAGATGCTGTTGATGAGGAAGAGATACATAGCTCCCGCGATGAACTTCCAGTTCAGCAGCGAGATACCATAACCTATCGTGCAGAGAGGAGGCATCAGGGCTGTTGCAATCGCGACACCGGCAAGCACCGTTCCTTTCTTCTTCTTGGAAATCTCCAGAATACCTGCGATGCCGCCGAAGAAGGCAATCAGAACATCGTAAAGTGTAGGATTGGTTCTTGCAAGCAGTTCGGTCGGATGTTCCATATTCAGAGGGCTGAGTATGAAGTACAGGGTCGAGGCGACAATGCTTATCGACACCATCACGCCGAAGTTTTTCAGAGAATCCTTCACGAGACGGTCGTCGCGTGTGCCCAGCCCGAAGCCGAAGCCGAGTATGGGGCCCATCACAGGCGATATGAGCATCGCACCGATGATTACGGGTATCGAATTGACATTCAGGCCAACCGAAGCAATGATTATGGCGCAGGCCAGGATGAAGACATTCGGGCCGCGAAAATAGATGTTTTCTCTGATTGATTCGGTCGCGCCATCATAGTCGAGATGGTCGGACATATTCACCAGAGGTTTCAGGAAACTGCTTATCTTGTTCATTTGTATCTGTCTTTATTGGACGATGGAATGCCGCAAAGTAGATGCCAGACTCAATTCTGACGGCCAAAACCATCAGAAACGAAAGGCAATGCCAGGCGCAGGGCGGTGTGCCAGTACTCCCATGTGTGTGCCCCGTTGCGCACTCTCAACTCGCTCTTGACTCCGGCAGCCTTCATCTTCATATGAAGGTCCATCGAAAGCTGGAGCAGGAAATCATCATCTCCGCAGTCAAGGAACCAGCGAACGCCTCGAAGGGCATCAAGCTGCGCTGCTGAAGCCTTGTCCACATAGTCGAGGGCCGAATTCTCGCGCACACTCCTGCAGGTCCAGTAGTAGCAATCCTCAGGCATCGATTTCCCCTTCTGGTCGAAGTCAGGCTGGTCGAGCCAGGCGCTGATGGCATAACAGCTCGAGAAGAGTTCGGGATACTTCTGGGCATATACCGCACTGCCTCCCCCACCCATCGACAGGCCCATTATAGCACGGTGAGACTTGTCAGAGAAGCAGTTGTACTTCGACTCCGCATAAGGCATCAGCTCAGAGAAGAAGAAGTCTTCGTAACTCCATCCGGGCACATTGAAATAGCCGTTGTGGACCTTGTGTATATCCTTTCCACCGGCATCAGGCATAATAATGACCATTCGGCAGGCCTCGCCCGTGCCTATGAGCTCATCCACAACTGGCTTCATATTCCCCAGCTTGTTCCAGTCGGTGTAATTGCCGTAGAGTCCGTGAAGGAGATAAACCGAAGGATAGCGTTCGGACGCATCACGGCCAAAGCCATCGGGCAGATACACATTGAAACGCATCTGCCTTCCGAGAACCGAGCTGTACAGACTGTCAGTCAATATCTTGCCGGCATTGGCAGCCACGCAGAGCAGCGATGCGGCAAATACAAGGAGCAACTTTCTCATACGTCAACAATTGCAAATCTTACAAATATAGCAATAACTCACGACTCCTTACCCGATACTATCTCCTCGGCACGCGAAAGAGCACCGTTGATATGGTCACGAATGTTCTTTCGTCCTATCATTTCTACAAGACCGGCCTTTTCGAGAGCCTCGTACACGTGGTGGTTCACTCCCGAGAGGACAAGCTGGACTCCGCAGCGCCTGGTTCTCAGGTACAACTGCTCAAGGTTGTGGATTCCGGTAGAATCCATAAAGCTGACCTTGCGCATTCGTATGATCCTTACCTTCTGGCCATTCTTTCCGACCGAACGGCTGATTTCGTCGAATTTGTTGGCTATTCCGAAGAAGTAAGGTCCGTCAATCTCATAAACCTCGGTCTTGTCGGGAATGTGAAGCATCTCAAGGTCGTTCATACGCACGTCGTTGTTCTTTCGAGGGTCGAGTTCGCCGGTAAACTTGCGAATGACAGTTGCCTCGTTGGTGCGTTTGAGGAAGAGAGCCACAGCCAGAAGCAGTCCCACCCCAATCGCGACGGTAAGGTTGAAGAGCACTGTCAGAATGAAGGTGAGCAGCATCACGGCAAAGTCCGATTTGGGGTTCTTGGCAAGCCACAGGAAGGTACGCCATCCTGACATATTGTAGCTCACCATAATGAGAACCGCGGCAAGGCAGGCCATAGGAATCATCCCCACGAGATCGCCCATAAAGAGAAGCACCAGCAGAAGTACGAGAGTATGCACTATTCCGGCCACGGGGGTCTTTCCGCCGTTGTTGATGTTCGCCATAGTACGGGCTATGGCACCGGTTGCGGGGATACCCCCGAAGAAGGGAGTGCAGATGTTTGCGACTCCCTGGGCTATGAGTTCGGTATTGGAATCGTGTGAGTCTCCTGTCACACCGTCGGCAACCATTGCCGACAGCAGGCTCTCGATGGCTCCGAGGACCGCAATCGTGAAAGCCGAGGGGAAAAGCTCCTGCACCAATCCCCAGACAGTCTGTCCCTCAGCGAGCTGAAAGGCAGGAAGACTGGGTTTCGGAATTCCTCGCGGAAGTTCGTAGAGGTCGCTGATGGTAGTCACCCCCTGCATCAGGCCCATCCTGCGGGAAATCCATACCGCCGCAGTGACAAAGACTATTGCCACAAGCGATGCGGGAATCTTTTTCGAGAGTTTTGGAATGAAGACGATAATCAGCAGCGACACCAGACCCACCCCGAAGGCGGTCCAGTTGATGTCGCCCAGATGCCTTGCGTAGCAGGCCCACTTTCCGAGGAAGTCAGCCGGTACATCCTCTATGTTCATCCCAAAGAAGTCGTTCATCTGGGTTGAAAAGATGGTCACCGCAATACCGGCGGTAAAGCCCACTATTATGGGATAAGGCACGAACTTGATAATGCCGCCAAGCTTGAAGGCTCCCATCAAGACCAGGATCACTCCCGCCATAAGAGTTGCAATCATCAGTCCTCCAAGCCCGTAGGACTGAATTATACCGTAAATGATTACAATGAAGGCTCCTGTAGGACCTCCTATCTGCACCTTGGTTCCTCCGAGTACAGAAATGAGGAAACCGGCAATGATGGCAGTCACAAGTCCTTCGGCCGGTCCTACTCCCGACGCGATACCGAAGGCGATTGCAAGAGGTATGGCAACGATGCCTACTATTACTCCCGCTATTGAATCCTGAAGAAAAGTCCGGGCATTATAGTGCCTGAGGCAGCCGATCAGCTGCGGTCTGAAAAAATTGTTCATAGGTTGTGGAAAAATACTCTATCTCAGAGTAATGTTGTCGAGGCTTTCCTCGTGGTTGCAGTAATGGCATCTTACGGTGCCAGAAGAGCGGTCGGTAACGTGGAAGCGCGTCGTCATAGGTTCGTTATTGGTAATGCAGCGCGGATTGGGGCAGCGGATTATTCCGACAATATCATCAGAAAGAACCACCTCCTTCTTTACCACGACCTCGTAATCGCGTATCTCGCACAGCGAAACATTGGGACTGATTACGGCCAGTTGGTTGAGTTCGTCGTCGGTAAAGAACTTGTCGGCAATCTTGATTATGCCCTTCGAGCCCATCTTTCCGCTATGCAGGTTGTAACCTATGGTAACAGGGGTAGTCATCTTCTCAAGACCGAGGAGATTGACAACATGAAAGAGTTTGTCCGAAGGAATGTGGTCAATGACCGTGCCGTTGCGCAAAGCGGCCACAAGAAGTTCCTGTCTTTTCATCGTCAGAGTTCGTTGAGCGTGATTCCGAGCGCGTCGCAAATCAGGGCCTCACGCGCATAGAGACCGTTTTTGGCCTGCTGGAAATAATATGCATAAGGGGTGTCGTCGATGCTGTATTCAATCTCGTTAACCCTGGGGAGAGGATGCAGAATCTTCATATTGGGTCGGGCCTTGCCGAGCATATCCAACTTCAGGAGATAGAGGTCTTTGACCCTCTCATACTCCATAAGGTCAGAGAATCTCTCCTTCTGCACCCTTGTCATATACAGGATGTCGGCCTGGGCTATGGTAGATTCGTTGAATTCTTTGTGCTCGACGTAACGGATAGAGTGTCTGTCGCAATAGCGCAGATACTCATCGGGCATACGCAACTCGTCGGGAGCAATAAAGTGGAAGGTAGGATTGAAATGCCTCATAGCCGCAAGCAGGCTGTGAACTGTACGCCCATACTTCAGGTCACCCACAAGATGAATGTCCAGATTCTCGAGAGTCCCCTGAGACTGATATATGGTGTAGAGGTCGAGCATAGTCTGCGACGGATGCTGGTTGGCACCGTCTCCGGCATTGATGATTGGAATGTCGGTCACCTCAGAGGCATACTTAGCCGCGCCTTCGAGATAATGCCGCATCACGATTATGTCGGCATAGTTCGAGACCATCTTGATGGTATCCTTCAGGCTCTCGCCCTTTGTTCCGCTGGTAACCTTGGGGTCGGCAAAGCCTATCACTCTGGCGCCCAGTCGGTTGGCAGCAGTCTCAAAACTCAGCCTGGTTCTGGTGCTGGGTTCGAAAAAGAGAGTTGCGAGAACCTTCCCCTCGAGTATCCTGCGGTTGGGGCATTGCTCAAAACGCTGTGCCATCTGAATCAGATACATCAGCTTGTCCGCGGAATAATCCGCAAGACTTATCAGGCTTCTGTTGCACTTATCCATCTTTCGTCAGAAGGGTTGTTGCGGAAGGCAATTACACGGGCCTTGTCGTTTTCCTTGATGTATTGTGATGCTGCAGCTTCTTCGAGAAGTTCGTCGAGACAAGTCAGGGAATGATTCTCAATGGAATGTGCCGCAAGGGCGTCGAGCCCCTTCTGCATACCATAGGTAAAGATGCTCACTACCCCTAGCACCACGGCACCAGCCTCGCGCAGGGCCTCGACGGTCTCGATTACCGAGCCTCCAGTTGAGATGAGGTCCTCGATTACGACCACCTTGGTTCCGGGTTCGAGCCTTCCCTCAATCTTGTTCTGCCTGCCGTGATCCTTGGCGCTCGAGCGCACGTAACCCATTGGCAGAGAAAGAATCCCGGCAGCAAGGGCGGCGTGAGCGATTCCGGCGGTGCTTGTTCCCATAAGGCACTCGGCCTCGGGGAAGAACTCACGCACGGCCGATGCGATTGCATTCTCGACCACGTTGCGAGCTTGGACATCGGTGAGTATAAGGCGGTTGTCGCAATAGATGGGACTCTTGATCCCGCTTGCCCAGGTAAAGGGCTCCCACGGGCGGAGGAATACAGCCTTTATGCGCAGAAGCTGTGAAGCGATTTCTCTTGAAGAATTCATATCAGTGTTTCATTCAAAAATTCAGCAATACATCTCTCGTAGGCGGCTAGAGGGTCGGCAGCTCTGGTGACCGGGCGGCCAACAACTATGAAGTCCGAGCCGGCCTTTCGGGCATCCGAAGGGGTCATAACCCTCTTCTGATCCTGATGGTCAGCGCCGGCAAAGCGCACTCCTGGAGTAACGGTCAGAAAGCCCTCGGGGCAGTTTGCGTGCACCACCGACGACTCGAGAGGCGAACATACGACTCCGTCCAGACCGCTTGCTGCTGCATTGCGGGCATAGGAGATAATCGTCGAAGGCATATCCGGACCTATGAGCAGCTCGTCGTGGAGCATCTGCTCCGAAGTCGAAGTCAGCTGAGTGACGGCTATCAACTTGGGGCAGCGCCCTTCGGAGGCACCCGCAAGCAGACCTTCGCGGGCCGCGCGCATCATCTCGGAACCGCCGGCGGCGTGAACATTAACCATATCCACATCAAGAGCGGCAAGCACCTTCATAGCGCTGCGCACGGTATTGGGAATGTCGTGCAGCTTCAGGTCAAGAAATACAGGATGACCCCGATGGCGTATTTCCCTCACCATAGGGGTGCCTTCGGAATAGAAGAGCTCCATCCCTATCTTCACGAAGGGTTTGCGCCTGACGGATTTGAAGTTATCGAGAAATGAAAAAACAGAAGCCGCGTCGGGAAAGTCGCAGGCCAGAATCACATCCTTTTTGTTCAGCATATTCCTATTATTTCTTTCAGTTCTTTAATTCCGAGTTCGTCCATCAGGGCGGGCAGCCTTTCCAGAATATCCCTCGCAGCAAAGGGGTCGGTCAGAGTCGCACTGCCAATCTCAACGGCACTTGCCCCTGCCATCATCATCTCCACCACATCCTCGGCCGACGACACTCCCCCGCAACCGATTATCGGAATGCTAAGCTTGTGGCTGCACTGCCATATCATCTTCACTGCTATGGGAAACACCGCAGGGCCCGACAGACCTCCGCAGACATTCCCCAGCACGGGACGTCGCCGCCTTATGTCTATGCGCATAGCTCCCACAGTATTAATCATACAGACACCATCGGCACCCGCATCCTGGCAGGCAGAGGCTATGGCTGTGATGTCGGTGACATTGGGGCTGAGCTTCACGAACACCGGCAGGGCCGAGACTTCCTTCACCGCCCTTGTCACTCGCGCCGCCGCTTCCGGGTCAGTCCCGAAAGCCATTCCTCCCCCGTGCACATTGGGGCAGGATATGTTGAGTTCTATGATATCGGCAAGCGAGGAGTCCAACTTCGACGCGCAGGCGGCATACTCCTCAACCGAAAATCCGCTGATATTCGCCAGCACAAGTCCAGAGTAGTTCTTGCGCAGCCAGGGAAGTTCCTCGCCCGCAACTTTCTCAATACCGGGATTCTGGAGGCCTACCGCATTGATGAGCGAGCTTTTGCACTCCGCAATCCTCGGGGGAGGATTCCCCTGCCGGGGGTTGAGGGTGGTACCCTTTACCGAGATGCCGCCGAAGGCATCCAGAGCCCCCCATTCCTTGAGTTCACGGCCGAATCCGGCAGTTCCGCTGGCACCAATCAGAGGATTGGCGAGGCTGAGGTTCCCGAGTTTTGTTGCTACCATACAAGTGGGAAGGCTGGGACTTCCGAGTTTTGTTGCTACCATACGAGGTCCTCCTTTCTGAAGACGGGTCCGTCCTTGCAGACCCTCTTGTATCCGTCCACCGTGGGGCAGTTGCAACCCATGCAAACGCCGTAGCCGCAGCCCATACGTTCCTCGACGCTGAGGTAGGCGGGTTGGGGCAACTTGCTGAGTGCCTTGAGCATAGGCTTTGGGCCGCAGGCATATATGCAGTCAGCGTCAATCTTGCGTACGTGCTCCAGGACTGTTCCCGCGACTCCCCTGCTTCCATCCATAGTGGCAATCAGCATTTCTATTCCGAGGGCGGAGAAATCATCCTCGAGAATCACATCGGCAGCCGAGGCGAATCCTCCGACCACCACAGGAGCAATGCCGGACTTAAGGAAAGCCCTGGCCAGAGCGAGCATAGGCGGCATACCTACTCCCCCGCCGACCAGAAGAGGGCGCTTCCCTTCAATGGGGAAACCGTTCCCAAGACCTGCGAGAAGATCCAGCTCTGTTCCCGTCAGGCAAGTGCTCATATCCCTGGTCCCGGCGCCTACCGTCTTGTAAACCAAGGTGATGCTCCTGTTCTCAGAGTCCCAGTCGCAAACCGAGATGGGGCGGCGGAGATAGTGCCCCTTGAGGGCAATATTCACAAACTGGCCGGGACGCAATTCGGGGAAAACGCACCTCTCCGCCGGGTGCAGAATCATCTTCCATACTCCTGTCGAGCTTATCCGCTGATTGGAGGAGACTATGTACCGGCCTTTATTCATATTTGTAAACAAGTTTTCCGTCAACGAAGGTCATTGCCACCCGTCCGCGAACCGTCCAGCCGTCGAAAGGGGTGCTGCGGCCCTTGCTGAGGAATTGTGAAGGGTCAATCTCATATTCGGGTTCAAGATCAAGGACGGTGATGTCAGCCGCGCTGCCTTCCTCGAGGCCTTCGTCGAGCCCGAGGATACGTCTCGGAGCAAGGCTCATCTTTTCGATGAGGAAGGGCAGAGACCAGCGCCCCGTAAGGACAAACTCGGTGTATAACAGGGGGAAGGCTGTCTCGAGCCCCACTATGCCCATAGCGCTTCCGGCAAGTCCGCGTGACTTCTCCTCTTCGGTATGGGGGGCATGGTCGGTGGCTATGCAGTCTATGGTTCCGTCTTCGAGACCCCTGAGCAGGGCCTTGCGGTCCTTTTCGCTCCTCAGGGGAGGATTCATCTTGTAGCGTCCTTCTTCGCGAAGGTCATTGTCGGTAAGCAGAAGATAATGAGGGCAGGTCTCGGCAGTCACTTTCGCGCCTCTGGCCTTGGCCCGGCGTATGAATGAGACGCTCTGCCTTGTAGATACGTGGCAGACGTGATAGCTGGCACCGGTTTCGGCGGCAAGCTTGCAGTCACGGCGCACCTGAGCCCATTCAGACTTATTGCTGATGCCCTTATGACCGTGGGTACGGCAATAACGTCCGGCATTGATATAACCTCCTCTAAGGAGAGACTCGACCTCGCAGTGGGCCATAATGCGACAGCCGCAGCGGGCAGCCTCGACCATGGCAGCTCTCATATCATCCGGAGCCTGCACTCCGCAGCCATCGTCGGAGAAGCCTGCCACATAGGGCATCAGTGCCTGCATATCAACAATTTCGCCCTGTCCCCTGCGACCTTTGGTAATAGACGCATACGGAAGGACTTTGACGGAGGCATCTTTCTCTATTGCTTGAAGTTCAAGCTGTAGATTCCCGAGGCTATCGGGAACGGGATTCAGATTCGGCATTGCACAAACGGTGGTAAACCCGCCTCTGGCGGCCGCTGCAGTACCTGTTGCTATTGTCTCCTTGGCTTCCTGACCCGGTTCCCTGAGATGGACGTGAAGATCCACGAACCCGGGAACGACAAAAAAAGAGGAACAATCATAAACGACTGCTCCACTTTCGTTGTCAATACTCTCAGAAATGCCGGAAACAACACCGTCGCTGATCCTTATGTCTTTCCTGAGAAAGAGTCCGTCAGAGGAAAGGACCATGGCAGATTTGAGTATCGTAGTTCCGGATGTCATAGTAGTGAGATATCTGAACTGCGAAGTTAGGAAATACTTCAGTGATTTCCTAATTTTTAGTGAATCTCACCTTAGCTCTGACATCATCGGAGGAAGATGCGACAAGGGCCTCATATTCACCCTTCTCAGCAACCCAGCGTCCGAGTCCTTCGTCGTAGTAGCTGACCGACTCCTCGTCGAGGGCAAACTTCACGGTCTTGGTCTGACCGGGCTCGAGCCATACCTTCTCGAATCCCTTCAGTTCCTTTACCGGACGGTCAACCGAAGAATTAAGGGCCGAGACATAGAGCTGGACAACCTCGGCACCAGCCCTGTCGCCGGTATTGGTGACAGGCACGCTTACAGTCAGGCTGCGGCCCATTTTCGACGATGAAGCCCTGGCTTCGCCATAGCTGAAACTGGTGTAGCTCAAACCATACCCGAAGGCAAAGAGGGGCTTTATGTTCTGAGACTCGTACCAGCGGTATCCGACATATATTCCCTCGGAGTAATCGCACTGGCTGATACCGTCCTCGCCCTTGATTCCGGGGTACTGAGCCTCGGTGCGTATGGGGCAGTCGGCATACTCTCTGGGGAAGGAGAAGGGCAGCTTGCCCGAAGGATTGACCTTTCCGGTCAGTACGTCGGCAAGGGCATTGCCAGTTTCGCTCCCGAGGTACCAGGCCTGAACAATGGCCGAAACCTCGTCGGCAAAAGGCATTGCCACGGGGCTGCCGGAGACATTGACGTAGATAAGGTCGGGACGTACGGCGGCAATTGCACCGATTATCGCATCCTGATTGTAAGGGAGATGATACTCGAGCCTGTCCTGTCCCTCGCAATCCTGGAACTTAGCCTTGTTCAAGCCTCCGACGAAGATTACATAGTCAGCATCGGAAGCTGCTGCAAGAGCATCCTCGAGCAGTTGCTCATCGCTGCGTGGATCGGTGATATCGTAGAAGCTGTAGTTGTAGCCCTTGATTACGGGATCTCCCTGATAGGCTCTCTCATAGACAATCTCGGTCGAAGGCAGGGCAGCCTTCAGTCCATCCAGAATCGAGGTCTCGTGCTGGGCCTTGAGCGAAGACGAAGAACCGCCTACCGCCATAGGCTTGATGGCATTCTCGCCGAGCACAAGCACCTTGCGGGGGGCTTCCTTCAGGGGAAGCACTGCCCCCTCGTTCTTGAGCAGGACTATGCCCTCGGAACCGATCTTACGGGCATCGGCCCAGTGCTCGGGGCTGTTCAGGGAGCCCAGTCCACCGTCGGGATTCATAGAGGTGCGGAGCATCAGCCTGAGTACCCTGCGGCACTTGTCGTCGAGTTCATCCTCGGAATACTTTCCCGACTTGATGCCCTGGTAATATGCTTCGGCAAGATAATAATTGTCATAGGCATTGCTGACATTAAGGTCGATACCGTTGGTCCTGGTGCCGAACTCAAGGTCGAGTCCGTTGCGTACTGCCTCATCGGTGTCGTGGGTTCCGCCCCAGTCGCTGATGAGGGCTCCGTCGAAACCCCAGTCACCCTTAAGTATCTTATTGACTGTCACATCGTTGTGGCACATATGTTCGCCCTTGTAAAGGTTGTAGGCACCCATCATCGACCACACTCCGCCTTCGAGAACAGCCTTGCGGAAGGCGGGAAGGTAGATTTCGTGGAGGGCTCTGTCACTGACATTCACGTTAACGGTGTGACGGTTTACCTCGTGGTTGTTGACACAGTAGTGCTTGATGCAGGCTGCCACGCCATTGCTCTGGACCCCCTTGATATAAGGAACACAGAGTTCACCGGCAAGGTAAGGGTCTTCGCCCATATACTCGAAATTGCGGCCGCAGAGAGGGGTTCTGGCAATGTTGACTCCGGGGCCGAGAAGGACATCCTTGCCACGGTAGCGGGCTTCTTCACCTACAGAACGGCCGTAGAGGGCGGCAAGTTCTCTGTCCCACGATGCTGCAAGACAGGTCAGGGAAGGATAGGCTGTAGCCGAGTCATTGGTCCACTTGGCTGAGGCCCAGGCATCCCAGAGGGTTTCGGGACGTACGCCGTGAGGGCCGTCATCGGTCCAGAGTTCGGGGATTCCAAGGCGAGGCACTCCGGCAGAGGAGAATTTGGACTGGGCGTGAATGATGCCGATCTTCTCCTCGAGAGTCATCTGCGAAAGGTAAGATTCGACCTTGTCCTCAATCGAGGAAGGCCTGCTGCAAGCCACTGCAAGAATGGCACATAGAAGCGCAGCATAACAACGGGAACTGTGATGGTAATTAAGCATAAATATGGGTTAATAATATCATTTTCAAGTGTTTGCATAGCCGGT
>JAQXJU010000010.1 GCA_029009115.1 Bacteroidales bacterium | reverse complement strand
AGGAATGAAGTGGATAGAACTTATTTACGAATGACAGACCTTCTGACGATGAAAAAAATATTTACAACTACTGCAGTCGCATTGCTCGGAAGTCTGGCCTTCCTTGCCTCCGCACAGGTTGTCAGGGATTCCCTCGACCTTACGAAGGGCAATGCTGTGACCCCCGCCGAAATGATCAGGGGGCAGGTCGCCGGCGTGCGAGTTTCTGCAATCGACAACTCAGTCAACGGAGCTCTCAATACCAACATTCGCGGTATCAACGAGTTGCGTGGCGACAGCCAGCCCCTCTGGATAATAAATGGAGTTCAGCTGAACTCTTCGCTCAACCGCAACCTCAAGGCCTTCTGGCAGCACGGAGATGCATCCTACACCGCTCCCATCAATCCTCTGGCTTTCATAAACCCCTATGATATAGAGAGTATCGAGGTTATCAAGGACCTTTCGGCTGCTGCAATCTACGGCACAGCCGGTGCAAACGGTGTAATTATCATCAACACCAGGATGAACAAGGCTTCCGAGAAGTCTTTCCGCTGGAATTCCAATGTCAGCGTGGGACTTCCCGAGATCGAGTCCGAAGGCATTTCTCCTGCCGTCAGCCACAACCACGCAATAGCAGTGAGCGGTAACAACAACAATGCAGTTTGGTCGGTATCGGCATATCTTCGCGATGTGAACGGTGTGGTGAGCACTACCGGTAATACATATGCAGGTATAGGCGTAAACTTCGAGACCAGGGCCAATCCAACCGTCTGGTTCGGACTGAACTCTCTGTCAAGCCTCAGCTCGCTGCGCTCGACCACAGGAACGGCTTATTTCGGAGCTCCTTCGATGATGCTTTCAGTCCGTGGAATCAATCCCGGAACTTCCGGGTCCCTGCAGGGCTGGCTTACCGATTACGACGACGACGGAACCGACTACCGTTCAGCCAACTCGGTGTGGCTCACCCTCAATTTCACTCCCTGGCTCAGCCTCAAGACATCTCTCGGAGTTGATCTTCAGAATGTTAACCGCTATTTCTGGTATGGTAACGGAACCGACTTCGGTCTGGTAAGCAACGGCGCAGCCAGCGTCCTTGCCTCATCGATGTTCAATTACAACTTCAAGTCAGAACTCAGCGCAAACCGTTACCTCGGATCCGATCATCACGTGACTGCATCTCTCGGTGTCGAGGTCTTCGGCGAAATCAACAAGTTCAACACTATGAACGGTCTTGATTTCTTCTCGCACGAGCTTCGCGGCAAGGGCATAGGCATCGCCGGAACCCATCCCGAGATTCACAAGTATATGCAGAACTACAACCGTGAGGGAGCCTTCGCAAGTCTGTCGTACGACTGGAAGAAGATTCTCGGAGTCGATGCTTCCTTCCGTGCCGACGTCACCCGCAAGTACTACGACTGGAATCCCAAGATGTACCCCGCAGCCAGCCTTTGGATCGACCTCAAGAAGGCCTTCCTGCAGGATGTCAGCCCTGTCTCCACTCTTCGCCTTCACGCAGGATACGGTAAGGCCGGGCGCGAGAGATACGTTCCTTATGGACTCTGGAGCGAATATTGCACCGGTGAGTACGAGAACGTCTCAAAGGACATCGAAACCTTCTTCGAGGGTATCAACAACGTCATTTCTTCCGAAATAAACGCAGGCATCAATCTCGGTCTCTTCTCGAACCGTCTCAATTTAGAGTTCAACTACTACGACAAGATTTCCGAGGATGTATTTGATATGTTCTCCTTCGGTAAGAAGTACACCAATACCGTCATTTGGCATTATGTTCCCAGAACCACCATCAGCAGCATCTCCTCGACCATAGCCAACAGAGGTTTCGAACTTGCTGTAGATGCCCGTATTCTCGACTGCCGCAATCTGAAGTGGGATGTCAGCCTGAATTCTGCGTACAACGTGAACCAGATACTCGCTTTCGACCCTTCGGACAAGTACGGGAAGGTGATAGGTAAAGGCTTTGCTGCCAATATCAACGCCCTTGGCTATCAGCTTGGTTCCAACTATGGCTATCGCACCGATGAAGAAGGCAATATCATCGACATCACCCACGACGGCAGAATTACCGAAATCGACCGTGAGATTCTCGGAAGCCCCATACCCAAGCTCTTCGGCTCACTCGGAACCACTCTAAGTGCATTCGGCCTGACACTCGACCTGCTTGCCGAGGGCGCTGCCGGATTCTCCATCTTCAATCTCAACAAACTCATCGAGGACGGGGCCACTGTAATTACCGACAAGTATGTTGAAAAGGGCGACTATCTCCGCCTTTCGAGAGCTACCCTTTCGTATGACCTTCCTTTGAAGAGGAGCTGGGTCAAGGGCCTGAGATTCAGCGCGAGCGGCTATAATCTCCTTACCCTCAGCAATTACAGCGGATGGAATCCTGATGTCAACAGCTATGGAATATCCAACCTTAGCTGCGGACTTGATTATGGTTCGTCGCCTATGGTCAGGACCTTCCTGCTTGGCGTAAGTATGAAATTCTAACCGATCAAGACGATACAGAATATGAATAAGTTTTTGCACGCAATAGTCTTGACAATGGCGCTCGTGTTCAGCGCCCTGACCCTTCAGGCCCAGAACGCAACAAACGTTTCGGGTGTCGTGAAGGACTCTAAAGGCGAGCCCATCGTGGGCGCCGTCGTGATGGTAAAAGGCAAGACCAACATAGGTGTCACTACCGATGTGAACGGAAAATGGAGTCTTTCCATCCCCTCAAGCGTAAAGCAACCCCAGCTTGAAGTTTCCTGCATCAGCTATAAGAACCAGACTGTCGCTGTCGGATCCCGTACCGTCATCAACATCGTCCTCGAAGACGATGCCGAGATGCTCGAGGAGACCATAGTCGTCGGATACGGTTCTATGCGAAAGAGCGACCTTACCGGTTCGGTGGCTTCGGTCAAAATCAATGAAGAAGATGCCGCCCAGAGTACCTCTCTTGACGAGCTCCTCCAGGGACGTGCCGCAGGTGTCCAGATTCTCAGCTCCAGCGCCCAGCCCGATGCCGGTGTATCAATCCGTGTCCGCGGTCTCGCCTCCTTCAACGGAAGCACCGAGCCCCTGTATGTGGTTGATGGAGTCATCATCAATGCATCATCCTCCGAAACCCTTATGACCCAGGGTCTTGACAACTCTTCTTCCGACCAGGAAATGAACGGACTTATGGGTATCAACCCTCAGGATATCGCCTCGATGGAAATCCTCAAGGATGCTTCAGCCACCGCCATCTACGGTGCACAGGGAGCCAATGGTGTTGTTCTCATCACCACAAAGTCGGCTTCGCGCGAGCGCCCTACCGTGCAGTTTACTGCCGGTACCGACATCTCCCAACGTAACAAGCGTCTGGATGTCCTCACCTTCGACGAATGGGTTGACTACTACCGTGACCTCGGCGGCGACCTTACCAACATCTACGAAGACCCCGAGACCAAGTCAGGACTCAAGGTAAAGCCTGTCGACTGGCAGGAATACTGTTGCCAGACCGCCGTCAATCAGAGGTACTACTTCTCCATTGCAGGGCGTCCCAAGAGCATATCCTATATGTTCTCAATGGGTTACAATAACAAAGAAGGTGTTGTCAAAGGCTCAAAAGTCAACCAGTACACTATGCGTCTGAACCTCGACAAGTCCATCAACAAGCGTCTGTCGATAGGAACCAAGACAAGCCTTGCCTTCATCAATTCCCTTATGGCCCAGGGCTCTGACGGTGCCCGTATGAACGCTGCCTCGTCCCTGCTCAGAAGTATGATTATCACCCGTCCTTATATGAGACTCGACTCCGAAGAGGACGATGACGACTACGAAGAAGTCGATGAGACCGGTTCTTTCCGTTCCGGACCTGACAAATGGCTTTCCGAGTTCAAGAACTCCCGTGAGGAATTCCGCGTGACTCCCAGCTTCTACATCAAGTACAAGATTGCTCCCTGGCTCAGCTACAAGCTCAGCGCCGGTGGCGACTACCGTACATACGAAGTTTATAAGTGGAAATCTGCCAGAATCAACACCACTGCCGAAGGTAACCTAGGTGCAGCCGGAAACTACGAGCTCACCAGCTTCAACGTCGATGCCATGTTCGACTTCGACAAGAAGTTCGGCCGCGGACACAGGATTACCGGAACTGCCGGTATCACTGCCTCTCAGAGGGATACCCGCAGTCAGGCTGTAGAAGGCTGGGGTATTATCCAGCATGTCCCTCAGATAAGTAGCCTCAACTCTGCTCCCAACACCCTGTTCCGCTACAGCGAGAGCCGCAGTTCCCTGCTATCTGCTCTCGTAAGGGCAATCTACAACTACAAAGACAGATATGTTCTCACCGCAACCTACCGTATCGACGGCTCCAGCCGTTTCCAGGGTGCGAACAAATGGTCTGCATTCCCTTCCTTCGCCTTTGCGTGGCGCCTGAATCAGGAACCCTGGTTCAAGGTTCCCGTAGTGTCTATGGCAAAGGTCCGTCTCAGTTGGGGACAGGTAGGTAACCAGTCTGTGTCCAACTACCAGACTCTCTCCAATTTCTCCAACGCATTCTATGCCGACAACACTCCCGGCAATGATGCCGAGAAGGTGGTCGCCCTGTATCCCAGCAACCTCGCCAACCCCGGACTCAAATGGGAGACTACCGAATCTGTGAATGCCGGTATCGACCTCGGTCTCTGGAAAGGAAGGTTCACCGTGTCAGTCGATGCCTACTACAAGAAAACCATCGACCTGCTCCAGACCAAGAAGATTCCTCTTTCATCGGGATTCACCTCTATCTGGATTAACGAAGGAAGCATCGAGAACAAGGGAATCGAGTTACAGCTCGAAGCTACTCCTTTCAAGACCAGGGACTTCGAGTGGAATATCTCCGGAAATATTTCGTTTAACCGCAACAAAATTCTTGCAATCGGCGCAGATGCCGAGAGAAGGGATATCTACTTAACTCCCGACCATCACGAGGAAGTCGAATTCTTCTACGGCGACAGGCTCGGTTCTTCGGCTCCCACATATCCCGGAAACATCTTCATCGTAGGCAAGCCTATGGGCTTGTTCTACGGACTAAAGACCGACGGAATTGTCCAGCAGGGCGAAACCGGAGTTCAGGTAGGTGCCAACGGCAACCCCAGGCAGGAAGGATGGATCAACTTTGTTGACATCAACGGAAACGGATATATCGACGATGACGATCGTACCATCATCGGTAACCCGAATCCCGACTTCACCTATGGTTTCAGCACTTCGCTCTCGTACAAGAGGCTTACTCTTTCCGCCTCCTTCGCAGGCTCCTACGGAAACGATGTCATCAACATCAGCAACATCCTCGACAAGTTCCCCCTGTACTCTACACGTAACATTTTCAGGGAAGGATACTACGATGCCTGGAGCCCTGAGAATCCCAACGGTTCTTATCCTGGACTCAAGTGCACCAACCTCAACGATATGTACATCCCTATGGACAGAACTATCGAAGATGCCTCATACCTGCGTATCTCCAAGGTTACCCTCTCCTACGATGTACCCCTTTCGAAGAAGAGTTTCGTCAAGAGGCTTGTCCTTTCGAGCACTCTGGGCAACCCCTATGTGTTCACCAAGTATTCCGGTTGGGATCCTGACGTGAACAGTTTCGGAAAGAATGTGAAGAAGATGGGTGTTGATGTAGGCTCGTATCCTTCCGCCAGATCTCTCAGCTTCGATGTCAAGTTCACCTTCTAAAATCCCGCTGTGAGTATTATGAAAAACATTATCAAGATATCTTTTGCTGCCATAGTGGCACTCTGCGCGGTTTCCTGCGATTTCCTCACCGAGAAACCCACCACTTCGCTTTCTGAGGCGACGGTATATAACACCCCGTCATCACTCGAGGCACAGGTGTATGCGATATATATGGGCTTCTGCTCCTCGAGCAACCATATGGGCAACGTCAATGAGTTTTTGCATACCGCTTCGGGTCTGATTCACTGGAAGGGCAACCGTCTCGGGCAGGTTAACTGGACCGACGGTCTTAAGTTTACCGAGAATGCCAATTCTGGAAATGCCCGTCCTTTCTACTCCGAGCACTACACCAACATCAACCGTTGCAACCGTCTCCTCGACAATCTTCCTGCAAGTCCCGTGGACAAAGACTACAAAACTGAAATCGAGGCTGAAGTAAGGATGCTCAGGGCACTTAACTACTACTACATCGTCCGTCTTTACGGAGATCTTCCCCTGGTTCTGCATTCCCCCAAGACTGTGGCTGATTGCGCTGCCCCCAGGACACCTTTCTGGGAGGTATATGCCCAGATTCTCGACGACCTTACCTTTGCCGAGAAGAATATGAGAGACGAGGCCCGTGTCATGGAAGTTACCGGCACCACCGGAAGCCGCCCCCACAAGATGGCTGCAACCGCCCTCAAGGCTCACGTCTATATGACCATAGCATCGCTCCTCTCCAATCCTGACGACAACTTCTGGGATACCTCCAAGCGTACTCCCGACTTTTCGTCCTGCGGAATCAGGACAGCCACCGAGGCCTGGCAACTCTGCTATGACACCTGCAAGAAGGTGATTGAAAGCAATTGCTACGAACTTGCACCAACCTATCACAGGTTGTTCCGCTGGTCAGACCCTTCGGATTTTACACTCAAAGAAAGGATTATCACCTTTACATCATCCAACCAGATCAAGTACGGCAACCTCAGCACACGTTCCCTGCCTCCATATCCCGAAGGGACCAAGCATACCTCTTCCAACAACAGCAACTGGGGTCGCTGGCGCCCGGACCGCTGGGTCTTCCAGAAGTGGTGCGCTACCTACGGAGGTGAAATGGGAGTCGGTACTGGCAATTCGGGAATCTATGTCAATGGTGGCGACCCCCGTCTTAAGATTTCGTACTTCTACCAATCATATTACTCGCAGCAGAACGGAACTCTCAAGAAGACATACATTTACCCGTACAGTTCCTGTGTGCAAAGTAATGGCAACTACAACAATCCCTTTTTCAAGAAGTATCTCGATCCTTCGTTCGATGTGACATCCGGCAACTGCAGCCTGTATGTTCTCAGATATGCCGAGATTTTCCTGATTGCCGCAGAGGCTGCTGTTGAACTAAGTTCTTCGGTAGGAGACGAGAAGTGGCTCGAGGCCTACGCCCTTGTCGAGAAAGTTCACGAGCGTGCCCGTAAGAGTGTCGGTTCTGTGGACGAGCCTGTAGAGGACGTTGACAAGCAGGCATTGTATCCCAAGTGGGGAACAGACCGTTTTGCTACAAAGAAAGAGTTCATCGAGGGTATTTTCTGGGAGAGAGTCTTTGAACTTGGTGGCGAGGAACACGAGTACTACGACACTCACCGCCGTGGGGCTAACTTCCTCGTGGATGTGATTGCCAAGCCCAAGAACATCTTCCTTCAGCTTCCCGAGCAGGACGATTATATCGATTCCAACGGAGTTGAGAAGCTCGGATACAGGTCTTATATGTATGGACAGGGATTCCTTTACCTCGTGGATGCAAATGAGCTTCGCAAGAGCCTTCTTCTCCCTATCCCTACCGAAGAGTACTCTTACAACTCGGCTCTCGACCCTGTCAACGACCTCAACGATTTCCACTGGTAGGCCTCGCCGAAGAGTAAGATCTCGCAGTCGCCTTGACGA
>JAQXJU010000009.1 GCA_029009115.1 Bacteroidales bacterium | reverse complement strand
AGTTGTTCGTTCTTGTCCAGCATCTGGTCCCAGGCATCCGACAGAAGGGTGTCGTCTTGGAATGATGCCACATCGCGGCGAATGTCGGCAAGACGGGCATCGAACTTGTCTTCGGCCATCAGCTGGAGGGCATCCATCCTAAGTATGTATCCGGTGATATATTCGTCGTTGTCTGAATAGACGGGGATACGGCTGTGGTGGCGGTAGCGCTTGTCCTTGTAGAAAGACTTTACGGTCATAGACTCCGGAGCGATGGCGGCTACCACCCTCGGGGTCATAGCGCTGTCAACAGTGTATTCGTCGAGGCTTATGATGTTCTGGATAATCTCGTTTTCGCCTTCGTCAAGTTCGCCCGACTCTTCTGCAACGTCAGCCATAGCACTGACCTCCTCGCGCGAGATTGAATTGTCTTGCGTCTGGGGGGCTATGCTCTTCTGAATCCATTCGACAACTATGACAATAGGATAAAGGACTATTATCATTATTCTGATTGCCCCCGAGGCAAAACCCATCAGTGACTTCCAGTGGCCGGTACCTATGGTTTTGGGGATGAGTTCGGCAAATATCAGTATCATCACCGTCATAAGCACCGAGACGAGACCGAACCATTCTGAACCGAAGATAATGGTCGCCTGGCGGCCTACTCCGGCAGCTCCAATGGTATTGGCAATGGTATTCAGGGAAAGGATTGCTGCAATGGGGCGCGAAGGGTTAGTCTTGTAGGCCTTCATTCTGGTGGCAGGCTTGTACCCTTCTTCCTCCCGCATCGTGATATACGAAATGGGAGTGCTCATTAGTGTGGCTTCAAGCACCGAGCACAGGAAAGAAAAGGCCAGCGCAGTGAAGAGAAATATCAATAACTCTGTCATATCTTGCAAAGATAACTCTTCTTGGGAATTAATTGAAGTTTCTTCGGCTCAAGGTACCAGGACTTTGAGGGCAGAGGGAATTATTGAAATGTCGAGAGTCGGAGGGGCGTCGAACCAATCGCCGTCGTAGTGGGCTGTGCCTGATGCCTTGCGTTCTATGACTATATGTTTTCCGCTGAGGCAGTGGACACGGCTGCTTGTGTCGCATCTCCCGGTAAGGAGCTTCAGGGCCAGGACCGGAAGCTGGAGAGCAGAGACAGGGTCAAGTATAGCCACGTTCAGGATACCATCGCTGCAACTTGCATGAGGAGCAACCACCGCATTGTTCCCCCACTGATTCGAATTGGCAACCGTCACAAGCATTGCTTTCTGTGTCCACTGGCGGGAGTCTATGCTGATGCTCAGTTCCTGAGGGCTGTAATTCTTCCAGAGCCTGAGGGTCTGTAGCACATAGCTTAAAAGAGTGCGTCTGCCGGATAGGGCGTAGGCCTTGCTGACATCGGCATCGAATCCCACACCGCATACCGAGAAAAAAGGATGAGAGTTAATCATCCCCGCATCCAGAGGGAGGGTCTTGCCGGAGAGGACTACCTCGAGAGCCTTACGGGGATTGCGGCTTATTCCAAGGAACCTTGCCAGCCCGTCTCCGCTGCCACAGGGGATTATCCCAAGAGTCTTGCCGGTTCCGAGAAGTCCCCTTGCGACTTCGTTCAGGGTACCGTCTCCGCCTACAGCCACGACTGTCTGCCGGGGAGTCTCTCTGGCAATGACTTCGGCCTCCCCTGCCGCGGAGGTAAGGACATAGTCGAGACCCCGCTCGCGGAGCATTGCAACGAATTTCTGTCTGTTGCCTTTGCCGGATATGGGATTGATAATGAAGAGGGGGCTCATTTAAAGATGCTCATCTGAGGGTCGAAAATCTCGCTTTCGGCACCGAGGAAATCCATAACGCTGTGGAAGACATTGTACTGCACGGCAGATTCCATCTCCCTAACTGATGCAGAACCTTCTGAGGTCCAGACAATGAAGGGTATCTCATACTGCTCCCTGGGAGCCATCGAAATGGGCACTCCGTGCATATAAAGACCTCCCTCGCCAAGCGACTCACCGTGATCGGAGACATACAGCACGCAACTCTTCCATTCCGAAGGGAGGGTTTTCATCTGGCGTATCACGTCGTGGACGAGCCAGTCGGTATAGAGGATGGTGTTGTCGTAGGCGTTGATAAGTTCATCGGGATCGGCCTTGGACATCTCGACAGTGGTACAGACCGGAGTAAAGAGCTCGAACTCCTGGGGATAGCGCTTGTTGTAGCTGGGGCCGTGGCTGGTACTTGTGTGGATGACAATCAGCTGCTTGTTATTTCCGCTGCGGAGAATCTCGTCGGACAGGCCTTCGATAAGCAGTCCGTCATAGCGCTCATCACAGTCGGGATACATCTTCTTAAGAGAGGAGACGGTAAGTTCCTTTTCGATGTGCAGGGGCGGCTCCCCCCAGTTGGAAGCTCTCCAGACCACATCGGCTCCGGCCCTGAAGAGGTAGTTGGGAAGAATCTCATAGAGCTTTCCGCTTGGCTTATGGTCAAGAATGGCCTTGACTCCCGCAGTGGTATAAGTTGCAGCTGATGTGGCGGGTATGGCAATCACGTCGTCGGTCTTCAGCAGAGGATTTGTCTCGCGTCCGTATCCGTACAGGGAGAAATGGTCGCGGCGGGCGCTCTCCCCTATCATCAGTACTAAAACAGCTTTATCGTCGTTGCTGAAGCTGGCATCGGGGAGAAGAATTTCGTCGCGGTTGCGCTCGCGCTCTTCCGAGAAGTGGCGGAAGGTGTTTACTGTATAAGACCAGGGCATCAGGAGACTGCCAAGTACTGGGGCATTGCGGTCGATCCAGGGCCAGTTGCTCATATTGGCAAACGCAATCAGCAGAACGGCGGCAAAGGACATACCTGTATTGCCGAAGAAGCGCTTCGACGGGCCGAAGTCAATCTTCCGGAGGCATACGTAAACTGCGGGGGGAACTCCCAGAAGGAGAATGTAAGCCACAAAGCCTAGACCGAAGAAACTTGTTGCTTCAGAGGCTCTGGTGTTGAAGACATTTCCCATCATCGAGGAGTCGATAAGAACGTCGAAGGTATTGATAAAGTAGAGGCTTATGGCATCGGCAATGAAGCTGGCAGCGATGATGCCCCGCCCGACAGCGCGACCCGCCCACAGCAGCAGGTAGCAGAAGAAGTAGTTTAGTGCGAGCATCAGAAGCACCAGAGATGCAATTATGAGCACTCCGTTGAATCCGCCTTCAATCTTCTGCATCGCGGCAGAGAAGAATGGCCAGTGGAAGGCAAGGAGAGTATATGCGCTGAGTATCAACGAAATGGTACTGAGCTTGAGCTTATTTTTGAACATAGGACTCGTGAGTTTGGAGTAGAATATGAACTTTCCGGGC
>JAQXJU010000008.1 GCA_029009115.1 Bacteroidales bacterium | reverse complement strand
TTGGGATATACATAATTCACCGTAAAATGAGTGTGCCCCGACATAATATGGCATTCGCTGAACTCTTCTATCAAATCTTTGACAGCCTGCATATTATTCTTGGTATTGCCCTGAAGGGGAATATGAACACACAAAATCAGCATCTTGCTCCTGGGGACATTTGCAAGGTCCTGACGCAGCCACTCAAGCTGATCGTCACGGAAGCCCAACTCGTAGCTTCCGAGATGCGTGAACAAGATGTCATCCATTACCACGATATGGGCTTCTCCCCTGTTGAATGAATAGTTTACGGGGCCGAAAGCATTCTGGAAATCCTTTTGCGAGGTGATATCATCTGCAACAGAATAAACCGTGTGGTTAACAATAAAGTGGTCGTGATTACCTATGCACTGGAAGATGGGCATTCCGGTAGTTTTGGAATCCATCGCAGTTGTCATTGCAGTAAAAACTTTATTCTTGATATTGTTGTTGGTTCCGTCGCTGTTGTATCCCACGTCTCCGAGAGTTATTCCATAACAGGGAGCAGAACCGAGTTCGTTGCGCTTCTTGAGTATATCCGGAATCGTCTCCGTGGAAAAACGCTTGACGTGACGGTTCTGGTTCTGGCACTGGGGGTCACCGATGCAGAAGAGATAGAAATCGGTTTCAGGAGCATCAAGACGCTCAAGTGAAAAATCATAGCGGGACTTGTCAGCCTCTATGGTTTTCCAGAAGCAAGGCATACCGTTCTGCACAGGAACCTTATACTCCGCCGGAATCGAAATGTTTACGTGCACGGAATACTGACAGCCCTTGAGTTGATACACTCCCTTTTCATCTGTGACCGTACAGTTGTAACCGTCGCTCACAACAACGCCCGGTATGGGATTACCATCGGAATCAGTAACTATTCCGCAGTAGTCCATTCCCTCTTCCAGGGAGAGTGCCCCCTTATGGAATACGGCACTGCCGAGGAAAATACTCTGGAGTTCTCTTACTAGATACAGCGAATACTCGGTCTCATAAATGATAGCCTTGGGAAGCAGGATGTCAACTCCAGAAGCAGTCACATTCCCTTCTTCGACTACAGACTGAAAACGGTATTGGGCATCCTTGGATTCGAAGGCAATTATATCACCCACCTGGAAACCCTTGCCATCGATATGGTAGTACTCGCCTACCGACACATTGGCATCTTCGACACTGACACCAACCAGCGTGGCAAGTTCCTTTTCTACGCACCCCAAGAGGAGCACGGCGGAGAGAAGCGCCGGCAATATGGAATAACGATATTTCATAATCAGCTAAGATTTACTTGTTGTAATGCTCCGGATTCTCATCCTGCCACTCATTCACGCCGTCGCGGATCCTGTTTCTGAAGGAGAGTGTGTCATTCACGACATTGACATTTCCCGAGGCATCGGTAAACTTGTAGTTCAGATAGAGCTTCCTGTCCTGAAGCAGACGGACGTTATTGAAACTTGAGCCGAGGTCCTCGATTGCAGGGCCACCCGGGGCAGCGGAAAGGCTGAGCACTCCGCCATCTACTGCAATTCTCAATTTCCCCGCAAGATACCCCGTCTTGTCGGCCTCGACAGCATCAGGAGCAACGGTCGTAAGGTTGCAAAGGTCATCGGTATTGGCCTCGGAGTGGTACACCTTTGTATCGAGCAAGGTACCTGCGGCATCGCAGATCTGGGTCTTCCCGTTATGATACCAGGTTCCGAAAAGGAGGTTCTCGTACCTCAGTGCTATGACTTCGTAGCTCTTCGAAAGGAGTACGGTATCGGCATCGGCCGAGGTAATCTGTATTCCGAATGCGTAGTAAGGCTTGGGGCCGGCTCCCGGTAGGGAAAGGAAGGCCGTGGAATCGGCCTTGATGACTGCCGTGCCGGTATGACTCCCGCGGGCAATGCTTATGAAGCGTCCGGAAGGCGTCGAGATGGCGTCGGAAGGAATAGGTGTGAGGGCACTGATTCCGCTGGCAGTCATAGCAGACTTGACATAGTCCTGACTGACGGCACCTACGTTGGTTGCTCCGGTCATCTCGGAAAAAGCATTGAAAGGGGTCTCAGAACCGGGAACATACATCCTGAGGTCTTCGGTGACAAGATTGTCGTTGAAAACGTACCAGATGTCTCTGTCTTTGTTGTTCTCGATCACTCCACCGAGCACCGCTCCAATCTTGAACTGCATTCCTTCTCCGACAACAAAGGACCTGAGGTCGTACTGGTAAGCCAGATAGACTCCGCTGTAGTCATAGTCCTTGACATAATCCTCATAGCAAGAAGTCAGCGACATAAGACAAAGGGCGGATACTCCTCCGGCAATGAGAAATCTTTTCATATCAGTTGATTTCATACTTTCAGTTGATTATTGGTGTGTTATCTTCAGCGCCAGGACTCCCAGCCCTCGTTCTGAACAAGACCGCATTTATTGGCATCGTAGTAAGGAAGAGGCAGCCACTGCGAGCTGAAAGCCCTCTTCTCTACGGTTTCGTAAGTAATGCTTGTGCTGGAAAAAACGGGTTTCTTAACCTCGACGTTCAGCACTTCCTTCCACGAATCGGGGGTGCACCATCTTCTGAGGTCGTCGTACCTCTGGCCCTCGAAGCAGAGTTCGATGCGTCTCTCATTGCGTACGAGAGCATCAAAGGCTTCCTTACCCAGACCGGCGACTTCGTCAAGATAGGGGTCGGAACCGGAGGTTGAGATTCCGGGAGTGCCTTCGTTAGTGGGTCTGGAGCGCAGATAAGTCAAAGCCTGAACAGGGGTGTAACCGTAAAGGGTGGCCTTCGGCCCTGATACCTGATTGGCAGCCTCGGCAAATACCAGACACATCTGAGCCCATCTGTAATAATAGATGGAACGGGGCTGGGTATTGACCTTGTCGTCGTTGAGGTTCCACTCGAGATTCACATATTTGCGCACATAGTAGTTGGTAAGGGAGTTTCCAACCTTGCCGGCTACGTCATTGCCCTCGGGTGTCATATCGAACTGGTACATAATTTCGCCGTTCGAAGGACGCTCTACCTTTCTGCCGTTGTAGTTGATTGTACTGTAGAAGCGGGGGTCTCTCCCGACATAGGGGTTGGCAGGGTCATAGCCGGATCTGGAATCCGTAATGGGATAGCCGTTAGCCATAGGGAAGGCATCAACCAGGTTCTGGCTCGCGCCGTATGAACCGTTTCCGCGGAACCCTTCGGGATAGAAGAGTTTCTCGATATTGGAGTTGGATGCCCAGTCGGAGGTCATAATGATTTCGGTCTCGTTGGGCCAGAGCCAGGTGAACTTCTTTGAAGGGTCAAAGCCGTGAGCTCCGTCCTTCGTAAGTTTGAAGTCCATCACCTCAGCCGCATACTTAGCAGCGTTATCCCAGCGCGACTGATCGCCACCAGGGTTGAATGCGGGAGATGCCCAATAGAGGTAAACCATAGCCTTCAGGGCCTTGATCGATACTCCGTCGAAACGTTTCCAGCGCGAGGCTCCGTCGAGGGTGCTGTGAACACCGAGCCAGTCGCGGTTGGCTTCGGGCAGATACACAAGTGCAGAATCGCAGTCATCGAGAATCTGTTTCACGCACTCGTCGTAGGTGTTTCTTTCAACAGACTCGGGGTCGGTGTTGAACACGTCCACCGGAGAGGTTATGATGGGGAATCCGAGAAGCTTACCGTCGGCGGAACGGCCGCCGAACTTGCGAAGAAGGTCAAATTCGTACCAGGCTCTCAGGGCAAATGCATCGCCCTGGAGATACTTCTGCAGAAGGGCGTTATTCGCATTGTCCACAAGGTAGCGGGTGGTCTTGCCGACATTGTTCTCAAGGAACTTGTTCACATACAGAATGCTCTTGTAATCTCTGGTCCAATAGCTGTCGAAGGGGCAGGAATCGGGAGATATGGCACCCTTGGCATACTTGTGCATCACCGAAGAAGAAGAGGTAATCACGGCATCGTCGGTAGCTGCATCGAGGTACAGATACTCGTTGCTTATGTATGTCGTTGGCATCTTCTCATAGGCCTTGTCCACAAATCCCCTGATGTATGAAGGAAAGTCGCCCAGAGTATCTTCGGTAACGAAGCCGTTGGGCAGAGGGTCAAGAAAATCGCAGCCTGCCGCAAATACGACCAGGGAAGATATCATCAATATTCTTTTCATTGTCGTTTTCATCAGATTGCAGATTTAGAAGTTGAACTTGAGACCACCGGTGAAGGTACTGAAAAGAGGATCGGTCGATACTCCGGAAGCGGTGCTTTCGGGATCGACATACTCAACGTTAGTGAGAGTCAGCAGGTTAGTTCCCCTGAGGAAGACTCGCATACCGTTTACAAACTTGAGTCCCCGCGTTGAGAAATTGTAGCCGAGTTCAATGTTCTTAATCTTGAACCAACTGCCGTCTCTGAGCCAGAAGTCTGACTTCTGAAAGTTGTTGCTGAGTTTGTCGTAAGAAAGACGGGGATAGGCGCCACCTATGTTGTCACGTACGAAAACAGAATAGTTGTCGGTTCCCCAGCCGTTCCAGAAGTAGGAATTGGTCATAGCGGTATCGAAACCGGCACGGCCTACACCGACCACCGTAAGGTCGAATCCTGCATACTTGAGCGACAGATTCAGCGAATAGATGCATTTGGCATTGGTGTTGCCGACGATGGTCATATCGTTGGAGTCGATTACTTTGTCGCCGTTCATATCCTTGTACTTGAGGTCGCCAACCTGCACATTGCTGTCGAAGCTCTGAACAGGAGATGCGGCTATCTCTTCCTCAGAAGTAAACTTGCCCAGACACTTGTATCCATGGTAGCTTCCGAGCATGGAACCTTCAACCTTGTTGTAAGCATTGATTTCCCTCTCGGAGTAGCGCAAGTATTTGCCGCGCGGCAGAAGGAGAGTCCCGCCTACGGAATACTGCAGTTTGCCGATATGGTCGGTCCAACTGGCAGTGAGTTCAAGCCCGTTGTATGCAATTTTGTTGTAATTGTCATAGGTATCGATTCCGTCCATTGCAAACAAATCGGGGTTGACTGCACTGGTGTTGGTGATGATACCGTCGCGAAGGACATAGTACCAGTCGGCATTGACATAGAGCCTGTTCGAGAACAGGCTGGTCTCTAAAGCCGCAGAGTACTCGATACGATTTTCCCAAGTCAGGTCAGGATTGCCCAACCTTTCTAAATTAGTCACATACGACTGGTAGCGGGTATATGAGCCGAGCCATTCGAAGCCTTGGGTTGCGGGGCCGAATACTATGCCCTTGTCTTTGGTGTACTTGTCCTCGAAGAGATTCATCGAGTTGAAGGGGTTGTAAGCTACTTTCCCCGCCTGGGCACTAATCTTCAGGTAATTGACGTAGCTGCTGTGCCTGAGGAAATCTTCCTGGCTCACAACCCAGCCGAGTCCGGCTGAGGGGAAGAAACCAAAACGCCTGCCCTTGAGGAACATCGAGGAACCGCTCGTGTTGAGGGTTGTCTGAATGAGGTAGCGCTTCTTGTAGGCATAGTCTGCTGCAAGTACCGCAGACTGCTGTCTCTCTCTCACTGAAGAGCCGCTGCGCTCCGTGGACTCGAGGTAGTACATTGCCGAGGCATTCAGGTCGTGGTCACCTCGGGAATAGTCATAGACAGCCCTTTCGTTGAGAATGATGGTCTGGTGATACCATTTTCCATAATTGCTCTTGCCGGAAACCTTCGCGCCTTCGTGGCTTGTCTTGAGAGATTCACCTGTCGAAGTGTCATAAATCATCGCAAGATAGTCGGGATTCTTGCCGATACGGTCCATATTCAGGATATTGTAATCGGCATTGGTCTCGAAGCGGAGTCCCTTGAGAATCTTGCCCGCATCCCAGCCAAGGCTTGCATTGAAGATACCTGAGCGGCTTCTATAAGTAGTTGACCCGCATTCTACCAGGGCAGCATAGGGGTTCGAAGTATATCTTTCACTCACTCCATAAATAAAGCTGCCATTCTCGGGGTTGATTCCGATCTGTACGGGGAACGCTACAGGAGGAATGGAGTTGGTTGCGTTTATGAACCTGTTGAACTCGTTGCTCACAACACTCGATTCGGCACTGCCATAAACAGGAGATGTGCGGAAAGAGAGGTTGCTGGAGAGGCCGAGCTTGAACCTGAGGGTTTCGGTGATTCCGACATCGATGTGGGTCCTTACATTGAACCTGTCGTATGTGGAATTCTTTCCGGCCTTGTAGATGTCACCCTCTCCCAGATAGCCCAGGTTGAGAGAGTAGCGCACTGCATCGGAGCCTCCGGCAATGGCAAGGTTGGCCTTGGTGAATGGCTTGGTATCCTTATACATCATGGATCTCCAGTCAACGTTGGGGTACATCAGATCGTTAGCCATGTTGGCACTGAATCTCTTAATGTCAGATTCGGAATACTGCTCGGGACGACCCGACTCAAGGAGAGCCTGGTTCTGAAGGATAGCATAATCGACACCTCCCACCCATTCGGGCATCAGGCCTGCTACCGAAACTCCACTCTCTACACCAACTTTGATGGTCCTTCCGTAAGGAAGCCCCTTCTTGGTTGTGATATACAGGACTCCGGAAGAGGCACGGGAACCGAACCTCGCTTTGTCAACCACATCACGGATAAGGGTGACCGACTCAATTTCTTCAGCGTCAAGCTGAATCTCGTAAGGGTTTACATATACTCCGTCAACCACCATATTGACCGAAAGGCCGCGGGTGGTCATCACAACTCTGTCAGATTCCTGACCGTACATTCCTCCGCTCATCCCGCTCTTTTCTGTAACCACGAGTCCCGGGATGACACCATTGAGTGCCAGACGGATGTCGCTGGTGGGATACTTGTTGATGTCGTTCTCGTGGAAGGTAGTTGATGTACCTGTCGAAAGAGACTTGTCCATTATGCGCCCGAAAGGGAGTACCAGCCGGACTGCGACAGAATCCGCAGGGACACCTCCTCCTGCAAGAGCGGGCACAGACAGG
>JAQXJU010000007.1 GCA_029009115.1 Bacteroidales bacterium | reverse complement strand
ACCCCGCTCCCAGGAGTGGTACGGGCGTGCGAAGTAGAACTCGGCATCGAGTCCCTTCGCGATCTCCTTATGGCGGGCGAATGGATGATCAGCACCAGATGCGTGCACCTGTCGTTTGTCGTCATGATGGCACCCCTGCGGGGCACATCTACCCGAAATGGAAGGAAGCCGAATATACAATGCAGGGAAACGGCGGCGTATGTCCCGGTGCTGAAGCTTCCCGAAGTCTGGGATGCAACCAACCGGTACAATTACTATCCTATAACGGTGCTTTAGCGGGTCCCGTAGTCCCTCTGCCCGAAGATGGCAGTGCCGATGCGGACTATCGTGGCACCGTGCTGAAGGGCGATTTTCCAGTCCCCGGACATGCCGATAGAGAGCTGCCGGAATGAGGCAAGCTCCGGGAAAAGGTCCACCAGATAGGCCATAAGGCCGTCTATTCGGGCGAAATCGGCATGGATCGTCCCGGGATCGTCAGTGTGCGAGGCCATCCCCATCAGGCCGCAGAATCGCACTCCGGGATACTTTTCGCTGTCGAAAAGAAGGTCCACGACTTCTTCCTCGTGGAAGCCCTGCTTCGTCTCTTCCGCCCCTATATGGACCTCCAGGAGCACATCAATCACCCTTCCGTTTGAAACGCCCCAGTCGCTTACGGCCTTGAGAAGATGCAGGGAGTCAATCGACTGGACGAGGGAGGCATAGGGCAAGACCATCTTGAGCTTGTTGGTCTGCAGATGGCCGATGAAATGCCATTCGATTTCAGGGCAGGGACCTTCTGGCGATGAAGGGAAGCGTCCTCCGAGTTCAAGGGCCTTCTGCTGCAATTCCTGGGGACGGCTCTCGGCAAATACCCTCTGTCCGCAGGCATAGGCCTCGCGTACGGCAGCAGAGGGGTGGAATTTGGAAACTGCCACCAGCATAACGTCTGACGGCAGTTCCTGTTTGATTCTTTCAATATTGTCGGCTATCATCACTTACTTTCTCCTCTGCTGGCGCATCTGTTGTTCCTGAAGCCTCTGGGCTTCCTCAAGGCGCTGCTGCCACTTGCTCTTGGGCATAGGCTTGGAGTATGACAGTCTGACTTTCTCAAGTATTGCTTCCTTGTTGACGCTCTTGCGGATAATCCAGGTCTGGAGTATTGCAATCAACTGAGAAAGAAGGTAATAGTAACTGAGGGCTGCCGAAAGGCTGTTGCAGATGAAGAACATCATTATCGGCATCATCCATACGCTCATAAAGCGCATCGATGCGGCACTCGGGTCGTTGGCATTGGGCTGACCCGCCATTGTGAACTTTGAATAACCCCACATAGTCACGGCCATCAGCAGGGCAAACAGCGAGATATGGTCGCCAAGTATGGGGATTCTGGTTCCGAACTCCACGATTGCATCATAGGCCGACAGGTCGTGGCACCACAGGAACGATTGCTGGCGAAGCTCTATCGACGCAGGGAAGAAACGGAACATGGCCCAAAGTATGGGGAAGGACAGCAGCATAGGCAGACATCCGCCCATAGGGCTCACCCCGGCCCTCTTGTAGAGGTCCATAGTGGCCTGCTGCTTCTTCATAGCATCTTCCTGTTTGGGATACTTGGCGTTGATCTTGTCAAGCTCGGGCTTCAGCGCGCTCATTTTGGCAGAAGATGCATAAGACTTGTAGGTGAAGGGGGTCACTACAAGCTTTATGACAATGGTCATCAGGAGTATGATGATACCGAAGTTGCCTATGAAGCGGTTGAAGAAGTTGAACATAGGGATAATCACAAAACGGGTGAACCAGCCCACAAGCCAGCCTCCCAGAGGGATTATCTTCTCGTATTTGTGTCCGAAAGACTTGAGTGTCTGGAAATGGTTGGGACCGAAGTAGAACTCGAAGGGGATGCTTACATCCCTTCCGGCATCGAGGTCGGCACGCATCCTTGCAGTACAGCGCATCAGGTTCCTCTCGGGGTCCTGCTCGGGTAAGTAATTGACCGACAACTCACCTGAAGCGAACTGACGGGGAGCCCTTATGATGGCTGAGAAGAACTGCTGCTGAAAAGCGAACCAGCTCAGACGTGTGTCGATGCGTTTTTGTGCATTGCGGCCACGCCCCATTTCGACAGGCTTCTTGTCGCCCTCGAAATAGTAGTCGAGCTTGGAATACTGAACTTCGTTCTTGTAGCCCTTCTCCATCCTGGGAATTAACATGGAGTAATCGATGTCGATGGAAGAAACGTTCCTTGGAATCACTCCATCCATCCCTACAAAGGAAAGGGCATTGCCGACAGCATAAGAACCGCGGCTCAACGAATAACTCTGCTCGATATAACCGCCACAGGCAAAGGGAAGCCTCATAACGAGGGTACTGTCGGTCTGCTCGGCAACTTGGAATACGAAATTGGAGGTATTCACATATTCACCGGCATAGACATTCACTGAATACTCGCTGTTCCCGGGCTTGAAGATGTAAAGGTCGGTGCTGTCGTAGTTGCGGTAGTCCTTGACTTGGACAAAATCGGGCTGGGCACCCTTAGTGTTGAAGCCAATGCGGAGCTTGTCGTTCTCCAGAACCACAATCGAAGGCTCTGCCACGGCAGCCTCGTTGAGAGCTGCATCCTTGTAGATACCCTGTGCGGGGCTGGCTCCTGCAGGCGTAGATGAGGCAGAAAGTTGAACGACTGTCTCGGGCGATGAAGCGGCAGCGCTCAGATCGAGAGTGTCGCCCCTTGCGATTCTTTCTGCAAGTGCTATTGAATCGGCTACAGCCTGTGCTTTAGCCTGTTTCTGAACCTGTTTTGACTGATAGAATGTGAATCCGAAAAGGATGCACGCAATAAGAATAAACCCTGTTACTGAATTCTTGTCCATACCACTGTTACTGCTGAGAATCCTCAACCTTACGAATCTGCTCCTCAATCTTTCTCAGTTCCTCCTTCGCGCTTTCAATACGGGCACGCATCTGGGCAATCAGAGGTTCTGCATTCTTTGATGCCGTGAAGAAACCAATATTGTTCTCATAGGTATCGATGTCCTGCTGGAGAGAATTATACCTGGCAATGAGAATGTCCTTCTCAGAACGCGGGGCTCTTGAGGCTGCCGGAGTGCGCTGGAACTTCGAGGACCTGCCACGACTCACATCAGGGAACTTGGCATTGACAGCCTCCTTGTACTCTGAGGCAATCCTGTCCTTTTCCTTGAATGGGACAAAACCTATGGCGTTCCAGCGGGCAGAGAAATCAGCCAGAGCAGCGGCATCTTCTTCAGCGCCTTTGGTCTCGTAAGCCTTGATTTCGTCAATGAGAGCCTGCTTTGCCTTCAGGTTGGAATAGTAGTCGTCCTGAGGCTTGGTCTGCTTGTCCCTTTCTGCAAAGAACTCGTCGCAGGCAGCACGGAAGCGGGTCCACAGCTGTTCGCTCTTCTTGCGGGGAACGCTGCCAATCTCCTTCCACTGCTTCTGGAGAGAGATGAACTGATCGGTAGCCTTCTTCCACTCGGTTGAATTCTTGAGAGCCTCTGCCTTCTCGATGATGGCCATCTTTTTGGAAACGTTCTCCGACTCGGTTTCCTTTGCCTTGTGGAAGAAATCACGCTTCTTCAGGAAGAAAGCGTCACAGGCAGCACGGAAACGGTCATATATCTTCTGATTGTTCTTCTTCGAAGCGAAACCGACCGTACGCCACTGGGTCTGAATGGCTGTGATTTCTTCGGTGGCGGCATTCCATTCCGACGTTGAAGTCAGTTCTCTTGAGGCAATCTCCTCAGCCTTCTCGCAAAGCGCGGTCTTCTGTTCAAGATTGGCAGCATACTGGCCCTTCAGACCCTCGAAATGGGCCTGATAGTTCTTGTTGACAATGGCAGTGGCAGCCTTGAAGCGGTTCCATATCTCGTCGCGGAACTCCTTGGCTACAGGGCCGAGTTCTTTCCACTGGTCGTGGAGTTTCTGGAGTTCGTGGAAAGCATCGACGGGATTCTCGTTCCCGGCAAGAGCCTCGGCCTGCTCACAGAGTTCCTGCTTGGCCACGAGATTCTTCTTGAAATCAAGGTCACGCAGGTCACGGTTAATCTTGACCATGTCGTAGAACATCTCCACCGAATGCTGATAGGTCTCGTTGACATCGCGGAATCTCTCCACGGGCACGGGGCCTGTTTCTCTCCAGCGGTTCTGGAGTTCGCGGAATGCAGTGAACGAACTGCTCACGTCTTCCTGCTTTTCGACAAGGCTCTTGAGTTCTTCGATTATTGCGAGCTTTTTCTCGAGATTTGCCTCACGCTCTTTGGCCTGACGGGCATTATATTCAGCGCGCTCCCTCTTGTAGTCGTTGAAACGCGATTTGAAACTCTCCTCTATCATTGTAAGGAAGTCCTCAGACTCTGAACTGGCCTCCTTAATCTTGTTCAGTGCACGATAGAATGCCGCCTTGATAGCCTCGGCTGTCTTGGGATTGGTAAGTCTGTCTTCGCTGGACATAAAATCCGAAAAGATATCGGACAGCTGCGACAGAGTCTTGTCGGCAAGATTCAGAGGCTCGGGCTCTGCGGTCTGCTCGACTGTATCCTCCAGAGCGGGTGATTCGGCCTGGATAGGGGTTTCCGACTGAATGGGAACTTCCGTCACAGGTACTTCAAGGGGATTTTCTGTACTCATATTCGCTAAATTATACTCATTATAACTTACAAATATACAAATAAATCAGAAAAAGGGGTATTTTTGCCCTAAAAATGGACAGGATATGAGAATTGACATACTTACAGTAGTACCCCAGCTTCTTGAATCGCCCCTCAGCCATTCGATTGTAGGACGTGCGATACGCAAGGGTCTTGTAGAGATTCACGTCCACGACCTCCGCAAATACGGGATAGGCCCCAGAAAGAACGTTGACGACTATTGTTACGGGGGCGATGCCGGAATGGTCCTTATGGTGGAGCCGGTGTTCAGGATGATTGAAGAACTGAGTGCCGACAGGCATTACGACGAAATTATATATATGTCCCCGGACGGCGAACGTCTCACCCAGGGAATCTCCAATTCGCTGTCGCTGATGGAGAACATCATCATCCTGTGCGGACACTACAAGGGTATTGACCACAGGATACGCGAGCACCTTGTCACAAGGGAGATATCGGTGGGAGACTACGTGGTGAGCGGTGGGGAGATTCCCGCGGCCCTGCTTGCCGATTCAATCATCAGGCTGATTCCCGGGGCCCTGACCGACGAGACCTCGGCCCTGAGCGACAGTTTCCAAGACGGGCTGCTCTCCCCTCCCCAGTACACAAGACCTGCCGAATTCAACGGCTGGAAGGTTCCGGATGTGCTGCTCAGCGGCAACCCGAAACTGATTCGGGAATGGCAGGACAGGCAGGCTCTGGAAAGAACACGTCAGTTGCGTCCGGAACTGTTGGAAGACTAATCTCATTTGAAGAATCATATATTTTAAAAATATTTATTAATAAATTTTAATTTGAATAATTTTTGACGAATATTTGCAAGGATTGTTTTTTATACTTACTTTTGCATCAGAAATGATACAACTCCTACTCCTCAAACGAGGAGCACTAACCAGAAATAATAGCCACAACTAAGGCAATACACTACTAACTAACCGTCAAACCCCGCTGTGACAGCGGGGTTTTGTCATATCATTGAGTTTCAATCTCTATTTCCAGAAATGGTTGACCGGCCCGTGGCCCGAACCTATAGAATACTGAGCCCCGCTCAGGATGGCCGAAGCAAGATAAGAGTGCGCGGCCCTCACGGCATCGTCCAACGCAAGACCCTGGGCAAGGAAAGAAGCCAGGGAAGATGAAAGTGTACATCCTGTACCGTGGGTGTTGGGCGTATGGACCTTCTTTGTGGGCAGCCGTAGAATGCTTCCGGACTCTGCATTGTAGAAAATATCGGTAAGAGTCTCACTGTCCTCGAGATGACCTGCCTTCAGAAGCACCGAGACCTTGCCGGGAATGGCCAGGCGGCGGGCAATATCCTCCATCTGACTGTGCGAAGATATCTTTTCGCCCGACAGGATTTCGGCCTCGGGAATATTGGGAGTAATGACCCTGGCCCTCGGCACCAGTTCACGGACCAGCACATCAATGGAATCCTCCGAAATGAGCCTGTCACCCGAGGTTGCGACCATCACAGGGTCGAGAACAACGTTGCGTACGCCAAATGCATCGAGTTCCCCTGCAACTGCCATTACGACCTCAGGAAGATTCAGCATACCTATCTTTACGGCATCGGCCCCGATATCTGAAAGGACTGCTCGTATCTGACCAGTGATGATTTCCACCGGAACGGGATGTACTGCGCTCACTCCCAAGGTATTCTGGACGGTGACGGCAGTTATTGCACTTGCGGCGTATGACCCCGTTGCCGAGATGGCCTTGATGTCAGCCTGGATACCGGCGCCACCCACCGAGTCGCTGCCGGCAATAGTTAGAACTGTACTATACTTTTTCATTATGTCAGAAATGTCTGAAACCTTTATGCTCCTGGCTGGAAGCCCCTTCCCAGAGTATGTCTTCACCGGGCACTATCTCACCTATTTCGGTATAGGGGATATCCAGGTTCCGAAGGGCATCTGAGGGCATTGTAAACAGCAATTCATAGTCTTCGCCCCCGTCTATTGCAAGGCCTCGGGCGTTCCAGCCGTAGAGGGCCGACTGCGACAGGAGTTCCTCGGACAGGGGCAGGTCCTTCACCCTTACCACGGCACCAACTCCCGAGGCGCGGGTGATGTGCCTCAGATCAGAGCCTATTCCGTCGGAGATGTCCATCATTGCAGTAGCTCCGCAGGCGGCAATCCTCTGCCCCTCGGCAACCCTCGGAACAGGACGGTAGTGGCGTTCGATGAGCCTCTCCCCCGCTCCCGCTCTGGGCAGGCCTCCGAGTATGAGTTTGAGTCCTCCTGCCGAATCGCCGAGAGTGCCGCTGACGCATATCCTGTCTCCGGGACGCGCCCCGCTTCGAAGAATTTCGTGTCCATCCTCGCACTCGCCAAGAACAGTAACGCAGATGCAGAGGCGGTCGAGAGAAGAAGTTGTATCTCCGCCGAGAAGAGGTGCGGAGCAGAGCCCGGATACTGCGCGATAGCCTCTGAAGAAATCGTCCATCCACTTGCTGTCCAATGCCTTGGGCAAGGCAAATGCCAGAAAGGACCCGAGCGGTCTGCCGCCCATTGCGGCTATGTCGCTGAGATTCACGGCCGCCGACTTCCACCCGAGCGAATAGGGGTCGATGTCCTCCAGAAGGAAGTGGACTCCTTCCATCAGAAGGTCGGTGCTGACCAGAGTCTTGTATCCTTTCCTCTGGGGAAGGACGGCACAGTCGTCACCTATTCCCATAATTCCCCGGGGCAGAGTGCCTTCGCCCGCCCTTATCCGCTCAATGAGCCCAAACTCTCCGAGTCCGTCGATATTCATATATTCAAATAGCTGTAATCACCTTCTTCACCGCGATACCCGTAGTCCCAGAATGCGTATTCAAGACGCAGCCCCTCGAGATAAAGGTCCGTCATCGCCTGCCTTATGCTCTGGTCAGCACGCTCGGCCCAGGAATCTGCCATATGGAGCACTTCTCCGACCCCTCTGGTATATTCCGGGTCGCCATATTCCTCTATCCATTCCCTATAGGGGTTGTCTTCGAGACGGGCAGACTGAAGAATATGCAGCCCTACCTTGTTATATATCCACATACACGGAATAAGCGAGGCCAGGCCCAACTCTTTGGAGCCGCTGCGTATTGCCCGCAGTGTATGCGAATTGTATGCGAGGGTTATCGCCGAAGCCTTACAGTTACCGGTGACATCGAAGCCGAAACGACTGCCGAGAAGGGCATGCATCTGTTTCTCGCTTTCCATCCCGGCTCGGGCAAATACCTCAAAGAAAGACTTCTGCGAAGGATCCTCTATCAGAGAGGCAAATTCATAAAGTTGCCGGGAGTAGTTCCCGAGATAAATCTCATCCTGACAGAGATATCGCTCGAACTTTTCCAGGGCAAGGGTCCCCTCAGAGAGCTCGCGCACAAAAGGAAGCCCGAGAATGGAGCCGAAGGCCTCCCCTGAAAGAGCCCAGATCTGGTCAGACCAACTCATCCGCGCATCACGTCAATGAGCCGGGCCGAAGCCTTGCAGGGATCATCCGCACTCATAATACCGCTGACCACCGCAATCCCGTCTGCACCTGCGGCAACTACATCCGCAGCCGTTGTGAGATTCATCCCGCCAATCCCGACCACAGGATGGCGGCTGATTGAAGCGATGCGGCCAAGCCCTTCGAGTCCCAGGGCAGCGGCTGTATCGGTCTTGGTCGAAGTGAGATATACAGGCGAAGCTGCAATATAGTCGAGGTCAAGGGAGTTTGCCCTGACGGCATCATCAATGCTTTCTACGGACAGACCTATGAGTTTGTCAGGCCCCAGCAGACGGCGGGCATCGGCATATTCCATATCCGACTGTCCGATATGAACCCCGTCGGCCCCGCTGGCAAGGGCAACATCTACCCTGTCATTTATGAGCAGCGGCACGCCATAAGGCTCAAGGGTGGCCTTGAGTCTTCTCGCAAGTTCAACGAAAGCCTTGGTTGAGAGGTCCTTTTCTCTCAACTGGACAAGGGTAACCCCTCCTTTCACCGCCTCGGAGACCACCCATTCCAGATCTCGTCCGAGAGCAAGCGGCCTGTCGGTCACAAGGTAAAGACGAATCAGTTCCCTGACAGTTTGCTTATCATACATAGATATAGGTACATTTACGCAAAATTAGAGAAAAAAGTGTAAATTCGCAGGAAACTGTTATAAAAACAATGAGCACAATCATCATCATTGCGGCTGTCGTCGTAATAATCGCCTGGATTATCGGGCTTCAAAGAAAGCTTGTTTCGAAAGAAGAACTCTGCAACAATGCAATGAGCCAGATAGGGGTCCAGCAGGCAAGCCGCTGGGATGCACTTTCAGCCCTCGCCGACCTCACCCGTTCATACTCGGACTACGAGTACAAGGCCATTACCGACATCATCTCCAAGAGGCGTCCGATAGGCTCGGGAAGCAGTGTCTCCGACGCCAACCTCCAGGAGAAGTGCATAGGCGAGGCCCTCGGAAGGATTATCGCCGTCGGAGAGCAGTACCCCGAACTCAAGGCCAGTGAAACCTATGTCAAGACTATGGAGTCAGTCAACACATACGAAAATCAGGTCCGTATGTCAAGAATGGTATTCAACGACTCTGTCACTGCCCTCAACAGGACTGTCAGGCAGTTCCCCAACAATCTTGTCGCCGGACTTCTTGGCTTCAAGGTCAAGGACTACCTTGCCGAGGGAGTTGGCAAGGAGAGTATGCCTTCAATGAATCTGAACAAGTGAATAAACTCCGACTCATAGCAGTTGCCGCACTCGTGGCGGCAACTTTCGTATCCCGGGCAGAGGATTCCCGCACAAGGGATATAGACATCAGCGTAGAGCTGTCACGCGACGGCAGCGCCCTTGTCAGGGAGGTCTGGTCGATAGACATTTACCGCGGAACCGAGTGGTATCTTGTCCGTGAGAATCTGGGAGACATACGCATCTCGGATTTCAGGGTTTGGGACGAAAGCGGCCGCGAATTCGCCCTGCAAGACTCGTGGGACGTTGACTGGAGCCGCTCGCGAAAGGAAGGCAGATGCTCAATAGTCCGCAAAAGGAACGGATGCGAACTGTGCTGGGGTCTGGGCTCGTACGGCCCGCACCGCTTTACCGCCCAGTACAGGATGAGCAATGCCGTCAAGTCTATGGATGACTACGATGCCCTCCATCTGCAACTCGTATCTCCAGGAATCAGCCCCCGCCCCGAGAATATCAGGGTAGTGGTGAGCGCGGCAGATACGCTGCTCGACAGCGGAAACTCTGCCATATGGGCCTTCGGCTTCAACGGCACAGACCTTTTCGAAGACGGGAAGATTGTCCTGAGAACCACCGAAGCATTCTCCTCAGACAATAACTCTGTCATCCTCCTTGCACGTTTCAACAAGGGAATCTTCGCATCGCCGAGTCGCATCGAAGGGCCTTTCGAAGAGAAACTTTCGCAAGCATTCAAGGGGAGCAGCTATCAGGATTTCCTTGACGCCGAAGAGGACGAGGAGAAGGTAATTGCAGGTATTATTGCTGCCCTGTGCGCCCTGACAGGGCTTGGGATCTTTGCCTCTGTCAAGTTCGTAAGGGCCCGCAACCTCCGCATCTTCGGAGTCAAAAGACTTAAAGAAATAGGCTACGAACGCGATCTTCCATTCAACGGCAACCTTTACGAGAGCCGTCTTGTCCTGTCGAAGATAGGAGTCATAACCGATGCCAACTTTGCATCGGCACTCATACTCAGAATGGTCAGGGAAGGGATAATACGCCTTCGGCACGATTCCCGCGGAAAGGTCGAGCTCGATGTCAGCGATGACGGAAGCAGATTCGTCCTTAACCCGTCCCAGAGGGAGTTCTACAATATGCTCAGAGAAGCTTCGGGAGGCGATCTGGTGCTTCAGGACAAGGAGTATTCGAGATGGTCTAAGAAGAACGAGAAGAGGGTTGCCAGGTGGATAGAAAAACTCGGCACCCAGGGCGAGTGTGAACTCTACGACGACGGATATGCCCGCTCCGGCAAGTACAGCCCCGAAGGACAGATGCACGCCCGCAGGGTAGTAGGGTTCAAGAAGTATCTTAAAGACTTTACTCTGCTCGACGAAAGAAAGACCACCGAAGTTGCTCTCTGGGGCGATTATATTGTCTTTGCAGCCCTGTTCGGAATCGCCGACAAGGTTGCCGCGGAACTCAAGGACATCAACCCTCAGGCCTTCGAGGAGGTCATAGGCTGCGACTACCCCACCATGAGGACTCTTGTTCTTCTGTCGAACCATGTCGGGAACAACGTCGTCAGCTCAGCAACCCACTATCAGACAGCCTCTTCGACAAGCGGAGGAGGTGGATTCTCCTCTCTTGGCGGAGGAGGCGGATTCAGCGGTGGCGGATTCGGAGGAGGAGCAAGATGATGAGAACAAACAGATCATTCTTACTGGCGGCTCTGATACTCCTCGGGGCCGTATCGTGTCAGGCCCGGGGAGTACGCTTCTACAAGGCCGAGGTCGTGAAGGAATATCCCCACGATGTCAGTTCTTATACCCAGGGTCTGTTCTTTCATAAAGGTAAACTGATTGAGACCACGGGGCAATACGGCGAATCGACGCTTAGGGAGATTGACATCCAGAGCGGGAAGGCCCTCCGGAAGGTGGACTTCAACAAGAAATACTTCGTAGAAGGCTCGGTAGTTCTCGACGGAAAACTATTCATCCTTACCTGGACCAACAAGGTGGCATTCGTCTATGACCCTGAGACCTTTTCCTACAAGGCCACGTACTCATACCCCAGGCAGGGATGGGGCCTGACCACCGACGGAAAGTCGCTGATAGCCTCGGACGGGTCGTCACGCCTTTATTTTCTCACACCCGAATTCAGGCAGGAGAAGGTGATTGACGTAAACCTGAACGGCAAGCCCATTCGCTATCTCAACGAACTTGAATGGATTGACGGAAGAATCTGGGCCAATGTCTATACCACAGATATGATATTGGTAATCAATCCTTCGAACGGAGATGTCGAGAAGTGCATCGACTGCTCAGGAATACTCCCTGAGGCTCTGAGGACAAAAAAGACCGATGTGCTGAACGGAATAGCCATAAATCCCGAAGACGGACGCATCTACATTACCGGGAAATACTGGCCCCGTCTGTACGAGATTACTCTCGTCGAGCATAAATGATTTTTGATTATCTTTGCATTCTCAAGGCGGGACATTCTGCCGCGGCCGCAAGGCTGAGGAAAGTCCGGACAGGGAAGGGCACTCCGCTGCGGAAAGCGCAGGAGGGAGCAATCTTTCGGAAGCCGTAACAGAAAAGAACAACGCCCCCTCCCGCAAGGGAGACGGCGAAATGGTGAAAACGCGAGGTAAGAGCTCACGACCGCGGGCGGCGACGCTCTGCGGGGTACGGCACCGGAGCCTGCAAGACCAAATATACTGACAGTCGAGGGCTGCCCGCCTGATGTCAGGGGGTAGGTTGCGTAGATAAATGGCAGATTAAAACAGAAACCGGCTTATCGTCCCGCCTTTTTCTTAATTCTCATCCTGAGTCCCGACGACAGCGACACAGGAAAATCAGCGTCAGAGGCATCAAGCCACTGCAGGGCAAGCTCCCAGTTCCCCACCATATAACAGGCAAGAGCTATGTTGTATTCGGCACAGGAGCGCATCTGCATATTGTTGTCGCAGCTCTTTGCAATCTCAATCCACAAATCCGAAGCTTCCTGCCACTTCATTGCCGCAGCCTTCTCCAATGCCTCAAGCCACTTGGTCTGATCGTAGTAGATTATGGTATAGGATTCGTTGCGCCATGTACTCTCGAGAGTGGGATAGCGCCCGTTGGTAGCGGGAACGTGCTTGACCTCGGGAGAGCCCATAGAGTCGTAATAGTGAACTTTGTCACCGTCAACAAGGAATACCACATCCTTACCTGTCAGCATCACCAGCGAAACCAGCGAATCGGCCTTGCTGTAATCCCCCTTCGGATTGCGGAGCATAGAGAACACCGGTATTATCTGTTCACCGCCGAAGTACTCCTTCTCCATAGCCAGGGCAAGAGCCTCTGCCTTGGGAAAAACTGTAGCCGAATCGCTGCGCGAGGCATTGTCGAGATATATGACAGCCATTTCCTTGCCCATGAAATCATCTCCCGACAAGGAAGGGTAACGCATCTGAAGGTCAAGCACATAGGCCTGAGGCGAACAGGAGCATATCAGGCACGCTGCCAACAATGCTAAAGACAAGTTGTTTTTCATACTGTGGCAATGAGATCTGCGGTCAGGTCGTAATCGTCTGCAGCAGTGATTCTGACATTCACGAACTGCCCTACGAGAGTCGCGGCTCTGGCGGCATCGGGGCAGGAAACAAGTATCTCTCCGTCAACTTCAGGGCTCTCATACTGGCTTCGGCACACCAGAACTCCATCGGTGTAAGAATCTACCAGCACCTTTTCTTCAGAGCCTATGCGGGAGGTATTGAACTCCAGGGAGATTTCTCTCTGGAGCTGCATCAAGGCATCGAGCCTGAGTTTTTTGGTTGAGGGACGTATGCTGTCGCGAAGATTCTCAGCGCCCCAGGTTCCCTCTTCCTCGGAATAGGTAAAGGCACCGAGCCTTTCGAAGCGGGCTTCGCGCACAAAATCAAGAAGGGAGCGGAACTCTTTGCTGTCCTCGCCCGGAAAGCCTACCATCATTGTGGTCCTGAGGACAACTCCGGGAACTGTCTCGCGCACACGGCGTATGATATCGCGGGTCTTACGGGCATCTATTCCCCGATGCATATTCCCCAATACCCTTGTGGAGACATGCTGCAGAGGGATATCCAGATACTTGCATATCTTGGGGTTGACGACCATCTGCTCGAGGACGTCCTCAGGGAAGGCAGAGGGATAGGAGTAATGGATGCGCAGCCACTCTATTCCCGCCACTTCGGAAAGAGCTTTCAAAAGGTCGGCAAGGGCCCTGCGGCCATACAGGTCAAGACCATACCAGGTTGTATCCTGGGCTATCAGGACAAGTTCCTTAACTCCCTGGGATGCGAGTTCAGAGGCCTCGGCAACCAGCTCCTCAACGGGAACAGAACGGTGGTTCCCCCTGATGTAGGGTATGGCGCAGTACGAGCAACGCCGATCGCATCCCTCGGATATCTTGAGGAAGGCGTAGGGCATTCCGGGCACGGTGCGGCGCCTCGATGGCTTGACGGAGGGTTCCACGCCGAGAGCGCGGAGCAAATCTCCAAGGTCTCTGGCTCCAAACCATCCGTCCACCTCGGGGATGAGTCCGGGAAGTTCGTCGCGATAGCGCTGCGAGAGACATCCGAACACGTACAGTGTCCTGACGAGTCCTTCCTTCTTTCGGAGGGCAGCAGCCAGAATGGCATTGACCGACTCTTCCTTGGCATCGCCTATGAAGCCGCAAGTGTTGATGAGCAGATAATCCACAGCAACGTCCTCCCCTTCCGGAATGACCATAAAACGGTCAGAAGGCAAGGATGCGAGCAGATGCTCCGTATCAACTGTATTCTTGGAGCAGCCGAGCGTCAGGACCTGGATGGTGCTTGTCATTATTTCTTCTCCTCTTCCTCGAAGTCGAGAGAAGCGTTGGCAGCGAGGTCATTGTACCAGTCGCAGACCTTCTTCATATGCGAGACATAGAATCTCTCGGCATCGTAATTGGGAACAGCCTTGGCAAAGAGAGCCTCGAATACGGCTCCGTCCTCTTTGGAAGAAGGGGCGCTCTGACCGTCGAGAGTCTGCTTGAGGGCCAGAAACACATCCTTGAGTTTCATCTCGCCATCGCTTGTGTATATGGCAATGTCAGCCAGGCAGGTGATGCGCTTGTGGGCATCAAAGAGGGTCCTCTTCTTGTCAGAGAGTCTCTCTGCAATGGCACCACCGCGAGCCTGGGCGACATAAGTGTAAAGTCCGCGCTCACCGGCAACGGAAAGTGTACGTGTAAGATCTGTCTTCATATCAATTGTTCTGTTATTCTGTCTATCTGGCTGTGGAGCGAGTCCAGGTCGCCGTCGTTATGTATTACAAAATCTGCACCTTCGATCGTTTGCTGGGCAGAAATGCGGGATTCAAGTTCCGAGTGGCTCAGGTCGGGATTCCTGCGGAGTACCCTTTCACGCCTGAGCGAATCGTTCGTCCTGACCTCGACAATAGCATCGAAGAGCCCGTCGAACTCCCTGTGGGCAAATGCATTGGCCGATTCCACAAAAACAAGTCCTTCGTGAGAGTCAAGGAACTGTTCCAAATCGCGGCGCAGTTCCACGTATAGTATTGCCTCCAGTGCTGCCCTGCGTAAAGAATCGGAAAAGATGACTTCTGCGAGGGCCTTTCGGTCCAGTTTGCCCGAGGGGTTCCTCAGAGACTGGCAGCCGAGAGCCTTCTCTATGCGTTCCAACAGGCCGGGGACCTCGTCGTACAGAGCCTTGGCCCTGTCGTCGCAGGAATAAACCCCGTATCCCTTCGAAACGAGCCACGCTGCCACTTCAGATTTCCCGCAGCCGATTCCACCGGTAATCAGAACCGTCATTGAGTCTCGACACATCCAAAGACTTCGGGCCTTATTTCCAGACTGATGACACCATCGGGCAGTTCATCGTACCGGGCCAGACAATGACCCGATTTGGAAGCGGCAAAGTCCTCATAGTCAATAAAAAGTTCAAAACGGTCCTCGGGGTTCGAGATGAGGGGGAACACGCATCTGAAGGTCACTTCTGCCGATGAAGGAAGAACCGAAAGCCTCTGGCCTGAAGGGACATTCCTCGTCCCGACCTGCAACTTCGTGCGAAGTTCGACGAAGCGACAGACGTCCATCGAATAAATTACCTCCTGCTCCGACAGCCGGACCCCGGAAGGGGCCTCGAGCCTGACGACTCCGTGCACACCCCCGTGAAGGTCCTTGCGTACAATCTGCCTTGTCAGCACCTTGTCGATTCCTGCAATAAGTCTGGGGTCGCCATATACCACCACAGAGTCGGGCGACAGCACAACAGGGCCTCCGGACATATACTGGGGACGGTAGCTGAAGGTCGTAACGGCCTGCACCGGAACCTTCCTGTTGTTCTGTTCAGGAAAACGGAAAGTGACAGACGGGGTGATGAACGACTCAGGGCGTACCTGGTCGGTGAAAATGGCTGACGCATACTTGCCAAGAGAGGCCCCGCTCACGGTGTAGAAACAGGCTTCGGAACGGACGAAGTCGGATTTGTCTATGTTTACAACGACTTCCCTCTTCCCTTTTGCCAGGCCGATATGGCGGAATCCGGTCGCTGTGCATCGTGCCACGACGGGCACGGACTCCGAACTTCGGGATGTGTGCCCCTCGATATTGCTCTCGGCCCACACGTTAACGGTGACAAGGTCGCTGTACTCCTGCGACATGATATGGATGAACCATATCGTGAACGAGAGCAGCAGCGACATCAGGAACAGGACGGTGTTCCGGCGACGGGGTCCTCCTGCAAGCATCAGCAGCCCGGGAAACTATTGCTGGGCGTCGGAATAATCCCTGAGGATGGAGTTCTTGTCAACGCGAAGCTTAACCTCGCCGTCAACCTTGATGAGCACTGTACGCTCGCTCACCTCAGCAATTGTTCCGAATATGCCACCGGCGGTGACAACCTTGTCGCCCTTCGCAAGTTCCTTGCGGAATTTTTCAAGTTCCTTCTGCTGCTTGCGCTGGGGACGGATCATAAACAGCCACATCACCACGAAGATGAGTATCATCATAATCCAGAAGCTCCATTGGGAGCCGCCACCCTGAGCGGCTGCAGCCTGAAGGGCGAAAGTAAGAATGTTTGTCATAATCATTAATCTTTGTTGTTTATCAGTTTGTCAAGAAGTCCGTTGACGAATGCACGACTGTCTGGAGTACTGTAGAATTTGGCTATTTCGACATACTCGTTGATAATCACCTTGCGAGGTGTCTGGGGGAAAGCATCAGCCTCTGCCTGACCGGATACAATCAGGGCAAGATCGGTAGTACAGATTCTGCTCCTGTCCCACTTTGGAGTGAGTGCGGCAATGGAGTCGGTGTACTTTTCGAAATTGCGGTGGGCAGTCCTGAGCACACCGAGAACAAAATCCTCGTCGCTCGACATGGCCTCGTTGCCAGGGAGCTGGCTGGCATAAAGGGGCGGCAGACCCCAGTCTGAACCTTTGCCAAGGTAATCCATTGTCTTGCAGCACCAGGTAAGTGCGTATCCGAGGTCGTCGTTCCACCATATTGAGAGTTCTTCGAGTATGGGAACAAGTTCCTCATTGTCTTCAAGAAGGGTTTCGTAGATGTTGCGGAACAGCTGTGCATCAGCCTTCAGGTCAGCAGAAGGCTCCGACATATAGTCCTTGAAGAACTGCTCCTGCAAGAGTGAGTCCAGAAGATGCCTCAGGAAGATGTCATATCTGTCCCAGCAGTCAAGATGCCGCTTCGAAAGAATCTTTCTGAAATCGGGGCTTTCCTGCATCTTGACAGATATGAGGTTCTCCACGAATTTCATATTCGGATTGCGTTCTTCTTCAGTAGGATTGAACTTTGAACGGGCCGCCTCTATGTAGTTGTATGCCTGGTCGCGAAGCTGTATGGTCAGATCCAGAAGAAAAACATAAAGGTCTCTTGTCGATTCGCAGGATTTCCGTAGAGACTCGACGGATTCCCTGACGGGTACAGAAGGGTTTTCGGCTATGGAATAAACGGCCTTGAAGACCTTGGTACGGAGGATTCTTCTGTTCAACATTTTTTCAAACAAATTTATGCAAATATAGCACAGATTCCCAAAATAATTGTTACTTTGCCGAGGTTAAATATCTAAAAGAAATGTACAGAGAAGACTTCAACCCCGGCTATCCTCAGGATAAAGGAGCCGAAGACGTTTACTCCAAGCCGGTAAGAGCGGGGAAAAGAACATATTTCTTTGACGTAAAGTCAACAAAAGGAAACAGCGACTACTTCCTTACCATTACCGAGAGCAAGCGCAGGCAGACACCCGACGGTAATTTCGTTTACGACAAACACAAGATTTATCTATACAAGGAAGATTTCGAGAAGTTCCGCCGTTCTCTCAACGAGGTTCTCGATTATATCAGGGACAATTGCTTCGGCGGAGTCGTTCCCGAGAGTTTCTCCCGGCAGGACAATGACTAAGTAATCGGCATCGATTTTTCAATAAAAGAAGGTGACAGACGGATTTCTCAACCGATCGGTCACCTTCTCCAGCGTGTATTAATTAACAAGGGAATTCAAGCTGGTTCCTCTAATTGTAGAGGAATCTCTTGATACTTCCCTTGGGGGTCTTGTCAAATGTATCTTTCTTGATTTCAACCTTTGTAATCTTGCTATACGAAGGCTGACTCTTGTTTACCTTGCGGCGGATATTCTCGGGCAGGTCGTGCACATCCTGCTCCGTGAGGCCGGCCTTGCGGATGGCATCTTCATCAAGACGCACCAGAGCCACAAGTTTGCCTGAACGGTCAACCACAAGAGACTCGAGCACATAGTTCATCGAATTGATGCAGGCTTCGATTTCCTCGGGATAGATATTCTGACCGTTGGCAGAGAGAATCATTGTCTTGCAGCGCCCCTTGATGGTAATATTGCCCTTCTTGTCCATCACGCCGAGGTCTCCTGTGCGAAGGAAACCGTCATCGGTAAAGAGATGCTCCGAGGCTTCGGGATTCTTGAAGTAACCGCTGCAGATGTTGGTTCCCTTGGCAAGAATCTCTCCAGTGATGTTCTCGGGATCTTCAGAGTCAATCTTTACCTCGGCGCTGTCAAGTTTGATTCCGCAGGAACCGGGCTTGAAGAGCCATGGCTCGGCATATGCGAGCAGAGGAGCGGCTTCGGTCATACCGTATCCGACGGTATAAGGGAGACCTATCTTGCGGAACACTTTTTCGACGTCGGGATTGAGAGCAGCTCCACCCATAATGAACTGCTGCACATTGCCTCCGAATGCCGCGATGAGCTTGCTGCGTATGGCCTTGAAGATAATCTGGCGCACACCTGGGATGGCGGTCAGAATCTTCATAGGAGTCTTCTTGAGTACTGGCTTGATGGAATTGTTGTAAACCTTTTCCATCACCAGGGGAACTGTAATGATCAGATAAGGCTTCACTTCGGCAACGGCCTTCAGAAGGGTTGACGCAGCGGGCGCCTTTCCGAGATAATAGACAGTCACTCCGCAGCACAGGGGATACATAAACTCGAATACCATACCGTAGATATGTCCCATAGGGAGCATAGACACGATATTGTAGTCGTTGGATGCGGGAATGTGCCTTATGGCAAAGTCGATCGAAGCGCTGAAACACTCATAGCGCAGCATCACGCCCTTGGGTGCGCTTGTGGTACCCGACGTGTAGTTGATGACCGCCAGACGTGTCATATCATCGAAATGATAATTGATGTCTTCTTTTCCGACTCCCTTGGGGAACTTTGCGGCGAAATCAGCATCAAGAGAAGCGAAAGCCTCCGAGACACTCTCTTCGCCAGCCCAAAGCAGACTCCAGTCCGATATGCACACGACATACTTCAGAGCAGGCATTTGGGCTATGTCGAGCCTTGCCCACGAATCTTTGTCAGTAAAGAGGACAATGCTCTCGGAATGGTTCACCAGATTGCACACAGCCTCGGAAGTGAAGTCTGAAAGCAGGGGCACTGTTACGGCTCCCGATGTATTGATGGCAAGGAAGGTAGTCGCCCATCTGGCAGAGTTGGGGGCATATATGGTAATCTTATCGCCCTCACTGACACCAGTCTTGTCGAAGAGAAGGTGCAGGCGTTCGATATTTCCGGCCAGCTGGGAAAAGGTAAATTGCTCTCCGTGCCAGTCACACAGGGCGAGACTGTCCCAATCTCTGCGGATGGTCTCTGAAAGAAGGTCGATGTAATTAATCATCTCAGTTCTGTCTGTTATTTGGTTGTACTTTTGTTATCGTTCTTGCGCTGGGTATAAAGGAAGCGGCGAATCTTCATTGTGGAGGTTCTCTCAAAGGGCTGCTTTTCGACCTCGACCTCCTTGATCCGGCTGTTGCTGTTCACGTGGGTGTTGACAAAGTCAAGAATCTCCTTCTTCTTCTTTTCGAGTTCTTCGAGGAACTTGTCCTCACTCTCATAGTTCCAGTCCAGAACATCGTCGTCGAAGTGAACCAGGGCAACCAGCGAACCGTTCTTCTCAACCACCAGCGACTCGTTGATTCCGGGAAGGTTGTTGATTACATCCTCGATTTCTTCGGGGTAGATGTTCTCGCCAGAAGGCCCGAGAATCATATTGCCGAGCCTGCCGCGAATGGAATAGCGGCCCTTTCGGTCGATGGAGGCAATGTCACCGGTGCGCAGCCATCCGTCGGACGATAGCACCTTCTGGGTTCTGGGATAGTCTTTGTAGTACCCCCGCATCACGTTGTCTCCCTTTACGACAATCTCGCCCTCACCGGTTTCGGCATTGACATTGTCAAGACGTATGGTGCAGCCAAAGGCATTGCGTCCCATCCCTCCGATATGTGTCTTGAAGGGGGGTGCCTGGCATATCAGAGGCGCCGCTTCGGTAACTCCATATCCTATGGCGTACGGAAAACCTGCCTTGTGAAGGAAGGTCTCGACCTCGGAATCGAGTTTAGCCCCTCCGATTCCGAAGAACTTGAGCCTGCCTCCGAAAGTCTTCTTGAGTTTGATACCTATGAGGGTATGCAGAATCCCGGGGAAGGATTTCTGGAGCAAAGTCAGGAAGCGGCTCCCTTTAATGGTAGGGAGTATGCTGTTGCGGTATATCTTTTCGATGACAAGAGGCACCGACAGCATAGCAGTGGGGCGGAACTTGCGGAATGCCGGAATCAGTACCGAAGGGGTGGGCGGCTTGGACAGATACACGACCTTGGCACCTACTGAGAAGGGGTACAGCAGGCCGATGCTGAGTTCGTAGGTGTGAGCCAGAGGAAGAATGGACACAAAAACGTCTCTCTTGCCCACATGATGGGCGTGCCACGAGGCCAGAATGTTGGCGCAGAAGTTCTTGTGGCTCAGCATAACTCCCTTGGCGTCGCCCGTGGTGCCTGAAGTGTAGATGATGGCAGCAATATCGTCGGCCTGAGGCGAAGCCATAGTGCCGTCGCAGGTATAGGATTCGGGGGCCGAGTTGTAAACCTCGAGGTCATCAGTGGTAATCACCAGGTGCATCTTGTCGAGCAGGTCCTTCGGGACCATATGAACCAGCCTCTTCGACACAAAAAGAGCCTTGCTCTCGGAGTGGACGAGAATGTTGCGAATCTCGTGCTCCGTCAGATTGGGGAGCATAGGAACGATGATTCTGCCCGAAATGACTGTAGAGAAAAAACTTACGGCCCAGTTTGGCATACTCTGCGACAAGAGGGCTACCTTGTCGCTGACCTTGATTCCGAAGTTTGACAACAGACGCGAGATTCGTCTGGTACAGTCACAGAACTCAGAGTAAGTATATGCCACTCCGGAGCCGCTCATCTCATAAGCGGGACGGCTCGAGTACTTTGTGCAAGAATATGCGAAGACCTCTGCAAGGGTCTGAAAATCGTGTCTCATCAGTGTGTAATGTAGTTCTTTGGGTGTCTTGCGCCAAGGTCCATATCCTCGTAAATCTTTTGGATACGGGCCATATCGGCACGGGCATCATCGGTAAGCTCGAACTTCTGTCCACGTCCGACGCGCTTTCTTTTCCAGTCGAAGTAGCCCAGATACACCGGCACTCCGGCGTGGTGGGCAATGGTATGGAAGCCGGTCTTCCAATTCTTAACTGGCTTGCGAGTCCCTTCGGGAGCGATGGCAAGATGGAAACTGCCCTCAGCCTCCATAGCGTGAATTACACTGTGGAGCATACGTGTGGGGGATGTCCTGTCAACAGGGAAGGCCCCCATAGCCTTGAGTATCCAGCCGAGGGGCGGGAAGAACATTTCCTTCTTGACCATACACTTGGCATTCCCTCCCATCGATTTATAATAAAGGTAAGAAATGAAGAAGTCCCAGATTGAGGTATGAGGGACCCCGAGGATAATGGCCTTATCTTCGGGAGCAAGCGGTTCGACAGCAGTCCAACCCAGAGTTTTCAGAAGCCAGCCGCAGAAACGGCTCCAGGCTGACAATCGAGTTCGGGTTTCAGTCATTGTGTTTTTTTGCAAAACAACCGGGTGCAAAGATAGTACAGGCTACGATGCCCCGGAAGCTATATCCATTAGTAATTATGTTTTGTGACTAAATCACGATTTTTGTGACAAAAATACGAAAATTTGTGTCTAAATTGAATAATTTATATTTTTGTCACAACAAAAAGAGTGACTTAATATGCTGGAATTTCCCCGAAAACTATACAGGTTCTTCCCCAACCTGCTCCACATTCTGCTCATTCCCACTTTCTTTCTGGTGAGCGTGCTCGTCTATGAACCGGGGCCGCTGATGCGCCTTCTCGAATGCGGCAAGGGCGATGTAAACATCGTTAACATTGTCTCTTTCAATATGGCTATCATATCGGCAATACTTCTGGTAGTTATGACAATTTGCCGCGTATTGTTCTATTTCTTCAGCAAGAAGATGGGGCTCAACATACCCTGGTACCTGGCCTGGTGTCTTCTTGAGATTATACTGATGTCTGCCTTCGTGTCGCTGTACCTTGCGCTTATGACTATGGTTTCGGGAGACTACTTCATTATTCTGGGCCGCTCGCTGTCGGTACTAGCCTCACTGATGGTGTTCCCGTACTTAATTTTCCTTCTTGTCTATGCCTACCAGGATGCTGTAATGCGCAAGCAGATGCCTGACGAGGGCGTCAGGCTACGTTTCTACGACAACAGACACCTGCTTAAGTTCGTGACGAACTCCGATTCTATCCTGTACCTGGAGTCGGAAGAGAACTACGTCAACATCCACTACCTCGACAACGGAACCAAAAAGAAGTACCAGCTGCGCAACTCTCTCAAGAACGTTGAATCTCTGTGCGAGAAGGCCGGATTTGTGCGGTCGCACAGGAGATACATCATCAATCCCGCCCATATCAAACTCATTCGCAAAGACAGTTACCTGCAGTACTGCGCTGTTATAGGAGAAGGTCTCGACTGCGAGATACCCGTTTCAAAGACCTACTACGACAAGGTAACAGGCCTTATGTAGGTTATTACATTTCGGTAAGGCAGAAATCGAGGCTTTGCCGTATTGCATTCCTGTCAAGATGCTGGCCGATGAACACCAGTTTCTGCATCCTGTCGCCATAGACATCGTCCCAGTCGCGCCTCAGCGAAGCATCGAACATCAGCTGCTCACGGAGTTCATCTTCGGGCATTGTGGCATACCACTGACCTATGTTCTTGAGGGATATCTGCTTACCTGCCTGTTCGAAGATATAGCACTTGTCGGGCTGGTCGTCGAACCAGCAGAGACCCTTTGCACGAATTACACCAGCAGGCCAGTGCTTAGCCACAAAGTTATCAAACTTGTTGATATCGAAAGGTTTGCGGGCAAAATAGACATAGGTTCCAATGCCATACTCCTCGGCTTCTCCCTCTTCTTCGTGGTGGTGATGATGGTGATGCTCGTGCTCATCGTGGTCCTCGTGCTCATCGTGATGCTCGTGCTCTTCCTCGTCGTGCAGTTCAGCCCCCGATTCGACTTCTGAAATCCAGCTTGCAGAGCCGGCGACATCGTCGTAATCGAAAAGTGAAGTATGAAGAAGTTTCTCAAGTTCGACATCGGCCCAGTCGCAGCGGATAATCTCAGCCTTGGGCTGAAGCGCCCTCACAATGCTGCCAATCTTGCCAAAATCCTCGTCGCTTATCTCAGAGGCCTTGTTCAGCAGGACTATGTTGCAGAACTCAATCTGCTGAATGACGAGATTCTCGATATCTTCCTCGTCGAGATTGCCCCTGAGCAGGTCCTTTGCGCAGGCAAATTCATCTCTCATCCTCAGGGCATCTACGACGGTACATATGCAGTCAAGACGGGGCAGGCCCTTGAACTCATACTCCTGAGCCATAGCAGGAATAGAGCAGATCGTTCGGGCAATGGGCTCAGGCTCACAGATTCCGCTGGCCTCGATGACTATGTAGTCGAACTTGCCCGACGAAGTGATGTCGCGCAGCTGCTCCACTAGGTCCATCTTCAAGGTACAGCAGATGCAGCCGTTCTGAAGCGGAACAAGGCTTTCGTCTTTTGTGCTTACAACCCCGTCCCTTGCAATCAGGGACTCGTCGATATTGACTTCGCCTATGTCATTCACAATGACTGCGAACCTGATTCCTTTTCTGTTGGACAGTATCCTGTTAACCAGAGTTGTCTTACCGCTTCCCAGATAACCGGTCAGCAACAATACGGGTGTTTCTTTCATAATGGCTTATGATTATAATATCTTTTGGATTATCACTTTCAGTTGTTCGTACTCAATAAGAAAGCCGTCGTGGCCGAAAGTCGATGTCATTTCGTAGTACTCCGCACCGGGAATGGACTCGGCCATCCTGCGTCCGTCTGAGGGAGGGAAGATTACATCGGAGTCGATGCTGATTACGGCTGCCCTGGCCTTGATTGACGAGAGAGCCGCCTCTACCCCACCCCTGCCTCGTCCGAGATTCTGCGAATCGACGGCATAGCTCAAATACCAGTAACTGTAGGCATCGAAGCCTCTTGAGAGCAGTTTATCCCCCTGATAGCGCTCGTAAGATGCAGCCCTGTCGGCAAACATCGTATCCTGCTCCTGCTCCGCCTGGGTGGAGTTGTAACCTTCGAAGGTTCGGTACGAGATAAGGGCTATTGCCCGGGCGGCCTTCAGGCCCTCACTTCCTCCTTCGGGGCCTTCTGCCCTCAGGAAAGAAGGATCTGCCTTCAGTGCCATACGCTGGGCCTCGTTGAATGCGGTCAGATACGGAAGTACCCTGGCGCCCGTTGCGAGAAAAACAGCCTTCTTCATCACCGAAGGTTCCATCACCGCCCATTCGAGAGCCTGGAATCCTCCAATCGAGGGTCCGAGCAGAAGGTCTATGCTCTCAATTCCAAGTGCCTTGCGGACAAGAATTGCCGCCCTCACCATATCGCGCACGCTGACCCTGGGGAAAGACAGAAGGTAAGGCTTTCCGGTCTCGGGGTTCACGCTCAGCGGATGACATTCGCTGTAGGGAGAGGCTATCATACTCACGCAGACCACAAAGTCCTTTTCAGGATCGAACACACAGCCAGGGCCAACCATCTGCGGCCACCAGTCCTCGGGATTGGCATTGCCGGTCAGGGCGTGGCAAAACCAGATAACCCTGTCAGATGGCCTGTATTCCCTGTCGGAGCAGTAATATGCAATACGGATGGAGGGGAGTTCTCCCCCGTTTTCGAAACGGAAGATTCCGTCAGTCTCAAGTATTCGCCTTATCATCATAGACGGCCGTTGTTATGGTCTATTTCGAACTGAACCATACGCTCTTCCAGCACAGGATACAGTTCTTCCTTCATCCGGCTGACGCACGCCCGTACTCCTTCGCGGTGGCTCCCGGTGGTAGAAAGGGAGATGCTGGACACTCCGTAGTACATCAGTTCCTTCACCAACTCGCCGGAGCTGAGTCCGGGGTATCCGAGAGTAAAGAAGAATCCGTCTCCGACCGGAAGGCTCACGTCGCGGTCGTAAACCACCGAAAAGCCGTGGCGGCAGAAGATTTCCTTCATTCGCGCAGCGCGCCTGGAATACTCGCGGGTATCCTCCACAAAGTCTATCCCGCCGTCGCAGGAGCGATTGAGCATCTCGGCGTAGGCATACTGGGTTGTGGCCGTGCAGCCGCTGGTAATCATATACAATATGGATGCCGTAAGGGTGACCCCGAACAGCCCCTCGTCGTGGTACCTTTGTGCAAGGGCAGGAAAACGGCGTACGAAAAGCTTATCGGAGACACAGCAGAGAGCTATCCTCTGACCGGCATAGCTGAATATCTTCGAGGCCGACAGCATTATTATCCAGTTGTCGGTGTATCGGGCAACCGTGGGCACGAAGGGAGGCTCGAAAGGCCTGCCCAGCGGGCGGCGGTAATCCATACAGAAGTACGCCAGATCCTCCATTACCACAACGTCGTAGAGGGTGGCAAGTTCGCCAATCACGCGAAGTTCCTCCTCTTCGAGGCATATCCAGGAAGGATTGTTGGGATTGGAATAGATTACGGCGGCTATGTCCCCACGGGAGAGTTCCTCTTCGAGTTTGGATCTGAGTGCCCCGGCCCCGCGATATGGATAGATGTCGAACTCGCGCCAGGATATTCCCAGAACCCTGAGCTGCGACTTCTGGATGGGGAAGCCCGGGTCGATGAATAGTACCTTGTCCTTGCCGGGAATGCGCTGTGTGCAGGCAATGAAGGCAGCGAAGGATGCCGCAACCGAACCAGTGGTGGGGATACAGCCCTCTGGCGAAATGTCGATGTCAATGAAGGCCTTGACAAAACGCGCGGCAGCCTCTTTCAAAGGGGGGATGCCCGCTGCTGCCGGATACTGCGAACCTATTCCAGAGTCGAGAGCCTTCTTCTCGGCCTCGATTCCGTAGCGGTTCATAGGCAATCCTGGCGAGCCCTGGTCCATCCTGATAAACGGAATTCCAGTCCTCTCCTCAAGCCACTGCGCAACCAGGAGCACTTCTCCGATTGTTGCAACACTCAAATCTGCAACGTTCTGCGCACGGCAGGCCTGTGAAATGAGTTCCTCATCGAAAATTCGCATATGCAAAAATACGGATTATTCGCTAAATTTGTACGTTTTGCGCGTCGGGCTTTTGCCCACTGTGGAACTGCCAAAGCCAAAGTCAATGAAAGTAATCAAATTCGGAGGTACATCCGTCGGCTCTTCCGAGCCCCTTCTCAATGTCCAGAAGATAGTAGGCTCCCGCAGCGGAGCAACCATAGTCGTAGTCTCAGCCTGTTCGGGAGTTACCGATTTGCTTATGGAGGCATCGAAACTCGCCTCCGAAGGCCGAACCGGATACCGGGATATAATTGCCGGAATAGGTAAGAGGCACTTGGACCTGGCCTCGCTGGCCTCAGCACGCCCGGGCTACGCCTCACTCGAAGTCGAACTCAGGCAGATGCTCTCCGAACTCGGCAGCCTGCTCGACGGGGTATGCACCCTTGGAGTGCTCCCCGAGAAGACAGCCGCCCAGATTGTGAGCTACGGCGAGAGGATGTCGGCAAAGATCGTGAGCACCCTTCTCGAAGGCTCCCGCCTTATGGACTCGCTGGAATTCATCAAAACCAGGAAGATTGACTCGAGGACCATGCTTGACGACGAACTGACTTGCAAGCTCGTAGCGGAGGCCTTTGAAGGATTTGGTCAAGAATCTGAAGTAGCAGTTGTTCCTGGATTCATCTCAACCGATGCTGTAAGTGGAGCCGTGACCAATCTCGGTCGTGGAGGTTCGGACTACACTGCCAGCATCATAGCCGCCTCGCTCAATGCCGAAAGCCTTGAGATATGGACCGACGTTGACGGCTTCATGACGGCCGATCCCAAAATCATAAGCACCTCTTACGTTATAGACGAACTCAGTTTCACCGAAGCGATGGAGTTATGCAACTTCGGAGCCAAGGTCATATATTCGCCAGCATTATATCCTGTAAGTCAAAAGGATATACCCATTTATATAAAGAACACCTTCAATCCTTCGGCAAAAGGCTCAGTGATACGCCGCGAGCGTTCACGCTCCGAAAGGGCGGTTACAGGAATCTCCTCCATCGACAATGTCTGCATAGTGAGCGTCTCGGGGCCTTCGATGGCCGGTATCGTTGGTATCGACAGCCGCATCTTCAGGGCACTTGCCCACCACGACATCAGCGTGTTCCTTGTGAGCCAGTCTTCGTCTGAAACCAACATCTCTCTGGGTATCAGAGAAGAACAGGCAGACCTGGCTAAAGAATTGATTGAGAAGGAATTCGAGCACGAGATTGCAGCAGGGGCAATGTCGCGGGTCGAGGTGCACCGCAATATGGCTACCGTGGCCGTGGTCGGAGAACAGATACGCAGCAACCCCGGAACGGCCGGCAAGCTTTTCAGCGTGATTGGACGCAACTCCATCAACGTTGTGGCAAGCGCACAGGGCGTTGGCGACAGCAACATCTCTATAGTAATTGAAAGGGAGAACCTCAGGAAGGCTCTCAATGCCCTGCACGATTCATTCTTCCTGTCGGTATATCAGGAACTCAACCTGTTTATCTGCGGAGTCGGAACCGTAGGAGGCAGCCTGCTTGGCCAGCTTGCCAGCCAGTCGGCCAAGCTGATGAAAGAGAACAACCTTAAACTCAACGTCGTAGGCATAGCCCGGAGCAGTTGCGGAGTGTTCGACCGTGACGGGCTTGACATTTCCGACATAAAAGCCCTGCTCTCCAGGGCAAAGCCCCTGAATCTGAGCCAGCTCAGAGACGAGGTAATAGGGATGAACATATTCAATTCGGTATTCGTGGACTGCACTGCCAGCGAAGAGGTCGCAGGCCTTTACAAAGATTTCTTCGAACACGGCATTTCGGTTGTAACCGCCAACAAGATAGCCGCTTCGTCGGAATACTCCAATTACGCCGGACTGAAGGACCTTGCCCGCAGACGCAATGTCAAATTCCTCTTCGAGACCAATGTAGGAGCCGGTCTGCCCATCATCAATACCATAAATGCCCTGCGAAAGAGCGGCGACAAGGTAGATAAGATAGAGGCAGTTGTAAGCGGTACCCTGAATTTCATATTCAACACGATATCAAGCGACACTCCCTTCAGCGAAACCGTGCGTCTTGCCAAGGAGCAGGGCTATTCAGAGCCAGACCCCAGGATAGACCTTTCGGGCAAGGATGTAATCAGAAAGCTTGTGATACTTGCCAGAGAGGCCGGATACGTCGTAAACCAGGAAGATGTCAAGGCAGAACTCTTCATCCCCGACGAGATGTTCAAATGTTCTCTTGAAGAATTCTGGCAGAAGCTTCCGAGCCTCGACGCAGGTTTCGAAGCCGAAAGGAAGAGACTCGAGAGGGAGCACAAGGTCTGGAGATTCGTTGCCTCGATAGAGCCGGGCAAGTACTCGGTGGCACTGCGTGAATTCAAGGAAGGCCACTCGTTCTACAAACTCGAAGGCTCGAACAACATAGTCCTTCTGACCACCGACAGATACCACGACCACCCTATGCTCATTCAGGGCTACGGAGCAGGTGCTTCTGTGACCGCAGCAGGTGTATTTGCCGACATAATAAGCATAGCTAATATCAATTAACGATATTAACATTTTTGTTAAGGTATATAACAAAATTGTTTCTTTCATTGAGGGTGAGTGGTGTGAGGTTCTGAGGGGTTTCTGAGATCTCCGAATAGTGATTTCACGGAATTACCCGACCGGCCCCAGAGGCACTTCTGGCAGGGATTGCCTCGACCGGTGAAATTCACCTTGAAAGCCAATGTGCCTCTGAGGGTACTCTGAAGGGGGTCGGCCCGGAAGGTGAATTTCACGAGGTCACCTAATCGGCCTCTGGGGTACTTCTGACAGGGGGGCCTCCAACCGGTGAAATTCACCTCGAAAGACGATGTGCCTCTGAGGGTATTCTGAAGTGGGTCAGCCCGAAAGGTGAATTTCACGAGGGCACTATTTCGAGATTCGAGGCCAGCAACCTCCCCCCAAATGCCTTGTAAAGGGGAAAGGCATCTCTTAGAGACTTCCGCCACCGATAAAGGCTCTGAGCAGAGATGTGGCAGGCACATCCTTGTCAGAAACGGGGGTGAAGAAGTGGATGAACTTCAAAAGACGGTGAGCCTCGGCATACTCCGGACAGTCCTTTGGAACAGATGCGAGGATGGGTTCCGCGTGACTGCGCAGAACGGCGAATTCTACAAGGTAGGCGGAGTTGAACATCACGTCGGCTGTCTCCTGGAAAGGATATATCCACTTGAGTTCGGCATCGCGTACGCTGGGCCACTGGCTGATTGTTTCCCTAGCCGAAAATGCTCCCTTGTTGTAATCTCTGACAATACGCCTGAGAAGGCGGTTGTCGCTGGTGGGAATCCAGTTGTGCGAGTCCAGGGGAATGCAGGTCAGGGTAGAGATGAAAATCTTGAACTGGCACGACGGATCGACGTGGCTTATCAGTGCGGGGTTCAGGGCGTGGATACCCTCTATTATGAGCACGTTCCCCTCGCCAAGGCGAATGCGGCGCCCGTTGTACTCCCTGCGGCCGCTTACGAAGTTGTATTCAGGAACCTCGACTTCTTCGCCTGCAAGCATAGAGAGGACATCTCTTTCGAGGGCTGCGTGGTCAACCGTATCAAAATTGTCGAAGTCGTATCGCCCGTCAGGCAACTTGGGGGTATCGACCCTGTTGACAAAGTAATCGTCGGTCGAGAACGACACTGGCCTCAGGCCACAGGCCTTGAGCTGGACGCTTAGACGCTTTGTGACGGTTGTCTTTCCGCTGCTGCTGGGGCCGGTTATCAGAACCACCCTTACGGGATTCTCGGGGTCATTGTAGCGCTTCTCGATTTCTTCTGCTATCTGAACGAGTTTTTTCTCCTGCAGGGCTTCGGCCACCTGAATCAGTTCGGTGGCATTCCCCTTCTGGCAGGCCAGATTTACATCACCGACACAGCTAAGCCCCATAATCCTGTTCCATTTCAGGTCTTCGGTGAAGACGTCGAAGGTCTTGGGCTGGGGAATAATTTCGTTGAGTTCATCGGGCTTTGATGCCTTGGGGAGCCTGATCAGCATCCCTCCCTCGTAGGGGTCCAGGCCCCAGATCTTGAGATAACCAGCCGAAGGAACGAGCCTGCCGTAGTAGTAGTCGGCACTGTCGCCCAGGGTATAGTAATCAATATAGGGCTGGCCGCAGGTCTCGAGGAGTTTCACCTTGTCGTCATACCCTTTTTCGCGGAAACGCTCAATTGCATCGGAGGTGCGTACCTCATAGCGGTGGAAGGGCAGATCCCCGGCAACCACTTCTTCCATTCTCCTGCGAAGCCTCTCAACGTCGGAAGCGCAGACCTCTCCCCCGTCAGCCTTCTCGAGCTGGCAGAAGTAACCGTTTGATATGGGGTGCTTTATCTGAATCCTCGACCCAGGAAAAACGTCTTCGGCCGCCTTGCACAGAAGGAAGCACAGAGAGCGGAAATACACCCTCCGGCCACTGTGGTCGCGGAAGTCCAGGAACTCTACGTCGCGGTTATTGTAAACTTTAAACTTTAGGCCCTGGGACACATTGTTGACCTTGGCCGAAATGATAGGATAGGGGTTGTCGATACCGAAGGACGGCAACATCTCCAGGAGAGTGGTACCTTCCTGAAAGCGAAGGGTCTTTCCTGTGTTCTTACAATAGATATTGAGCATTGCTGGAGAATTGGGAATGCAAATATAATCATATAAATTGTTATCTTCGCGAAGCGTATTGCACAAACTGATGAAACGGCCTTCAATCGCTGTAATAGGAGCCGGTGCCGCAGGATGTTTTGCCGCCGCCCGGATATCCCGCCTCCTTCCTGAAGCGGAAGTGACCGTATATGAAGGCAGTTCTTCTCCGATGGCCAAGCTTTCTGTAACCGGTGGTGGCCGATGCAATCTTACCAACACATTCGAGGGAGTACGTTCGCTCGAAGAGGTATATCCCCGGGGATCGGGCCTGATGAAGCGTCTTCTAAAGCATTTCGGCCCCCGGGAGACTATGGAATGGTTCCGCACCGAAGGCCTTCCGCTTACGGTCCTCCCCGACGGACGGGTCTTCCCCTCCAGCAACGATGCGCGGGACGTGGTATGGACTCTGATGCGTGCCCTCGAAGCAGGCGGCGTGCGGATACAGACCCACAGCAAGCTCAGCGGAATCAACCAGTTGAAGGCAGATTGCGTACTTGTCGCCACCGGCGGGTGCAACAGTCCAGAGATTCTCTCCCTTCTCGAGTCGGCAGGTGCAGAGTACACAGCCCCCTGCCCCTCGCTTTTCACCTTCAGGATTGAGGACGAAAAGCTCAAGAGCCTGAGCGGAATCACAGTACCCGATGCAAGGCTCGTCATACCCGCAACGGGAATCAGCGCCCGAGGCCCGCTTCTCCTTACCGACTGGGGGATGAGCGGACCCGCAGCCCTGAAACTCAGCGCAAACGCGGCAAGGCTGCTCTCTGAGCGGGGCTATGCCTCTCCTCTTCTTGTAAACTGGTGCGCTCTTAATGACGAAGAATGCCGCCTGCGCCTTAAAGAAGCAGCCGAGACAAATCCGCATAAATATATTTCAAGCGTTACTTTAGAAGGAATCCCAGAAAGGCTTTGGAAATACCTCGTTGTGCGTAGCGGCTGCAGACCTGAATGCAGATGGACGGAACTCTCAGGCAAGGGCTTATCGAGACTAGTATCCACCCTCTGCTCAGACCCTCACAGAATTACCGGCAGGGTTCGCTTCAAGGAAGAGTTCGTCACTTGCGGAGGAGTGTCACTCAAGGCTGTGGACCCCAAGAGACTGAATCTCAAAGACTCCCCCTCTGTCTTCTTTGCAGGAGAAGTCCTTGACATTGATGCCGTCACAGGAGGTTTCAATCTTCAGGCCGCCTGGACTACAGGCTGGTGCGCCGCCAATGGTATAGCAGAATACATAATAAACAAAGATATATGTACGACAACAGATATGGATTGTATGTAGCCCACGGACCCAACGGTCCCATTTCGATATGCGGCAAAATGGCAAACCGCCACGGGCTGATAGCCGGAGCAACCGGCACAGGAAAGACTGTAACCCTGCAGGTACTGGCCGAAACCTTCTGTCAGGCCGGAGTTCCATGCTTTATGGCCGATATGAAGGGCGATTTGTCCGGCATAAGCCAGAGCGGCTGCCTGACTCCCTTCATAGAGAAACGTTGTGCCGAATTCGGAATCGCCGAGCCTGGCTTCACGGCCTGCCCGGTTCGCTTCTTCGACGTTTTCGGCGAGCAGGGTCACCCTATGCGAACCACCATATCTGATATGGGTCCCCAACTCCTGTCGCGCCTGATGGGGCTCAACGACGTACAGTCCGGAATCTTAGACATAATATTCAGGGTAGCTGACGAGCGCGGACTCCTGCTGATTGACATCAAGGACCTCCGCTCTATGCTGACTTATGTGGGAGAGCACTCCGGCGAACTCCAGACACACTACGGAAACATCAGTTCCGCAAGCATAGGAGCCATCCAGAGGGCCTTGCTCGGGCTTGAGAACGAAGGGGCGGACAAGTTCTTTGCCGAGCCCTCCTTCGACATCTTCGACCTGTTGCAGACCCAGGGCGGCAAGGGAGTGATGAACGTTCTGGCAGCAGACAGGCTGATGCTCAAGCCAAAGCTCTACTCGACCTTCCTGCTGTGGCTGCTGTCGAGCCTCTACGCCCAGCTTCCTGAAGTGGGAGATATGGACCTGCCCAAACTCGTCTTTTTCTTCGACGAAGCACACACCCTGTTCGACGACACCCCCAAGGCCCTTGTTGACAAAATTGAACAGGTGGTACGTCTGATTCGATCCAAGGGTGTCGGAGTATATTTCGTAACCCAGAACCCCACAGACATCCCCGACAGCATACTCGGCCAGCTCGGCAACCGCATACAGCACGCCCTGCGTGCATTCACGCCCAAGGACCAGAAGGCAGTCAGGGCAGCTGCCGAAACCTTCAGGCCCAACCCTGCCTTCAAGACCGCCGATGCGATAATGGAGCTCCAGACAGGCGAGGCCCTGGTGTCCTTCCTCGACGAAAAGGGAGCCCCTGCCATAGTGGAGAGAGCCCGTATCCTCTTCCCTCTCAGCCAGATAGGAGCCATTACTCCTGCCCAGAGGCAGCAGTGCATCAACTCATCGCTGCTCTACGGAAAGTACGACAAGCAGATAGACCGAGAGAGCGCCTTCGAAGTCCTGCTCCAAGAAAGCAGCAAGGCCGAAGAAGTGCAACAGAGCAGGCAGAAAGCCGGCACCAAGGGCAAGTCCGGAATACTCGGCAAAGTGCTTGCAGCATCGATTGGGGCTGCCATTACTTCGGTGAGCAGCGCCATAGGCAGTCAGGTTGCAAACTCGGTCACGGGCAAGAAGAGCAAGACAAAGCTTAGCGGCAAGACCATAGCCGGCAAGGCTGTGAAGAGTGCCACTTCCACAGCAACACGAACACTTACAAGGTCCCTCCTGGGGAACCTTCTGAAATAACCAAACCAATTAAAAAATTAACTGATTATGAGTGGATTACTCAATGGAAAAGTAGCTATAGTCACTGGAGGTACCAGAGGGATAGGCTACGCAATTGTAAAAAGATTTCTCGAAGAAGGCGCCACGACTGTTCTGTGCGGCTCTCGCGAAGAGACAGCCCTTAAAGCCCTTGCCAAAATCAAGGAAGAAATGCCCGACGCAAAGGTCGAAGCCATCTGGCCCAATCTCAGCGACAGGGCCGCTGTAACGGCCGAGTTCAATGCCATCAAGGAAAAATATGGAAGCATTGACATTCTTGCCAACAATGCCGGAATCTCACAGAACGTGTCGCTTTTCGACTATAAAGACGAAGACTTCGACAAGATTCTCGACCTCAACATCAAAGCCATCTACAGCTGCACCCGTGCCGCAGCCGAGATTATGAAGGAGAACGGAGGCGGTTCAATCATCAACACCAGCTCCGTGGTCAGCATCAACGGCCAGGCCAGCGGCTGCGGCTATCCTGCGTCAAAGTTCGCTGTCAACGGACTCACCAAGTCACTCTCGCGCGAGCTAGGCAAATACGGAATCAGAGTCAATGCAGTTGCTCCCGGAGTCACCCGTACCGATATGGTTGCAGTCCTTCCGGAGCAGATGATCCAGCCCATCATTCGAAACATCCCTCTCGGAAGAATGGCAGAACCCGAAGATGTAGCCAATGCATTCGTATTCCTTGCGAGCGAGATGGCATCTTACATTTCCGGAGCCATCATTCCCGTCACCGGAGCTGTAGTTATCTAAAGGGTTACTTCATATAGCCGAATAAAAACTTACATCCCTAGACACTTTCTGTCTAGGGACGTGAGTCACAAGACGGCCTGGCTGTTCAAGAGTCTTCCCGACAAGGCTCTTACATCTTTTTCAGAGTTGTCGTAACAGTACACTTGCCTCCAGCGGGGATGCTGAACTCAAATCCGCACAGATATCCGTCAAGCGGATTCTGCTTGAGTTCGGCAGTCTCCGTGAAGGGACTTGTGTATCCGGGATACTGTGCAGGGTCGGCAGGCCATATGCTGAATACGGCGCCTGGGGCATCGGTAGAGAGTTTCATCTTCACGCCATTGCCGTCGGTAAGCACAATTCCGTCCGACACCACTTCAGGAGAGGCATCACTCGCACAGGTCCAGCGGACCGAAGCAGCCTTGCCGGTCAGAGAAGTCAGTTCATCAACAATCTCAAGATAAGAGCCGTCACGGATTACTGCAGTCCTGTAGGCCGATGACAGCTGGTTGTACAGGGCGTTGCTGAGGTCAGCCTTGCCACCTATGCGGCCAGACTCGCTGATAGATGATACACCCCCGCAACCGAAGGGCCAGTGGTTCTGCATATTCACTGTTATAGTGCTGTGGCTCAGGTTGATATACTGGAATATCTTCCATCTCCACGAATCCACTTCCCTGTTTCCGAGCTGGTCGGTACTCTGGCCCGACGCAGTAAGGAGGTCGCGAAGCTCGCCATAGTCTGTCGAATAGGTGAAGTCCTTGAACCAGCGGGTTCCGAAGGCGTCGAACACAACCTCGCCAACGTCCATATGAGCGTGGTTGATATTGGGCATACCAGCCTTCAGAGCCAGATACAGGTCGTTAGAAGTCCATCCCGTACGGCACATCAAAACGGGATTCGCACCATCGGACTTGTAAATCTTTCCCGAAGGAGGAGTAACGCTGAAAGAGCCCATCTTCACACAGCAGGTCATAGCCATAAAGGAATAAGGGTCGCTGGAAAAGCTTCCGTCGTCGAGATGGGATATGTCCTGATAGAGGTATGAGCCATTGCCCTTTTCGTAAGCGATGTACCACATTCCGAGAGAGGCCTCATCCTTCTCACCGCTGTCGGAGTAATTGAAACGCTTGCCGCTGTTGCCGCGAACAAACATATAGTAGTCGCCGGCGTGGCTGAACCCTTCGACCAAAGGCAGTTCGAAATCAGTTCCGAGAGCCGTCTCGCAGGCAAGGTTCAGTATGCCCTGATAGGTGGTCCCATATTCCCAGTATCCCGGTCCTTCGGGGCAGGCACCCATAGGGGCATAAATTGCCTTGACCTCCTTGGCATTAGAAGCGAGAGCCTTGCGTACCACTTCGTCACAAAGCGAGGGATAATCTTCGTAAACTGCAAGAGCAGCGCACATAAGACCTCCGAGGCAGACCTGGTTCCAGTTACCCGTCTGGGAATAGACATTGCTGGAAGAAGCAAGTTCAAGGGCATAGCTCTTGAGCCTGTCGCGTGCCTTTTCGAGGGTTGCCGCAGGCAGGTCGCAGTAGAGCCAGTCGTAGCCTATCGCCACGGCCGTAGCCATTTCGGCTACATCCAGGAAATGTTCAGAGTGCCAGTCAGGGAAGTCGCAGACGGTATTTATATGAAAATCAGCCATCTGAAGATACTTGTCATCGCCCGTAATACGGTAAGCGTAGGCAAGGTCTGCTATGCGCGTCAGGGCCTTTCGGGAAACCTGAAGGAGCTGTCCTCCGGAAGTAATCTCGTACTTGAGGGCGCCGGTATTCTTGACAAGGGCATCTGCACCTGCCATAATGCTGGCGTGGAGCTTGTTCAGATAGGGATAATCCGAACCAGCAACCCTCGTACAGATTGTCTTGATATCCTTTGCCCTGAGGAAAAGGCGGGGATGGTTCGCTGCAGTCAGATTGGTATAATCCACCGAAATCTCATTCCATTCTGGCAGTCCGGCTACGCTTCTGCCGGCATTGTAGTTAGGAAGGTCAGGCTCGTCATAGCCTCCTCCGCCACCGGAGCCGCTACCCGGCCCGGACCCCTCGGGAAGTACAGGACGAACATAGTAACCCAGATGCCTCAGGTTCGTTCCTGAAGTGGTATTGGCAGAATTGATTCTGAAGTAATGGGCTTTGAGAAAGCGCTTGGCATCGCTCTCAGCGGATACGACGCTGCTGGTCCAGTATCGTCCGCGGTTAGTATCGAAAGCCTTTTCGCTTAGACCGTAGGTACGCACAAAACTTACGGTATTGCCCGATGCGTCGGCATATTTGATGTACGAAGTGCTGCCCCCGGTGTCCTGCGAGAGGAGGCTGCCGCTTGAGGCTGCCGCAGTCAGCGAATTGCACTCCTCTATTGTGGGCATACGCCACCCCGAGCCGGGATAAGTGAGTTGCACGACGTCATCTACAGGATCGAGAACAGTCTTTCCGTCTGTTTCGTTGTATTTGGAATAAGTGCTTCCGTTGTAGTAGTTCAATCCTGTAACGGCTGCATAACCGTCGGAGTATTCGCTCTTGAGCTCAACAGTCTTTTCATTGTAATTCTTCGAGTTATAGAGGATAGCGTCATTCCCCCACTGATAGGCATCACCCCAGGCGGCCATACCGCTGGTAACGGTAGTTGCACCAAGGTTCCTGTCGGACCAGTACACTCCGCCGGTCAGAACCTCGGTATTAACAGGAAGAGTCACAGCCTCGAAAGGCCTGTCCTTCACGCGGTAGTATGTCGAGGCTTCTGCATCTTTGTTCACCTCGTAGGAATAGATGTAACCCTTGCTGTCAACAAGAGTAATCTTAGCTATCCTGCAGGGAGGAACGGCTATGTAGATTGGATTCTCTACCGAAATACCGGATGCAGAGGCAATCATAGGAGCATCAACCGTCTTCTCTATGAAAACCGTAGGAACTGCCGCTTCGAACTTGAGCGCCCCAGCCTCGACGCTGACCTTGCCCGCGCTGACCAGCTCGTGACCGCTTACAATGACCTTCGAAAGATTCCTATTTGCGTTCAGTGCCCCTATTGCCGGATTGACTATTCCTATGACGGAACAGCCGTTGCGCATAGTGAAGTGCAGCGAAGGGCCGTCCTGCACCACGGCCTCGGAGAGCATCATAGCCGGAATTCCCTCAGCCCCCTGCGAGGCGAGATTGACGTCAAAGCAGCCGCCCTTGTACTCAGATACGCACGAATCGGGCATATACAGGGCAAAGACGGTCTCTCCCGGAGTGAATTCGTGCGAGGAGCTCGTCACAAGGGTAGCAACTCCGCTTGAAGGGTCAACCGAACTTACCTCGAAATTGAAGTTCTCTCCAGAGGTGAGGAAGCACCTCAAAAGGTCGCCCTTCTGCCAGCTCGGATGCAGGCCGCCGGAAGAGTTCTCCTCAAAGAAGACTCTTGAATCCTCAGGCAGGGTTGCCCGGGCTACAAAGCCCTCAGGAGCCGGTTCGGGCTCCTGAGGTTCTATCTTCTCGGGTGCGCAAGAGGCCATTGCAAGGGCCGCCAGCACTGCGGGAAGTAAGTATTTTGACAATTTCATATTCAAGGTTTAAGAAACCGGCTTAACAGGGCGGACTGAATAACCTGAATGACGAACAGCAATATCAAATCTCATTTCCCCGGTAGTTTTTTTACTGGAAACGACAATACGTGCATACTGGGCTGCATAAGATTTGTCATTTGCTGTAGTGGAACTTGAGGTCCAGTACCTTCCAATATTAATCGCGGATGTCGTACCTGAGCTGAACAAGGTTTGATTTGCCCTCAAATAAACCTCGGCATTTGTGCTATTATTCTTGAATTTGATTCCAATGTTTGGTGATAATGCATCGCCATAGGTATAAGTAAAACCAGAATCATCCTTCAAAGCATATAATGCCTTGAACTCCTCGACAGTCGGCATTCGCCAACCCGAACAAGGGTAAGTCAGTTGCACAATATCATCGACGGGGTCCAAGACCAGTCCTGGCTCAAGGTATTTGCTGTATGTCCCTTTTTCTGAATTCCCCAAAGGGTCTGTGCAATAGCACTGGCCTGCTTCCGGGAGAAAGCCTGTTGATTCATACCCTTCTGCCCATTTAGGATCCGAAGCATAATCATAAAGATGCTTGCAGTCACTCCAGCGGAATACATATCCCATATTGGCTGGTTTATCTGTCCCCAGGTTACTCTTGGACCAGGCTACACTTCCAGCCTCAATGCCGCTGACCTCAGGCAAAGTTACAGTATTGAGGGTTTTGTCTTTCAACCTGTAATACTTTCCCTTCTCGGGAGCCTTGTTCAAGGCATACTCATAGAAATTGCCCTTGTTGTCCTGAAGGGTGAACTTTGCAATTGTTCCGGAAGGAACTACGGCAATATATACAGGTTCTGCAAAGGTAAGATTCCCTCCTGATTCCACAGGAGTAATACGCACGTCTCTGAGGATGAAGTTTTTAGGGGCATCATACTCGGCGACCAGTTCACCGCCCGAGAGGGACAGTGAGAAGGAACTAACTATCTTTTGACCGCTCAGGACAAGTTTCCTTACCAGTTTTCCTTCTGACAAAGCTCCAGAAAACATAGGATCTTTAACACCAACAATCGACAGCTCATTCTGGAAGGTAAAGCACACAGAAGGCCCCGCTGCCACGCTGGCGCTGCAAGACATTACCACGGGAGGAGTATCCTGATCCTGGAGCGAAAGGTCGAAACTGCACTTGGTTCCTGCGAGATCGGCAGAAGTCTTGCCTGTAGCATAAATGGCAAAGATAGTCTCGCCGGGAGTAAAGGTTGTCGAGCCAATCTGGGCGAGAGTGGCAGCTCCGCTGGAAGGGTCAACGGACTGAACCTCGAAATCGAAGGGAGTCCCGTCGGACTTGAAGCCGAAAATCCTGTCACCTACCTCCCATGAGGACTTGAGGCCGGTGGCCTCTTCGGCAAGGGCGACTCTCGAAGATTCGGGGACAGCCGCAGTTGCCGAGAGCATCACGGCAGCTTCCGCTGCATGGGCGGGGGTCTCATCAACAGGAATCATTTCCTGCTTAGTGCAGGAGACTGAATACAGGGCCAGAACTGCGCCGGCCAATACGAAAAGTTTCTTACTCATAGCCTTGCAGAATTTACCAGTCTTCACCTTCATATTCAGGAAGTCCCGAAGCTTCCTCCACTTCACCGGAAAGTGCAATCACAGTGTGCACTCCCAGTTCAAGAACAGTTAAGGCAGGAGCCTTGTACTCCAAACCTTGGCAGTTAGTTTTACTTGTCATAATAATTATGTTTTATCTGTTGTTCTTCTTTTTATAGTCCCGCACAACTCAGGAAGCCGCCATCCACGGGCACCGTGATACCGGTCACAAAGCCCGACCGGGAATCGTCGAGAAGCCAGGATGCGCAGCCGAGCAGGTCCTCGGCCTGTCCCCAGCGGTGCATTGGAGTATGGTAGAGTATGTGCTCCGCCCTCTCGGTGAGCGAACCGTCGGGCTTAATCATCAGCTTAGGGGTTCTCTCATTCCAGAAAAATCCGGGAGCAACTGCATTCACCCTCACCCCTGCGGGGGCGAGATATGCGGCAAGCCACTGGGTAAAGTTGGATATGGCAGCCTTCGAGGCTGCATAGGCAGGAACCCTCGACAATGGTCTGTAGGTGTTCATAGAGGCAAAGTTCAGAATGGCTCCCCCACCGAGTTCAACCATATCTCTCGAGAAAATATGGCAGGGAATGACCGTACCCATAATATTGACGTTCACCACATCGAGAAAACGGTCCATTTTGAGGTCGAACCAGCCCTTGAACTCGTGCCCGGGTTCAAGTTCGCCGGGGGTGTACTCATTCACGCTTGCCACAACGTCCATCTGGTTGCCTCCGGCTCCGTTTACCAGAACCGAGACCTTGCCGAGGCGCGAGAGTATCTCTTCGTGAACTTCGTTCATACGCTCTTCGTCCTTGACGTCAGCGCTCATAGAAAGGCACTCACAGCCCGTAGCCTGAAGTATCTGTTCAGCTCTTTTTTCAAGTATTTCAAGGCGGCGTCCCACCAGAACCACCTTGTAGCCCTTGCGAGCAAGGTCCTCTGCAATGGGGCCGCAGAGGGTGCCGCCACCACCTGTGACGACGGCAACTTTGGCATTATTGCTCATTGTATATCCATCTTTTTGAGTTTCTGTATGAAATGTCGCGCACGGCCTCGCCTATGAACTCGATGTCTCGGGGAAGCTGCCCCTTTTCAATCATCCCGCCGAGGTAATTGCAGAGTATGCGGCGGAAGTATTCGTGCCTCGAGAAAGAGAGAATGGAGCGAGAGTCCGTAGTCATTCCTATCGAATTGAAGAGCACTGAATATGAGCTCAGGGCGTCGAGGTTGTCGGTGATTCCGCAGAGGTGGTCGTTGTACCACCAAGCAGGGCCGAACTGAATCTTCTGGCATCTGGACAAGGCAAAGGATCCCGTCAGGGAGGAGAGTATGGCATTGTCCGAAGGATTCAGGGTATAGAGGATGGTCCTGGGGAGGCAGTCCTGAAGGTCAAGGGCATCCAGGAAGTCGCAGAGCGACCTCAGGTCAAGGCTGTTCCCGGGACAGGCATAACCTCCTGCAGCTCCGCTCACCGCTCTCAGGCGGCTGCTTGTGAACCTCTCGGCCCCAATGTGGAGCTGCATCACCCAGCCTCTTCGGGCATACTCGCAGGCCAGGAATTCCAGAACGTACGACTTCAGAGCCACATAATCGGCGTCGCTGACGGCCGGGCCTCCGAGCGTGGCCTCAAAGATGCGTGCCGCCTCGTCCCTTGTCGTCTTTACGAAACGGAATCCGCTGTCGAGGGCGTGGTCTGAAAGCCTGCAGCCATTGGCGGCGAAGAATGAAATTCTCTCCAGAAGAAGCGAGCAGTAAGAGTCGATATCGCTTACAGGATTTCCTTCTCCCAAGCGCTCGAGGAATGCCTTGAACGAAGGCTTTCCGAATGCAAGGGCAGAATCGGCCCGCAGCGAAGGGCGGACCTTGATTCCCGAAACGGCCGAAGCCTTGCCGTGTAGTGAAACATCGTCGAGAATGTCGTCGGAGGTAGTCAGAATCTCTGTCGAGAAGCTCCTCAGAATGGAATTGTTCGAGAACTTTTCAGAGCCGAGCAAAGAGTTGCAATGCGCCCAAAGTTCTTCGGCATTCTCTGCGCAGGGCAGTTCCTCAATTCCAAATACCCTTTTCATCTCAAGGCAGGACCAGTGGAAAAGGGGGTTGCCCATCAGCCTTGGGAGGAGACTGCACCAGGCAACGAACTTGTCGTGGGCAGGGGAATCTCCAGTAATCAGACTCTCGTCCATCCCGGCTATTCTCATAGCCCTGTGCTTGTAGCGGTCCTCGGCCACCCAGAGCGAGCAGATATCCCCGAAACGCCTGTCGGACAGAATGTCCTCTACCGACAGGTGGTTATGGAAGTCCACAACGGGAGCATCCTGCGCATAGCCGAAATAGAGGTCACGTGCAGCCTTGCTCTCGAGCAGCCAGTCAGATGAGAGAAAAGAGAGATTCATAGTCTAGAAATAACCGCCGTTGTCAATCATTTCTACTGCAGAAAAGCCCTCGTGGACCATTCCACGCATTTCCTTCTCGTTGGCCTTGATACGTTCGGCTCTCTCGAGAACCTCAACGGCTATGCCTCGGGGGATGACAACCACTCCGTCTATGTCTCCAAGGATGAAGTCGCCGGGCTTCACATATACCTTCCCTATCCTCAGGGGAACATTGTACTCGGTAATCTTGGTACGGCCGAGTGAGCCGTTTGAAGTTCTGTAGCGGTAGAAAACCGGGAAGTTCTGAGCAAGGACCTGGCGGGTGTCACGGATTCCGCCGTTGATTACGGCCATCCTGGCGCCGCGGGCAATGGCAGAGGCCGTCATCACCTCTCCCCAGTGCGAGGCTTCGTTCTCGGCACCGGCATCCCAGATGACGCAGCAGCCGCGGGGCATTGCATCCAGCATACGGGCACGCACATTCATCTCACCTGTAACCGTAGGGTTGGGGGTTGAGCGTATGGTATAGGCGACTCCCGCACGGCACATCTCCATCTTCAAGGGCATAATGCTGTTAGGCATAGCCTGGTCTAGAAGGCAATGTTCGCGGAGCACGTCGTTGATGGCTCCTGTGTAAAGCTTTTCAAGCCTGTCGCAAATCTGGTCATCGGGAATGGAGAGTGGCTGGATATCGTAATTGTCCAGCATCTCGGTAAGTGCTTCCAGACGTGTCGAATCTTTAATCATATTCTTTTGAGTTTCTTTATTATTGCCATTATCACAGCTCCGACTATGCAGAAGACACCGGCAGCAAAGCTGTATCGGCCTCCAAGCGCGGAGATGCTGGGAATGCTCATCAGGCAGAAGAGCAGCCCTGCCACGACGAACGAGAAAATGAAAATAGAGTATATAACCCTTGTGTATGAGGCGGTTATGACGGGCTTCTGGTCCTCGGGAATGGGAGTATCCAGCTGGTGGAAGAAACTGTCAACCTGCTGCTTTTCAGAGACGGGAGTCTTTCTGAGCGAAGGCAGGAAGTAGAGAAGCAGAATCAGGACCATTTCTATTGCCGTGCCTATTTCCCACTTCAGCGAAGGAATGAGGTTGACGGTAATGCCGATTGCAATACCGCCGAAGATGGTACGCAGTGCCGCCGAAGAGTCGGGCCGGCGCGCTACTATTCCGAGCACCAGGGGAATGCCCAGAGGAATCGCCATTATCCCCGTGAAGAGCTTGTTGGCCTCGAAGGCCGTGTTCCCGTTGATTAAAAGGGCTCCTGCAGTCATTATCACTCCGATGGCGAGAGTGCTCCAGCGGGCTACCCTGAGAAGTTCGGAATCGGTGGACCCAGGGCGGAACAGCCTCTTGTAGATATCGTGGGTAATGACTCCGGACATTACGTTGTACTCGGCGTTGAGCGAAGACATTGTCGCCGCGAACATAGACGAGAACATTATTCCCATAATTCCTACAGGCAGAAGTTTCACCGACAGGGCCACATAGGACATCTCGGGATTGTCAATGCCGGGGATTATCACAGGTCCGGCGACTGCCGGCAGCATAAACACAGGAGTGAATACGAGGAAGAGGGCCGCGGTAAGCAGGGCCGAGTTGACTGCCGCTTTCTCGTCACGGACACAGTAGAACTTCTGGATGAAGGTCCAGTTCTCGTTCTGCTTGATCATTGTCATTATGCAATAGACCGAGAGCCAAAGGGGTGCCCCCTTGGGACCGTTGAACCAGGTCATATTCTGGGGCATCTTTTCGGCCATATTCTGCAGACCGCCGGCTTCGCCGAGACTCAAAGGCAGAAGAACGCAGGTCACAAGAATCATTATGACAAACTGTATGGTGCTCATCAGTGACACCGACCACATCCCTCCGAAAAGATTAAAGGTAGTTACTATGAATCCGGATACAATAATGGACCAGTCCAGCGACAAAGGCGTTACGGCCGCGATGAAGATGCCGATTGCATAAAGACGCACCATATTGTCGAGGAATCGCATCACCAGCCCCATCCAACTCATAGCCTGACGGACCTTGCCGTTGTAGCGCATCTCAAGGTACTCCATAGGGCTGGTCTTGCCTACCCTCCGCCAGCGTTTTGCCAGGAAGGCCGCGGCAATCAGGCACGAAGGCACGAACACCCAGAAGATGGTTATGGACACCAGCCCGTGCTCATAGGCTATTCCGGCATAGGCCACGAACACGAAGGTAGAGAACAGGCCCATAAAATTGGTGATTGAGGCCATTACCCAGGGTATGGCTCCCCCACCTTTGAAGTACGAACCGGAATCCTTTACCAGATAGCCGAACAGCACCCCTACGAATGCCATCAGCAGCAGATATATTCCGACTGCAACATAATCGAGAGACTGTAGGTGCTGTATCATATCGAGGGGATTTTCAGTGTGTCCATTATTCCTTTAATATATCCGACTCCGAAGAGGGAGCCTCCGGTCGAGTAGCTGGGGCGCTCGTTGTCGTCGCAGGCCATTGTGGGGACGTGGTCGGAACGGATGAGAGCATCGAAGCCCTCATCGGAGTAAAAGCGCAGCATATCCGCCATATCGTGGGGGCCGTTGTCGTGGAAGGTCTCGTGGAAGTTGTCGGCAGTTCCCTCTATGTCCCTTAGGTGCACGAAGCAGATCCTGTCCTTCCATTTGTGGAAGAAAGCCTTCAGGTCTCCCCCCATAGTATAATAGGTACCCTGGCAGAAGGTCAGGCAATGCGAGGGGCTGTCGCTGAGCGCAAGGGCCCTTTCCACGGCCTCCATCGAAATGAAGATGCGGCCAACTCCTTCGAGGCTCGGAACCGGAGGGTCGTCGGGGTGAAGCCCCATCCTTACCCCGTTCGCCTCGGCAACGGGGATGACCTGACGTATGAACCACTCGTAGTTCTCCCACACGCGGGAAGCCTCCACCGGAGCATATTCCTTAGGAGGAAGTAGAGCTGCATCGGCCGAGGAGAAGCCCGTAACCAGAGCGCCTCCCCTTTCACGGACGGAGGAAGTGGTACGGAACCAGCCCGTCTGCATAAAGTTGTAGCAAAGGGTTCCTATCGACAGGCGGCCCATATTCTCGAGCATAAGGCAATAATGCTCTATGTCCTCCTCCCTGCCGGGTAGGCCGAGCTTGATGCGAGTCATATCGAACTGGTCGCCTTCAAGGGCGATGAGTTCAAGACCGGCATCGGCAAAACGCTGCCTGGCAGAGGCCAGAACCTCGTATTCCCATATGGGTGAACGCCCCGTGAGCTGGGGGGCAAGTTTGGCCACGGCATAACGTATGCCCATCTGGCTGGCAAGCTGCCACCTCAGGTCAGGTGTGTCACCCATAAAAAGGAATCCGAGTTTCATTTATTAACCAATATTTACTGAATAGCAAATATAGGCCCATATTGAATACAACTTACGAACCAATACGAAAGATACTATACAGTTTGCGAATTCTTTACTATCTTTGCGCGTATGATTACCGTTTTGCTTCTCAATGATTTGTCACGTGAGCCTTCGAGACAACTCATTAAGGGAATATCCCGCTACGACAACAAGCGCGGGGGATGGAGATACTATCAGGTTCCACCCGCAATCAGAGACGACCAGAGCCATATCGAGAAGATTGTGACTATGGTACGAGACCTTAAGATTGATGCCATATTCGGCCAGTGGATGGGTATCAACGTTGAAATTGCCAAATCACTGGACATTCCTATCGTGCTGTATCAGAGGAGCGACACCATCGAGGGTTTTGCCCTTGTGAAATGCGACAACGAGGCGGTGGGAGAAATGGCTGCCGACTATCTGTCGAAGTACAAGTCCATCTCTCTCGCCTGCTGCGGATTCAAGAATGTGGTATGGTCGGCCGAGCGTATGAAGGCCTTCAAGGAAAGACTCGGCAACCCTCAGATTCCGGAGCTCAACGTCTCGGATGACGAAAGAGACTGGCAGGAGATGATAGAATGGCTCAAGACCCTTCCCAAACCGACCGGTGTGTTCTGCTGCAATGACGTGTGTGCCAAGATGCTTATCTATGCGGCAATAAGCAGTGGTCTCAAGATACCCGAGGAAGTATCGGTGCTGGGGGTAGATGACGACTCGTTCATCTGCAACATCACCTTCCCTTCGATTTCGACCATAAAGCTTGACTTCGAGGGGATAGGATATACTGTCGGAGAATACTTAAGCAATGCCATAGACAAGGGAAACTGGGACCAGCGCATTATTCGCCACTACCCGGTAAAGATTGTCGAAAGGAGTTCGACGATTCCTCTTCAGAGCGAAGACAAGTACGTCAACCAGGTAATCAGCTTCTTCAAGGAGCATTATGCCGAAGACATCGACATTCAGGATGCTATCAGGGGCATCCCCCTGTCGCGGCGCTCCATCGAAAAGCGCTTTCGCAAAATATACGGCGACAGAACCATGAACCGCATCCTGACAGAGATGAGGATTGAAAGGATGAAGGAGCTGCTCGAAAAGACCCAGTTTCCCATCTTCAACATAGCACTTATGGCCGGATTCAAGGACAACACCAACATCAACAGGGTCTTCAGGTCTTTTGTGGGATACTCTCCCAAAGAGTACCGCGAGATTCACAGATAGTTTTTTGTAAATTTGCAGAAACACTTCCATTGATGAAACACCAAGCACTGTCATCCATACTGCTCGCAGTAGTTCTTATATGCGCCTGCTCCCCAAAATCTTCGAGAACGGCAAACGATGAAGAGCCCGCAATCCCTCCCATAGGATTCAGGGCGGAGGATTACCGTTGTGAGGAATCGAAGGTCAAAAACGGCGAGGCCTTCACCACCCTGATGTCACGGCTCGGCCTGGGGGCAAGCCAGTCTTATCAGCTCGCCCAGATTTGCGATACCGTGTTCGACGTGCGCAAGCTTCGCGCCGGCAACACCGTCAAGGCCTACTACGAGCCCGACACCCTGTCCAATGCCTTGCAGTATGTGGTTTATGAGAATGACCGAATCCGCTCGACGGTATTCCGCATCAAAGATTCGCTTGCCGTATGGGTGTGGGACAAGCCCATAGAGATTGAGACAAAGACAGCCGACGTGACTATCTGCAATTCACTGTGGAACGATATGCTTCAAGCCGGGGTGTCGCCCCTGCTGACTCTCGAACTTGCCGACATCTACGCCTGGACCGTCGATTTCTTCGGGCTCCAGCAGGGTGACAGGTTCAGGGCCCTATATAGCCAGAAGGTTTGCGAGGGCGAGGTAATAGCCATCGACAGGGTTCTGCTTGCAATCTACAACAGAGGCAGTTACGAGGCTCCTGCAATTTACTTCGACCAGGGCGACAAAGGCAACAAGTACTGGAACGAAAAGGGCGGAAGTATGCGCAAGGCCTTCCTCAAGGCTCCGCTCAAGTTCAACCGCATCAGCAGCGGATTCAGTTACCACCGCAAGCATCCCGTCACCGGCAAGGTCAAAGCTCACACCGCGGTTGACTATGCCGCGCCGGCCGGAACTCCGGTACACGCACTCGGCGACGGAACCGTCATCAGCGCAGGCTGGGCCGGAGGCGGTGGCAACACCATAAAGATCCGGCACAACAGCGTATATACCACGGGATACCTGCATCTCTCGCGTTTCGCCAAGGGAATCAAGGCTGGAGTAAGGGTCCACCAGGGCGATGTGATAGGCTACGTAGGCTCTACAGGAGTATCCACCGGACCGCACCTTGACTTCCGCGTATGGAAGAACGGAACTCCCATCAATCCACTGAAGCTTGAATCTCCTTCGGCAGAGCCCATCAGGAAAGAGAATCTCCCCGCGCTGGACTCTCTGTACAAGGCATACAGGGCAGAGCTTGAGAAATGACAATTGAAGCAGTTGCCCACTTCCGCTCCCCCGTCGAAGGGAAGTTCGGGCTCCCCCGCCAGAGCGGTCTGGCCTCATCACTGAGGGGAGAGATTCACTTCACGCCCGCCTATCGCAACCCCGACGCCGTGAAGGGGCTCGAGGGCTTCTCGCGCATATGGCTGATATGGGCTTTCGACCTCAATCCTCAGAGCCGTTCTCTGACGGTGCGTCCTCCAAGGCTCGGGGGGAACTCCAGGATGGGGGTCTTCGCAACCCGCTCGCCCTTCCGTCCGAACGGTCTCGGCCTTTCGTGCGTGGAACTTCTTGAGGTAGATTTCGACTGCCCCGGTGCTCCCGTGCTCAGAGTCGCGGGCGCTGACCTCGCGGACGGAACCGCAATTATCGACATCAAACCCTACCTGAGCTATGCTGATTCTTTCCCCGATGCTATGTGCGGATTCGCCCCAGAGGCTCCGCAGGCCCGGCTTGATGTATGCCTTCTGCCCGATGCGCAGGGAATCTTCGACCCCGGGCAGGAAGAGGCCCTGAAGGAAATTCTGTCTCTCGACCCAAGACCAGCGTATCACTCGGACGCTCAACGTATCTACGGGATACGCTTCGAAGGTAGAGACGTGCATTTCAGGGTAGAAGGCCCAAGACTTACCGTATTGGATGCAGTTTTGCCGCAAAAGTAGTATATTTGCGTCCCCTTATGAGAACTCTCGATGACATACTCCACGGCTACAGCCTGGATGAGCTTGGCGCTATGGTTGACTACCTTGACGCTCCGGTGGATCTTTCCTCACCGAAGAGGGATGTCATCAGCCTGCTCTCGGGTTATCTGAGCAACTCGCCTGATGTCTGGCTGTCAAGGCTTCCGGAGAACGACCTGAGGCTGCTCGGGAAGCTCGAAAAGGCCGGCCCCGGTCAGAAAATACTGATTATCAGGCCAGACTACCCTCCGGTCGTCGAGGCTCTCAAGATTGTGAAGTGCGACCAGTATGCGGACTTCGATATGGTTGAAGTGTCAATGTCCGAAACCATCTACCAGATAATTTCCCCGCACATACACAGTGTAATTGCTGCAAAGGAGATTAACGGGGCATTCCGTCTTGAGCAGACCATTATGGGTTACCTCAATATCTACGGAGTCCTGCCCCTGAAAACTTTTGTCAGCCTGTTCTTTGACGATGTCTGCGGAGACGAGAAGGACCTTGTCAGGATAGCCAGGGAGGTTGCAGAATGCCCCATCTTCAAGCTATATCAGGAGAGGATTAAAAGGGATGTGTATCTTGTATCGCCCTTCGTATGCGAAGCCAGGGAGATTCTGGATGCCCGGAGGGAGCACTTCAGGGACATTCGCCGCTATGCGGCAAATCCTTCCAGAACAGAACTGATAACAGCCGGCCAGAGCGCCCCTTTCTGCGCATACGGCCTGCATACGCCCGAGGGTGAAGCCCTTCTCACTATGCTCAGAGACGTGCTCGACTTCTCTGGAGAGGAGCTTCAGGAAGCAATACATAACGTATGGATGTGCAGCCAGTTCGCTATGGACGACGAGAGCACGGAGCAGCTCTTTGAGATTGTAACCGACAGGCAGGACGAGCTCGGAAGTTTCGAGTTGTTCAAGCATTGCATTGATGTGCTTGTGGATTATTCCAATTCAGTTCCCAAATGGCTGCTGAAGGGACACAGTGCAAAAGAAGTCAACTCTATGCTCATCACCGTAAGGGTAGATGAACTCGTCAAGGAGTACAATTACGAGGAGCCGGGCTTGAACCTCTACCGTATGGGACTGGCCGTCAAGCCTGTTGCACCTGACGCACTCTGCCCCTGCGGATCGGGGCTCTCATACCGCAACTGCCACGGAAAGGTATTGAACTGAATGGGAATGCGCCGCAGCTGAATGGGTGATTCTTACGGCGAGTTTACTAGTGGCGGAGAATATCAAGGTCTCTTTTCAGCAACATCTTCGGGTCCATCAAATTGACCTTCTGGAACAGACGTATCTGATTGCCGAGCGAAAGGTGAACCTTGTCTTCGTGCTTGCCCTTGCGCCACCATTTGTAGAAACCGACAGGGTCGATCTCAAAAGGAATGCGGGCTACGATTCCGGTGCTGTAGCCGGGATAGTCTATGGTAAGCGCGAGACCCATAAAACGTTTGTAGTAATCGGGATCGGCCCTGCGCAACTTGCTGACCAGGGGATTCAGAACCTCGAAAGTATCGACCTGAAGAACCTTTTCCTTGATTATCATCTTGTGGATACGGACAGGGTCCTCTACGATCCAGTATCCCATTTTGAGGGTCTTAGGCCCGTCGGGGGTATCGAGGGTCAGTTCGTCCTTGGAATAGTACACTTTTTCGGAATCGAGCGGATATGTTTCTTCAGCCAGCATTTATTCTGATAAAACAGTTTTGAATCACGCAAAATTAGGGAATTATTTTGGAAAATACTAAATTTGGATGCTTATAATTGAGGTATTATGCGTAGGTTAATTATCATTTCTGCACTCCTCCAACTGCTTGCCGGCTCGGTGTATGCGTCCGCTCAGAACAAGGCTTCGCGCAATGCCGTTCCGGGATTTCTGTACGAAAGCGCAGACCCCGAATCCGATGCCAGGGCCATAAGCGAAGTCCGTTCAAGACTTGCCAGAATCAGACGCACCCGCCCGACGGTAGCGCTTGTGCTTTCAGGAGGTGGTGCCAAAGGCGCTGCTCACGTTGGCGTGATGAAGTACCTCGAAGAGATTGGTATGCCCATCGACCTGATTGCAGGCACGAGTATGGGTGGCCTGATGGGCGGAATGTATGCCCTGGGCTATGATGCTGCCAGTATCGATACTATGCTCCGGAGTATGGACTGGAACGTGATGATGACCGATGCCGTTACCAAGGACCATCTGAGTTTCACATCCCGCGAGAACAACGGAAAGTATCTTTTCACCATTCCTTTCGACTACGGCCGACAGATTTGGAACAGGGATATGAATTCAGACAGGCTCTTGGCTCTTCCCGAAGGGCTAGTCAACGGATACAACGTGCGCAACCTGATTACCAGCAAGGCTGTGGGATATCTTGATTCGCTCGACTTCGTGAATCTGCCCATTCCTTTCTTCTGCGTAGCCTCTGACCTGGCGAGCCTCAAAGAATACAACTGGACTCGCGGCAACGTGGTGGATGCCCTGCGCTCGACTATGTCCATTCCAGTATATTTCAAGCCCGTACGTACCAAAGGAATGATTCTCACCGACGGAGGCACACGCAACAACTTCCCTGTTGACATAGTTAGGGCTATGGGGGCCGATTACATAATAGGTGTGGACCTTCACGTTGATACCGAACTCAGCGAGATTCAGGGGATGCCCAGTTTCATATCCCAGCTCATAGACCTTACCGGAGTGAATACCTACGAGGAGAACATTCAGGGAACCGATGTCCATATCAGACCCAATCTGGCGGGGTTCAATATGATGAGCTTCGATGACAAGAGCATTGCCCAGCTGATTGAAAACGGATATGCCAGTGCCTGCGACCACGCAGGAGAGCTTGACGAAATAAAGCGTTCATTGGGCAGGAAAGCCTCAAGGACCCTGTCGAGCAAGCCTGCCACAGACATCGGCAAGGTAAAGGTAAGAATCTCAGAAGTCGATTTCGAGGGGCTGAGCGACGATGAGAAGGCATACTTCGTCGATAAAACCCACATACGCCCGGGGATGGTATATGGCAAGGAAGAAATTGAGGATGAGTTGAATTACTTCTACGCCAGCGGTGCTTTCAGCGACGTAACTTATACCCTTTCGGGCAATGAAGAACCATACAAACTGATTTTCAGTTGTACAAAGGGTGCGGCCAACAACCTGAACATAGGCGGGCGCTTCGATACCGAAGAACTGGTGTCGGTTATGCTGAACGTGGGCTTGAATGCAAACAGGCTGAAGGGCAGCAAATACGAGGTGTCGGCAAGGCTTAACAACAGCCCCTACCTGTCGCTGAAGTATTCCTATACACCAGCCAAAGGCTACCAGGTCGGAGTCAAGGCCCTCACGGGATACTCCGATGTCAATATGCTGGCCTTCACAGAAGACGGGGTTTACAAGCCCCGGATACGTGAATGGCACAATTCGCTGCGGATATTCGGGAGCAATACAAGCTGGGCCAAAGGCTCTTCGGTAGTCGGGTTCGAACTCGAGGATATGCCTATGATCGAGGTATCGGGATTCACCGCCGTCAAAGCCGGGCGCGATTGGAAGAGAATGGCCCTGAGTGCCTTCTACGGCTTTGACTATGATTCGACCGACGACCGCTACTTCCCTACCGAAGGTCTGCGTGTCGTAGGGCGGACAAGATATATGATGAGCGGACGGAATATCAAGGACACTCAACTTGAACCATATCTCCAGGCACGAATTGCCATAAAATCCGCCCGAAAACTGGCCGAGAGGGTGGTTCTTCTTCCGTCTTTGTATGTCAATATGGCTACAGCCTCACAGCTCTATTTCAGGCACGCAAACTTCATTGGAGGTGCAATCGCATCGAGATACTACGAGAGTCAGGTTCCTTTCATCGGATACAATGGTATTTTCGCGGCAGAAAGCCAGTTGTTCTGCGCCGATGTCGGGCTTAGGTTCAAGATTGGCCGCAAAGATTACCTCCAGGCCCAGACTGCTGCATATATTACTGCCCCCAAGCTCAACGAAGTCTTCTCCGACGGAACAGGATCATTTGGATTTGCATTCCAATATGCCCATTCTAGCCCCATCGGCCCCCTGAAGATTAATCTTCACTGGTCTTCGAAAACTGCAATGTTCGGGCTATACCTCAGTGCCGGATTCGACTTCTAAGCATAGCAGTTTGCCACAGGCGTAATTTATTCCGGAAAAGTTTGCAAAAAGATTTGCGGCTTCAAGAAAAATTACTACCTTTGCAATCCCGAAAGGGAAACGGTGCTGTAGCTCAGGTGGTAGAGCAATGGACTGAAAATCCATGTGTCGCCGGTTCAACTCCTGCCAGCACCACCATAATCGGCCTTCTACATATGTAGGAGGCCGATTACTATTTTGTGTGGCTCGTTTGTTACACTTTCTGTCAGTGCGGGAAGTGACTTACTCCGCCACTAAGTAATGTGAAGAAAATAAGTTGCTTCAGATTTGAATAAGATTTACGAGGTCAGATTTTCTTACGAAGAAGGAGCGTAGCCGTAGCTACGTGACTGATGAGGAAGGAAATATGGCCCGGAAAGATATTCATAAGATGATGCAAGTTATTTTTTGAAGATTACTAAGCCTTGGAGTCAGCGATTTGGCGAAAAAGTCAGCCAAATTCACGAAAAAATGCTCTTTTTGGCTGACTTTT
>JAQXJU010000006.1 GCA_029009115.1 Bacteroidales bacterium | reverse complement strand
TACCCGCGCAAAAGTTGCTGAATAAGCATTGCTTCTACTCAGGTCCACGGACCTGAGACATAAATGGCTCCATAGCTCAATTGAATAGAGCATTTGACTACGGATCAAAAGGTTACAGGTTTGAGTCCTGTTGGAGTCACTCTCAAAAGCCCTTCCAGATATCTGGAAGGGCTTGTTCTATGGCATTTGAACAATATTTGCACAACGAACTTTTCTTGCATACCCTATTGGGCGTATGCGGGTAGTGGTATGCAAAACAAAAAGACTCCGCATCGGAGCCTAAGATGCGGCCCGCTTGATGACGATGAAGTCGTCCTCTCCTTCCCGGCCCACATAGGGTTGCTTCTGAGGGGGGTAGCCTCGAAAGGTGATTTCACGAGTCTTCTAAATCGGCCTCTGAGGCACTTCTGACGGGGGCAGTCCCGACCGGTGAAATTCACCTCGAAACCCAATGTGCCTCTGAAGCACTTCTGACGGGGGTCGCCTCAAAAGGTGAATTTCACGAGTCTTCCCAATCGGGCACCTAGGTACTTCAGACAGGGATCGCACGCAAAGTGAACTTCCCGACCGGTGAAAAGAGACGCTTACGCCGAGGCAAGCATCGTAATTCTTCCCTTTCTCCAAGCCACTATTACCTGAATCTGATTATCTTTGCAGGATTTTTGAAGAAATTGATATGCAAGGATTGAAAACGATATTGTTGCTGCTCTGCTCGAATGTGTTTATGACTTTTGCGTGGTACGGGCATTTAAAACTTGGGGAAATGAAAATTTCTACCGGCTGGCCACTCATCGTTATAATACTCATCTCCTGGGGGATAGCCTTCTTTGAGTACTGTCTGACAGTGCCGGCTAACCGCATAGGTTATATTGGCAACGGAGGGCCTTTCAATCTTATGCAACTCAAGGTAATTCAGGAGGTTATCTCTCTGACGGTATTCACTGTCATAGTAATGTTCCTCTTCAAGGGGCAGTCGCTCCAATGGAATCACCTGGCCGCATTTGCCTGCCTTGTGCTGGCAGTCTTTTTCGCCTTTCTGAAGTAGCCGGCCCAGGCTGCAACCATCACCCCGGTATTAACCATTCCCCCGCCCAGGCTGCAACCGACTCCGCGGTATCAGCTGCGGATCTGTCCGTTACCGTCTATCAGATACTTGTATGTAGTGAGTTCATTAAGAGCCATAGGACCACGGGCGTGGAGCTTCTGGGTGGAGATTCCAATCTCAGCGCCGAATCCGAACTGCGCGCCATCGGTGAATGCAGTCGAGACATTGGCATAGACACAGGCGGCATCGACTTCTTTCCAGAAACGGGCAATCGAATCACGATTGTCGCTCACTATGCACTCGCTGTGGTGAGAACCGTATCTCCGGATATGTACAAGTGCCTCTTCAAGCGAATCTACCACCTTGATACTCATCTTATAATCAAGAAATTCCGTCCCGAACACCGCATCATCTGCAGGGCAAAGCATCCCGGCGGGATAGATTCCCTCAAGGGTCTCATAAGCCCTCTGGTCGGCATAAATCAAAACTTTACTGTCGGAGAGAGGTGCGCACAAGCGTGGCAGGTCTTCAAGGCGGGAGCTGTGAACTATCAGGCAGTCGAGGGCATTGCAGACGCTCACCCTTCTGGTCTTTGCATTGTTTACAATTGCGGTTCCCTTTGCAAGGTCAGCATCCTTGTCGAAATAGGTATGGCAGATTCCGGCTCCTGTCTCGATGACGGGTACGCGGGCATTGTCGCGCACGAAACTGATGAGCCTTCCGCTTCCCCGGGGGATGATTACGTCCACCAGACCAACCGCACTGAGAAGGCCTGAGGCCGCCTCGCGGCAGGAGGGAAGAAGCGTACACACTGCAGGGCTGACTGAATGTTTCTCCAGCACAGAGTCTATCACAGCAACGATACGGCGGTTGGTATGTTCTGCTTCGGAGCCTCCCTTAAGGACACACACGTTTCCGCTCTTCAGGCAAAGCGAGAATACATCGGCTGTAACATTGGGCCTCGCCTCATAAATTACGCCCACCACCCCGAATGGGACAGATACCTTGCTTATCTTCATACCGTTAGGGCGCACGGTCTCGGCAAGTACCCTTCCGAGAGGCGAAGGCAGGCTTGCCACATTCTCCATATCCGAAGCAATAGAGTCAATCCTCGGGGTTGAAAGAAGAAGCCGATCGTACCTGGGATCATTCTCCGACATCGCAGCCAGGTCCATGGCATTGGCCTCAAGAATGGACTCACACTCGGCTCGAAGTCCGGCCGCTACCTCCATGAGAATCGTGTCAATCTTGCTGCCGGAGACAGACTGCAAAGCAACTGCGGCACTCGAAGCCGCCTTAAGCATATCCAGAATATCGTCTTTCATTTCAAATTGAGAATCTTGTGCAAGGCATATCCTCATCGCCTCTTATCAGTTTCAACAGCACATCCGGCCTTCTGCCGTTGGCAATCACTACAGGGATGCCCTCTCGGGCTACTTTAATGGCGATTCCACATTTGGTCTTCATCCCGCCACGGCCGCTGGATGAGGTTACGGGGCGGATATACGACGAAACGCCCTCTTCGTCGCCAACACTGACCAATGGCACAAGCTGGCTGCAAGGGTCGCCCGGATCGCCGTCATAAAGGCCATCTATACTACTGAGTATCAAGAGCATATCTGCCTTCATCATCCGAGCCATAGTCCCCGACAGTTCATCGTTGTCGGTAAACATCAGTTCTGTGAGAGAAATTGTGTCATTCTCGTTGACAATGGGAATGACCCCGCTGCTGAGCATTACGTCTATGCAGTGTCTCTGGTTCTCGTACTGACCGGGTTGCGAGAGGCTGTCTTTAGTAGTGAGTACCTGTCCGCATACTATTCCGTGGCTCGAGAACAGATCGCTGTAGCGGTTCATAAGTTTGACCTGTCCGACCGCCGAATACAGTTGCCTCGAAGACACATCGTCAAGGCTCTGTCCTACAGTTACTTCTGTTCTTCCGGAAGCAACGGCTCCCGAGGAAACGAGGATAATTTCGTAGCCATCTTTATAAAGGCAGGCTACCTGGTCGGTGATTGCTGACATACGGGTGATGTCGAGTGTGCCGTCTTCGCGCGTCAGGACATTGCTGCCTATCTTTACTACAAGTCTATTCATATTCAAATATAATCATTTTTCAAACGACCCGCCCCCAAAAGCAACGTACAAACCAAATCCGGAGGGAAAACCCAAATACAGGGGGAAAAAACCAATCCAGGGTAAAAACCCCAATCCAGGGGAAAAACCCCAATCCAGGGGAAAAAACCCAATCCAGGGAAAAACCCAAATCCAGAGGGAAAACCCCAATCCAGTCAGTCAGGCAAAACCCCAGAGCCCCCCATAGCCAAACCCTTCAAAACTACAGACGGCCGATCTCAATGTTGAGAGTCGGCCGTCTGCAAAACCCTGCTGCCCGCAATTATCTGGCCGAAAAGCGATAAACGGTATGCTGGGTGTACTCTTCGCCAGGGCGGAGTACGGTGTTCGGGAAGTCGGGGTGATTGATGCCGTCGGGCCACTTCTGAGTTTCCAGAGCCAGAGCCTCGCGGAAACCTATGGGGCGCGAAGGATCCTTGCCGGAGTAACTGCCGTCGAAGAAGTTCCCACAGTAGAACTGCAAGCCAGGCTGGTCGGTAAGAATCTCCATAACACGCCCTGTCTCAGGCTCATATACGCTGCAAACCTGACGCAGAGATGTATCCGGCGAAGCGGCGGCTGCCAGAACCCAGTTGTGGTCGTATCCGCGTCCGAAGATGAGCTGGGGGTGATTCTCCCCTACCCTCTCCCCTATCCTGTGGGGCTGACGGAAGTCGAAGGGAGTACCCTCGACGCTCATCAGTTCGCCGGTCGGAATCAGGTACTCATCCACGGGAGTGATTGCATCTGAGGCAATCTGGAGTTCGTGATCGAGAATGCTCCCGCCAAGAGAACCCCTGAGATTGTAGAATGCATGGTTGGAAAGGTTCACGGGAGTAGCCTTGTCAGTGACTGCCTTGTATTTGATATCGAAGCAGTTGTCTTCAGTCAGAGTGTAGGTCAGGTCTATCTTGAGATTCCCGGGGAACCCGTCCATTCCGTCTGGAAGCTTGCAGGAGAAGGTTATGGAAGACGGAGTACGGGCGCTGACATTCCAGAGTATCATATCCACTCCCTTGAGTCCTCCGTGGAGAGTCTGACCGTTGTTGTTGCGGGGCAGCCTGTATTCCTTTCCGTCGAGGGTGAAACGACCTCCGCCTATACGGTTGGCAACCCTTCCCACGGTAGCTCCGAGGAATCGTTCCCCACTGTTATGAATGAAGCGCTCTCCGTCGTTGTAACCTACTACGACGTCATCGAGCTTTCCGTTGCGGTCAGGAGTGAAGAGACTGATTACCCTTGCTCCGAAGTCAGTGACCTGCATCGTTAGATCGCCGTTGCTTATGGTGTAGAGGTCCAACTGTCTGTTCACTCCGCACTCAGGGTCCTTGACGTGGAAGGCTACGGGGCTGGCAAGAGGAAGTTCAGGGGTACAGGGAGCTGCTATCACAGCCTCATTGGCCTTGCGGACAGCCTCTGCATCGAGCTTGAGAACCTCGCGGTCATAGGTCAGGAATCCGTTCACCTCGCCCTCAACATCGGTAGTCTGGGTATAGACTGCGGCAGCGCAGCCATCGGTCTGCTTGATACCCACCAGATCGTCGGCGTACAGGCAATAGACCTGGGTCACCTTCTCCTCGGTATCATACTGGACATAGCCCCATTTTCGGCCAATATCCCAGGTGTGCCCATCAACGGGGCGTCCTATTCCGCCATACTCCCCGAGCACATTGACCATCTTGCGGTCAATCAGACGCATTCTGGGGATGGGATAGCGGTGCGAATCGAGAATATCGCCGCAACCTTCAATCCAGTTTCCTCCCGAGGCGGCGTTGATAAGGCGCGAAGAATCCCTCTGACGGGTAAACTGGCAGACCTGCTCGGTATCGAACTGTCCCCATGCCTCGTTGAAAGGGACCCACACCACTATCGAGGGGAACTTGCGCAACTGATCAATGATTTCGCCCCATTCCTTATAGTAATTAGCCTTCTGGGCAGGAGTTACGTCCTGGTCACGACCAGCGCCGTAGTAATCCTCATCCTGGGCCCAGTCGCTGCGGTTCTCATAAGCCGAGATGCAGGGCATATCCTGCCATACCATCATCCCAAGTCTGTCACAATCGTAGTACCAGCGCGAGGGCTCTACCTTGATATGCTTGCGTATCATATTGAATCCCAGAGCCTTGGTCTGTTCCACATCGAAGGCCATAGCCTCTGCGGTGGGAGCAGTGTACAGGCCATCGGGCCACCATCCCTGGTCGAGAGGTCCGAACTGGAAGAGAATCTCTCCGTTCAGGGCGAGCCGACGGAAACCGGCCTCATCTTCCTTGATTCCTATTTCGCGTATGGCCGTATATCCGTCAACCTTGTCAATGACCTTGCCTCCCTTCAGGAGTTTGATGCGCACCCCGTAGAGCCAGGGCTCATCAGGACTCCAAAGTTTGGGTCTGCGGACCTTGAGAGTCTGCTTCGCGCCCTTGCCCGAGGCTTTTTTGAAGAGTCCCCAGGCTGGTTTCTCAGGGTTGTAACCCTTGCGGGGACGGAGAATCTCAACCTTCACGTCATCGGCCTCTCCTGCAACGTCCACGCTGACCTCAAGGCTGCCGTCGAGAGAAGGAACAACGTTGTAATCAGCAATATACGCGTCGCCAACGGCCTCCATCCAGACACTCTGCCAGATTCCGGTCACAGGCGTGTACCATATTCCCTTGGGGTCGGAAACCTGCTTTCCGCGGGGGATGCGGAAGTCAAGGTCGTCGGTGGGGTCCCATACCTTCAGCGAGAGTACTGCAGGTTCATCGGAGAGGTAGTCGGTAATATCGAAACAAAATGCCGTATATCCTCCGGTATGACTGCCTACGGGCTTGCCGTCGATGAAGACTTCCGCGCTCCAGTCAACAGCGTCAAAGTGCAGAAGTATTCTCTTCCCATCCCATCCCGAAGGCTTTTCGATGGTTCTGCGATACCAGAGGGCATTCTGAGAATCTATGCGGGTGCAAACACCCGAAAGCGAAGACTCGATACAGAACGGGACGAGTATTTCGCCCTGAGGCTCGGGCATCTGAGCCTCTGCGACAGGAGCTACGGCATAGTCCCACAGGCCGTTCAGGCAGGTCCATCCCTTTCGTACCATCTGGGGACGGGGGTACTCGGTACGGGCGTTGGCCGGGCTCACCTCACTGGCCCAGCGGGTCTTCACATTGTCTCCTGCAGGAGACCACAACAAAAGCAGCAAAGATGCTGCAAAACCTGTAATAGTCATATAGAATGTAATTATATCTTCATAAGGCTTAAAATTGAGAATTATTAATAAATAATCCAAGCATCCTGCTATCTTTGCGTCAATATTGCTTATTATTGAATTATGATTTTCACAATAATCAACGGAGTCGATCAGGCAAGGCAGGCGGCCCTCGACACCACAGGCAAAACTGAAATCGAAAAGTCCTTCATCGAAACCATCACCACTGTCACCAATACCCCGGCGAGCGAACTGCTCTCAGACCTTCTTTACAAGGCCATACACTTCGGGCTCAAGGTACTCGCCGCCCTTCTTATCTATATCCTCGGCGGTTTGCTGATCAAATGGGCAAAAAAACTGCTGCGCAAAATGTTCACAAGGCTCAAGACCGACCCCGCGATTGTCTCGTTCGCTACCAGCCTGGTTACCGCCGCGATGTGGGTACTGGTCATCATCATCGCCGTAGGTACCCTCGGAGTCGAGACTACCTCGCTTGCAGCACTGCTTGCCGCAGGAGGCATGGCCATAGGTATGGCCCTTAGCGGAACGGTTCAGAACTTTGCAGGAGGAATCATGATTCTGGCTTTCCGTCCGTTCAGGGTCGGCGACTTCATCGAGGCTCAGGGCTTCTCTGGAACTGTCAGCGAAATCAACATAACCAGCACCAGACTCACGACTCCCGACAACAGGACAATAGTTCTCCCCAACGGCGCCCTGTCGAGCGGCACCATCAACAATTTTTCAAGGATGGAATTCCGAAGGCTTGAGTTCTGCGTGAGCGTGGAATACGGTTCCGAGGCCGATATGGTAAAGGAAAGCCTGCTGGAGATAGCAAATTCCGACAAAAGGGTCGTCTCTGCTGCCGATGGGGCTCCAGAAGACCCTTATGCAGTTCTCAAGGAACTGAGTGCCAGTAGCGTTGACTTTTTGCTGAGGGTATGGGTCCGGACATCGGACTATTGGAACGTCTTCTACGACATCAACGAGAGAATATACGAAACTCTTCCGGAAAAGGGCATCTCTTTCCCCTTCAACCAGCTCGTCATTCACAATGCCGACAAGTAGTGAGCTCAGCGGTAATTCCTTGGTCTGAGAACGTAGAGAATGGGCAGAATTTCAAGACGCCCGATGAGCATAAGCGCAACCGAAACCCACTTGGCAAGTACTGGCAGAGAGGAGTAGTTTGACATCGAGCCAACCTCGCCGAATCCGGGCCCTACGTTGCCCATACAGGCAACCGATGCCGTCCACGAAGTCTCGCTGTCGAGGCCGCAGGCTGCATACACGAGAGCAGCTGCACAGATGAATGCGATGTATAGGAAGAAGTAGATGAGGATATCTTCTATCTCGCGGCTGCTCTTGACCAAATTATTGATTTTGACCTGCTTGACGGCATTCGGAGAGCGCAGGAGTTCTATCTTGAGCATCATTGCCTTCCAGGCGGCCACGAAACGGTCCATCTTGAATCCTCCGGAAGTGGAGCCCGAGCATCCGCAGATTACCGAGGCAAATACCAGCACCGACTTGCAGAGTGAAGGCCAGAGGTTGGTGTCGGCAGTGGCGAATCCTGTAGTTGAGAAAATGGACGCCGACTGAAACAGTGACTGCCTGAATGCCGACCCCACACCGGAGACTGTGCCACTGCACAGCAGCCCAGTGCAGATGACGGAGGCAGATATCAGAATTGCAAACAGATAGGTCCTGCACACCGACGAGCGCCATAGTTCACCCCACTTCCCGTGGAAAACGGCGGCAAAGAGCAGGACGAACTTCATACTTGCCAGAACCATAAACAGCGACAGCACATACTCGGCTGCCGGATTGGCAAATGCAGCAATGCTGGCATTGCGTGTCGAGAAGCCGCAGGTGCTGCAGGCAGACATTGCCTGAGTTACGGAGTCGAACCAGCCCAGTCCGCAGAGTTTGAGGGCAAGAGTGCAGGTGACAGTCAGGATGAGATATATCGTTACCATCATCAGCACAAATGACTTGGACCTTGCGAAGACAGAGCCTCTTGCCACTTCTGATATCTCGACGTTCGTCAGTTTGGCGGCATTGCCCGAGATTGAAGACATTACGAGCGAGAAGATGGTGACTATACCTATGCCTCCTATCCAGGCAGAGGAGAAACGCCAAAACTGTATGCTGCGGGGCAGGGCCTCGATATCGTTGAGAATCGAGGCTCCGGTGGTAGTGAAACCCGAGACACTCTCGAAAAGGGCATTGATGACGGTAAACTCGCCACCGTACATAATATAAGGTACTGTGCCTGAAAGGCAGGCGAGAATCCAGCTTCCGACAACTATCCAATAGCCTTCGGACTGCTCGAGTTTGCCTGAGCCTTTGACGAAAAGACTGGGGAACACACCCAGCGCGCCCGTGAGGATACCGGAAATCAGCAGAGGAACAGTTCCGTCATCCTTGCCATAGAAAAAGGCAACGGCAGCCGACAGGAACATAAATCCCGACACCACCATCAGGCAAAGCCCTATGTACTTCAAGATGACCTGAACCTTCATAATCGGCGCATTGCAATGCAAGTTGCGAATTTACACATAGTCTTTCAAAAAACCTACTCAGTCAAGAATTCGGAACCTAAGGCTTTGCTATATTGAGGATTTATTCTATTTTTGTCTGTTGGACAAATAGATACAAACGAATATGAAATCTGTCTTCAAAGCCTTTATGCTGGCTGCACTTCTCGCAATTCCGGCCGGCACCTACGCCCAGAGTTCATTCTTCCACGCAGGTCTTGTCGCATCTGGCGGCATTGACGGGCTTGCAGGAGGTCTTGCTATCGGACTGGGAGACCACCTCCAGATTCGCGGCATGTACGGATATATGCCCGAATTCTCCAAAGAGGTACCTGTGACTATCAACAATCCCGTCACCAATGCTCCCGAGACCATCACTATGGTAGGAGAAACAAGCCTCGGGCGCCACAAACTCCTTGTTGACATCTTCCCTTCGGCCAAGTCCTCATTCCACTTCACCGTCGGTGCATATTATGGATCCGACGTATTGATGACCGTAAGCAACAAGGAAGCCCTTTCGCTCGAGTACCGTGCTTTAGGCGTTTCCTCACATCTGGAACCCAATTATTCGTTCTGCGCCGACAAGGACGGATTCATCACCGCCCAACTCAAGGCTGCAGGAATGCGCCCCTATGCCGGAATAGGTTGGGGAGGCATTTCCAGAGGTGGCGCAATAAACGTGTGCCTGGACCTCGGTGTTCAGTACTGGGGTGAAGGAACTGGGGTCTATGCCGATGCCAAGAATGTGCTCGGCAACACCCAGAGCCTGAGGCTGTGCAGCGCCGACGTCGAGAACGAAGACCAGGGCCTGCTGGACAAACTTACAAGTTGCCCCGTCTGTCCCATTCTTGCTTTGCACCTGTATATCAGACTATTTTAACATACAATACCTGACAAAATGAAAAAGTTACTTCTGTCGCTTGCAGCGATTTCGGCATTGCTGATTTCCTGTCAGAAGTCCTCCCCAGAGGATGCTACTTTCGTCAAGCTCGATGCGCCCGAACTTCAGAAGCAGGCGGTGAGCATCGACTTCCCCAATGGAGCCGAGTACAAGTCCATCGAACTTATGGAGGCCGGCACATATGTAATCCGGAAAGAGACTGTGCGCTCCACAAGCAGCCTTGACGGCTATCTATACGGTTCTTACACCTACGAGAACGGAGTCTATACCCTGAGCGGTGATTTCCAAGGCACCATCAAGATTGAGGGCAACAACATCACCGTTAACCAGGAGGTGATTGTAGCCCAGGAAGTCAAGTGCTCCGACGAGAACATTTCCGACGAATACAAGCAGCTTTGCCGCGCGTGGGAAGTCAAGATTACACGTGCATCAGCCACACTGTCGGACACAAAGATTGACCTCGACTGGAACGGGTGCGACCTCAACAAGATTCTGGAGGATGTGGCTGAAAAGATCAACCACACAATGGAACTCGGCGAAGGCTACGTGCTCGAGAGCGTCAGTTTCTCGCAGTTCGGCAAGATGGTCTTCCAGTTCAAGAACGGCGAGTGCTTCGTGGCCAACTGGTCCTGGGGCAAGGAAGGAGGAGAAATCTCCTATGAGTGGCTCGAGGAATATATGGGAACCGAAATACTCATCAACGCCAAAGCCAGTGTAGAGTTCAGCGGCGAAGGCGTCATCCTGAACTTCAGCACCACTGTCGGCAATTACAACTGCAACATAACCTTCGGCCTTGTAGAAAAAAAGTAAACGGGAACAAACCCGTTTACTTTGTACCGAAAATCCTGTCCCCGGCATCCCCAAGGCCGGGGACTATGTATGCATTCTCGTTCAGACACTCGTCAATGGAGGCCAGATAGATATCTACATCGGGATGAGCCTCCTGAACCCTGCGAATTCCTTCGGGCGCTCCGACGAGGCACATAAGGCGGATATTGTCGCAGCCCTTCTCCTTGAGCATAGAAATAGCATCGCAGGCGCTGCCGCCGGTTGCGAGCATAGGGTCGGTGACTATCACCAGACGGCTCTGGATATCGAAGGGAAGCTTGCAGTAGTAAACCACGGGGTTGTGTGTGGTTTCATCTCTATACAGACCTATGTGACCTACCTTTGCTACGGGGACAAGGGTCTGGAGACCTCCCATCAGGCCGATTCCGGCGCGGAGTATGGGAACAATCGCGAGCTTGCGGCCAGAGATTTCCTTGCCTATGGTCTTGCATATGGGGGTTTCAATCTCGACATCCTTCAGGGGAAGGTCGCGGGTGACCTCATAGCCCATCAGCATTGCGATTTCGTCCAGAAGCTGTCTGAAGTCCTTGGACCCGGTTGTTTTCTTCCGCATGATTGTCAGTTTGTGCTGTATCATCGGATGGTTGATGACATGTACTTGGCTCATAGATCTGTGTAATTGGTTAAGTGCACAAAATTAAGCAAAATATGATATATTTGCGCCTTCAGTGAGCATTATCCCGAATGGAAAGCGTCAACAATTCTGCCGAGGTACTTTCGCTGGCCTCAGAAGCCGGTCACATACTGCTTGAGAACGGGGCCGAAATCGAAAGGGTCGAAGAAACTATGGAGAGGATAGCCTCTCATTACGGCGAGGACAAGGAGAACTTCTTTGTTCTGAGCAATGGTATCTTTACCACGGGCAAGTCTTATGCCAATGTGGAATTCATCCCCATCAAGGGCTCGCGCCTTGATAAAGTGGTAGCTATCAATCAGTTCTCAAGGGACATCTCAGAGGGGAAGTTCGACCTCGGACAGGCGCGCGCCAGGCTTGAGGAGATAAAGGCCGCGCCGGGCAAGCCACTCTGGGAGCAGATAGCGGGGGCGGCCCTTGGCAGCGGCACCTTCTGCGCTATCTTCGGCGGGAGCCTGGTGGACTGCGCAGCGGCGACTCTGGCCGGGACCCTGGTCTTCCTGATGAGTTCTCTTTTCACAGCGAAGAACTGGTCCAAGGCCCTGAGTAACGTATGCGCCGGAGCACTGGGGACTGCCGCCTGCATAGTTTTCCAGGCCCTCGGATTCGGCGAAACTCTGGGGAATATGATGATCGGGACCCTCATCCCCCTGATTCCGGGGGTACCGTTCACAAACGGGCTGAGGGACATATCCAACGAAGACTATATCGCGGGTATTACCCGTCTGCTGGATGCGCTGATGGTGTTCCTGTGTATCGCAATAGGGGTCTGCGTGACCTTTGCGGCCGACCGGCTGATTACCGGTTCTATGATTGAGATGCACGGAACGGTGACAGATCCTCTGACAACCCTGTTTCCTATACAGATGGCGGCGGCTTTCCTCGGGACGGTCGCCTTCTCTGTGCTGTTCGGAGTGCCCAGGGAACACTATCTTTCCTGCGGGCTCGTGGGGATGCTCGGCTGGATGGCTTACCTGCTGATACTGAGGCATTCCCCTCTTGGTGTCGTAGGTGCCACCCTTGTCGCTTCGACCCTCATTGCTCTGATGTCATCGGCTGCAGCCAGGCTGCGCAAATGCCCAAGCACGGTGTTCCTCATCTGCGGGGCTTTCCCCCTGATTCCCGGTGCAGGCGTCTTCTGGACATCGTACTACATCGTATCGGAGCAGATGAGGTCGGCTCTCGGTTCAGGCTTCCTTGCCTTAGAAGTTACCATTGCCATCGTCTTCGGTATTATCATCTCCAGCAGTCTGAAGAGGCGCAAGAAGTGTCATCAGTCGGGGAAATGAATCCTTCCCTCAAACGGAATGGATTCTATGCGGAGGAGTTCCTTCTTTTTAGTTTCTGAAAGAAGGCCTCGGCGGCAGAGGCTGCATAGAAGAATCCCCCCTCTTTTACGGGATATCTTTCCACAGGGAGGTATCGGCTGTCTCGGGGACAAAGTACTGTCCAATCCTAAAATCGATGTTGGCCTTATGGGCTTGGAATTCACTTTACTGCTCCATTACGGAAAGTGGCCACAGCGGTTAACGTTGCCGAGGTCTATACCAAGTACGAGATTGGCCGGTATATTGTGGAGGATAAGCAGGAAGGAATACCGTGCCGCATACGGAAAGAAGGTTCTTGATGATCTTTCCAACCGATTGTCTGAACAATTTGGAGCAGGATGGTCTGTCGAAAACCTTAAACTCATAAGACGCTTCTATTCAATTTACGGCACCAGTAAGATTGGGCAAACAGCGATTACCCAATCTTCATCAAAAGCCAGG
>JAQXJU010000005.1 GCA_029009115.1 Bacteroidales bacterium | reverse complement strand
CGCTAACGAAGACATAGTGCGACACCCTTTGGTAAGCAAGATTGTCAAGGCCTATGACAAGGCCTGTGAACAGGTTCAGATTCCGAAGTAATCTCTGTATCTGTTGTACAGATGACCCGCCTGAAGGTATGCGGACTGGGGCGAGGAGGCCGGAGTGCTGGGCGCCTGCCTGAGGGCAAGGGAAGACTATCTGAAGTCTCATCTCGGTGCACAATAGCTGAAAAATCATTATCTTTGCGGTTTCAAAACCCAGTGGACATGACGACATTCAATTGTAATGGAGAATGCCACAGCTGCCCTCTGATGGCATCAAAGGGTCATTCACAATGCATCAGAGTAGCTGTGACAGGTGCCTGTGGCACCTTCTCCGAAAAAGTATTCTCAGGAGACGGATATTCCGTCAGATTCAGATTCCTCCAGGAAATTTCATCGATACTTGACAGTCCTTCGGATATGGTACTGCACGTAGTTGATGCAATGCATCTTGAGGACACTCTCTATCCGGTCACCAAACTCAACGATATGGATATCAAGGTGATAATAGCCCTGATAAACTACAAGGAGTACAAGGCTACCGGCCATTCGCTGGACATCCGACAACTCTCAACGATGCTCGGTATGCCAGTCATCGAGTACGACAGCGACGACGGTCTGGCCCGTATGACACTCATAGGGCGTATTGCCGAGACTGCCAAAGAACCATTTGAGCGCAAGGTCAGCGTCCCTTACGGTCAGGATGTCGAGAAGGCCATCTCTAAGATATCCGCAGCCATACACAAGGGCCACGAGCAGTGGCTTCACTTTTCTGAGCGCTATGTTGCAGTAAGGCTGCTCGAGCATCAGGACTACATTCTTCCGTACGTGGAGTCACTCCCCAATTCCGAGGAAGTGTTCGCTGCAGCCAGGAAGGCCCACGATGCCCTTGAGCGGGAATTCGAGGAAGCCTCCGAGACTCTGGTCGCCCGGGCGAGACGCGGTTTCGTAGCCGGAGCCCTGCAGGAGACGGTCAGGCACTCGGGCGATGACTCCGACCACACCCTGTCGATGAAGCTCGATTCGGTGCTGACATCAAAATGGCTCGGATTCCCCATTCTGATTCTTATCCTGCTGGGAGTCTTTCAATGCACCTTCACCATCGGTGCATATCCACAGGCATGGATCGAGTCGGGAGTAAACTGGTTGTGCAGCACCATCAAGGATGTTCTCGCTCCCGGATGGTTCTCGAGTATGCTGACAGACGGAGTAATCCAGGGTGTGGGCTCGGTGCTGGCATTCCTTCCGAACATCATCATCATGTTCTTTTTCCTGTCTCTGCTTGAAGACTCGGGATATATGTCAAGAGCTGCCTTCCTGATGGACAAGATAATGCATATGGTAGGACTCCACGGGCGTTCTTTCATACCTATGCTCATAGGTTTCGGATGCAACGTGCCAGCAATAATGGCGGCAAAGCAGATTGAAAACAAGAGGGACAGGACTCTTACGATGCTGATGATTCCGTTTATGAGCTGCAGCGCAAGACTCCCTGTGTACCTGCTGTTTGTATCGGCATTCTTCCCAAGACACAAGGCTCTTGTGATGGTTACGATATATGCCACTGGGATACTGCTCTCGATCCTTTTCGCCTTTGCGATGAAGCACACAAGATGGTTCAGGATGGTGGACGAAGACTATGTATCGGTTCTGCCTCCCTTCCGTATGCCCACCTGGAGAAACACCGGTCTGCATATCTGGGAGAGGGTTTCAGACTATCTGCAGAAAATATCCACGGTGATACTTGCAGCTTCAGTGATAATCTGGGCGCTCGAGTATTTCCCTTCAGACAAAACAAGATGCGGCGAAAATCCCGAAGAGTCTTATCTGGCAATGGTGGGAAAGGCTATGTCACCTGTAATGGAACCCCTGGGATTCGACTGGAAGATGAACGTCAGCCTTCTGACAGGTCTCCCGGCAAAGGAGGCTATAGTCAGCACAATGGGAATTCTATATCACAGCTCGGAAGATGGAGCTGAGGGTTCGAATCTTGCCAGCGTGCTGCGGGAGGAAAAAATATTCACACCGGCGACAAGCTGGGCATTTATGCTTTTCGTGCTGCTGTACTTCCCCTGCGTCGCCACAGTTTCGTCACTGCGCAAGGAGGTCGGAGGCAGGTGGGCCGCATTCGTTGTGGTCAACTCCCTTGCTTTGGCATACCTGATGGCATTCCTAGCCTACAGGATAATAGGGTTGATGATTTAAATACTTTGCCATTCCCCCAAAAAATCGATGAGGCCAACAATTCTGTCAGCCTCATCGATTAAAAACAATGTATATTCAAGTCCGAAACTACTTCTTAGAGGAAGCAACTACGGATTCGTACTTCTTGTATTTGGTCATATAGTCCTCAGACTCGTTGCGGAAACGGAAATAAACATTCTTCAGGTATTCTGCAACGCTGCTCTTGACATCCTCAGACTTTGAAATCTCATAGGCCTTCTCGAAAGGAGCGATGCATCCCTTCAGGGCAGCCTCGAATTCTTTGATAAGGGCCATATACTTGGCATCATCCATTTCGGACTGGGCCTTTTCCTGAATCTCGATAGCCTTGTTGTAGAAATAGACACCCTCACCGATGTATCCGTACTCATAGTTAGGATTAATCTCGGAGCACTTGCGATAAGCGGCAACAGCAAGCTGGCCATGCTCATCTTTGGGCTCGAGTTTCTCGTGTATGGTACCCTCAACATAGTAGAGAGATGCATTGTTAGGCTCATTCTTCTTGGCCATATCCAGAAGTTCGAAGATACGGTTGGTATTCTCGCCCTTGGATACATAGTAGTTGATGAGACCGATAAGAATGCTCTGGCTCTGGGGATACTTGGTGAATCCCTCTTCGAGATACTTCACGACGCCTTCTTCGTCACCGAGCTTGCCGGCAATGTCGGAGAGTTTGGCAAAAGCATCGCCGTCCTCGCCGTAATAGCCCAGAGAGATGCACTTCTCAAAGAGACCGCGAGCCCTCTCGTTCTCAGAGGAGAGCCAGGCAGTGAATGCAGCGTTGAAGATGGCGCTGGTATCAATCTTCGAAACGGGAGCGGTTGCAAGAGCATTTGCGGCGGCCTCGAAATAAACTGAAGCCTCGCTGCTGCGTCCGAACTGATATGCATTGAAAGCATCGTCGAGGTACTTCTTGTTAATTTCTTCGATTGCGGCGGCAATCACCTTGGCCTTCTTTCCTTTGACATCGAGTTCATTGGCCTTGGCAAATGCCTTCAGCGAACGGTCGAGAGCATCTTTGTAGATGGGCTTTGTTATCTCGATAATCTCGAGCCTGCCCTGCTCGTTGAAGTAGTAGTTCCTGGTGTCATAAACCTTCTTTGTGAAGTTCCTGTTCATCACCTGGACAGTCTCGGTCTTGCGAACCTTCTCACCGCTCATAACAATCTGGAGTTCCTGATCGGTAGCTCCAACCCAGCCGTTGCCGGCAGGGGCGTTGTAAGCGTCGAGCATAGCCTGACCAAGTTTGAGCCAGGTAGCCTGCTTGGTTGCTTTCTTGGCATCATCTGCTGCGGCCTGTGCAGCCTCGGCGGCCGACTTTGCGGCAGCAATCGACTTTGCCTGCTGACCATAAGCGGTAGCGACGCAGGCTATGAGAGCCAGAGTAGTTAAAATCTTTTTCATACTGTAAGGATATTATTCGTTATTTGTTGTCTGTTCTTCTTCGTCGCGGGCAACCACCGACACCGCCGAAATGGAATCTCCTTCACGGATATTGATGAGTTTGACTCCCTGAGTGGCACGTCCGGCAACCTTGATGTCGGTAACGTGCATACGGATTGTCAGACCTGAACGGTTGATAATCATAAGGTCGTTGTCTTCGGTCACGTTCTTGATTGCAACAACCGGACCTGTCTTGTCTGTGATATTGAGGGTCTTGACACCCTTGGCTCCCCTGTTGGTCAGGCGGTAATCCTCAGGGTCGGAACGTTTGCCGTAACCGTTCTCACTCACTACAAGCACGGTATGAGCCGATGCATCCTCGGCGTGAGGGTCATAGGTGATGATTCCGACGACCTCGTCATTGTCGGAGATGCTGATTCCCTTGACTCCGGAGGCATTGCGGCCCACGGCCCTGAAGGCAGATTCATTGAAGCGGACGCAGTAACCGTTGCGTGCGGCAATCATAATGTTCTCGTCGCCGCTGGTGAGCACTGCATCGAGAAGTTCGTCGCCCTCGCGTATTGTCAGGGCAATGATACCCTTGTTGCGGCTACGCTTCTTTGAATATTCGCTGAGCGAAGTCTTCTTGATGACTCCCTTCTTGGAAACGAGGGTTACGAAGTGGCTCGAGGTATAGGCCTCGTCTTCGATGGACTTGGCGTTGAGATAGGTCTTGATGCTGTCGTCGTTGCCAATGGAGAGAAGGTTCTGGACCGCCCTGCCCTTGGAGGTACGTGTCCCCTCGGGAAGTTCGTAAACCTTGAGTCTGTAGCAGATGCCCTTTTCGGTAAAGAAGAGCATCGTCGAGTGCATATTGGCTACATAGATGTGCTCGATGAAGTCTTCGTCGCGGGTGGCGCTGGCCTTCTTTCCGACGCCTCCCCTAGCCTGTGAACGGAATTCGGTGAGAGGGGTGCGCTTGATGTATCCCAGATGCGAGATGGTAATCACCACATCCTCATCGGCATAGAAGTCTTCGGGGTTGAATTCGTCGGCAGAGAGGGTAATCTCGGTACGGCGGGGATCTGCATAACGGCTCTTCATCTCAAGAGTCTCGCTCTTGACTACGGCAAGCTGCTCGGTCTCGCTGCCAAGAATCTCGCGGCAACGGGCGATAAACTTTTCAAGCTCGTCGTATTCAGCCTGAAGTTTGCTCTTCTCGAGTCCGGTGAGATTGCGCAGACGCATCTCGACTATGGCACCGGCCTGTACCTCCGAGAATCCGAAACGGGACATCAGTTCACTGCGTGCCTCATCGACATTGGCGGACTTCTTGATTATGGCGATGATTTCGTCAATTACCTCGATGGCCTTCAGAAGACCCTGGAGTATGTGTGCCCTTTTCTCGGCCTTAGCCAGTTCAAAACGGGTACGGCGAACTACAACTTCGTGGCGGAAATCCACGAAGGTAGCAAGCATCTCCTTGAGGGACAAGGTCCTAGGCCTACCCCCAACGAGGGCGACGTTGTTTATGGCGAAGCTGCTCTGGAGCGAAGAATACTTGAAGAGGGTATTCAGCACTACATTGGAGTTTGCTCCCATCTTGAGTTTGAACACCACACGGATACCTTCACGGGAAGACTCGTCGTTGATATTGGCAATGCCGTCAATCTTCTTGTCCTCGACCATCTGGGCGATGCGCTCAATCATATCCTTCTTGTTCACCATATAGGGAATCTCGGTAGCGACTATGGTCTCGCGTCCGTTGTCTGCAACCTCAATCTCCGTCTTGGCACGGACCACGACCTTGCCGCGACCCGTAGAGTATGCGTCGATTATTCCCTGACGGCCCTGGATGATGCCTCCGGTGGGGAAATCGGGACCGGGAAGATACTCCATCAGTTCCTCTACGCTGATATCGGGATTGTCGATGTAGGCACATATGGCATCGCAAACCTCACCAAGGTTGTGGGGAGCCATATTTGTCGCCATTCCAACCGCGATTCCGGAGGAGCCGTTCAGCAGGAGCAGGGGAAGTTTGGTAGGGAGCACGGTAGGTTCTTCGAGCGAATCGTCGAAGTTGAGCTGCATATCAACCGTATCCTTGTCAATGTCGGCCAAAACGTCCTCGGTCATTTTGGCAAGTTTGGCCTCGGTGTATCGCATTGCCGCGACGGGGTCGCCGTCCATACTACCGAAGTTACCCTGCCCCCAGACCAGCGGATATCTCTGATTCCAGTTCTGGGCCAGCCTCGCCATAGCATCATAGACGCTGGAGTCGCCGTGAGGGTGGAACTTACCTAGAACCTCTCCGACTATTCTCGCAGACTTCTTAGTCTGCCCGCCGAAACTGAGGTTAAGCCCGTCCATACCGAAAAGGACCCTTCTTTGAACCGGCTTGAGACCATCTCTTGCATCAGGAAGCGCCCTGGCGACAATGACCGACATCGAATAGTCGATGTAGGCGCTTCTCATTTCATGGTCAATCTCAACCGGTTCGATATAACCGTGTATCTGTTCTTCCATAAATATAGTATCACTTAAACACGCGAAGTTAACAAAAATTCCCGATTATATTGCTATTTTTGCCTTGATAAATAATGAAATGTTCACCGCTGTGATGCAGATTTCCGAAGAACTTGAGAGAATACTTGGCTATGCCTCAGAAGAAGCCCTGAGGACAGGCAGGCTGGAGATTCTGCCCGAGCACCTGCTGCTTGCCATGCTGCGAAGGGAAGACAACGCCGCCTGCACGCTGCTCAGCTCGCAAGGAGTATCGCTAGCCCTGCTCAGGAAGGATGCGGACAGAATTGTCTTCAACAAGAAAGGACTGCCCTACAGCGAGAGGGAAAATGTCCGGATGACAAGGGAGTGTGCGGAACTTCTGCGCGAGACCGTGACCCTCGCAGTCAAGTCCGGAAAGAATCAGGCCGACTCGACCGACCTTCTGAGAGCAATGACAGGGCAGTTCGGAGGCCCCTGCCGGAAACTGCTTCTGGGTCTGGGGCTTTCTGCGGGGAAGTTGAATCCAGAGATTAAGAGCGGGGAGGCAGAAAGGATAGGAAGTGCCGCGGGGTCGTACGAAGAGCATGGTCAGTTAGAAACCGTAGGATTGTGCGGGAACGCAGCTCACTTAGAGGGTGCGGAGCCCCGGGAGGGTATGGAATCTGACCGGACAGAAATGGCGAATGCCCTGTTCGAAAGTCTGGAAGGGTACAGGGCCTTTATCCTCAGCTACGACAGCAAGATAGTCAGTTAAGGGGCTCGACCGTTACAAGTTCAAGGCCCATTTCTTCTATCATTTCAAGCACAGAGCTGACAGGGCAGGCGGCAGTGACTGTTCCGAGAATGGAGGAGATGTTCAAATTGGCGTTTCTCATAGTTCCTGAGTTTTGATTACAAGTGCAAAGTTAGAGAGACAATGTGCCAAAGTGCGGTACAAGTATAAAAATATGAAGAAAATTATCTTATTTGTCGCAGCCGCTCTTCTTGGCTGCGCAATTTCCAGTGCAGAGTCAGTTCCATCCGAAGGGCAGAAGCAAACCCCGGTTGAATCCAAGGGGCAGAAGCAGCCCCTGCTTGAGCCCGAGGGGACATATCTCTTTGCAGAAAGAGATAGCCTGCAGCTCTTTATGGACATATATGGAGTCCCTGAAGGAGTGCCTCGCAACTTCGACTCGGGCAAGGAAAAGCCCAGCATACTGTTCGTATTCGGAGGAGGATTCAAGGACGGAAGCCGCGACCATCCCTTCTATAACAGATGGTTCAGAGAAATGAGTTCAAGGGGGTTCAAGGTCATCTCCATAGACTACAGGCTTGGAATGAAAGGCAGACAGACAAAAGGCCTCATAGACCAGGCCGATGCCATACGCCATTCGCTGGACCTTGCCGTAGAAGACCTCTTCTCTGCTACCGAATTCATCATCTCAAATGCCGAAGAACTTGGAATAGACCCTTACAACCTGGTTCTCTGCGGATCCTCGGCTGGGGCAATGACCGTTCTCACCGCCGAATTCGAGATCTGCAACTCGCACAAAAGGGCGGCCGTCCTCCCCAAAGGCTTCGACTATGCAGGAGTGATGTCTTTTGCCGGTGCCATTCTGGGCTACGACGGAGCCATAAGGTACGCTCGCGAACCGGCCCCTACCCTGCTGATGCACGGCACAGGCGACAAAATAGTGAATTACAAGGGCATACGCCTCTTCAAGCGAAACTTCTGCGGGTCATCCAACCTCGCAAGAATATATTCAAGAAAGGGATGGAACTACTGCATCTACCGTTTCAAGGGCAAGGGTCACGAAATCTCGACCAGCATGCTGACCAACATCAACGAGACCGTTGATTTCCTGCAGCGGAACGTCTCCGAGAAACAGAAAAGGGTCATCGACGCCACCGTCGAAGACCCCTCTGTCAGAAGTTCGGGAGCAAAGTCCCGCAAAGAACTCTACAGCGAATAATCAGATACGTTCAAGAACCAGCTTTATCAGCCCCTCCACCTGGGGGTGATAGTTGGTGTTGGCATCGTGCAGGTGACGGTTGGCAATGGCGCAGCAGACCGTGCCGGCGTCGTGTCCGAGATGCGCGGCGAGCCCTGCAATGGCAGAACCTTCCATCTCGAAGTTTGTGATACGCCATCCTTCATAACGGAAAGACTCGAACTTCTGAATCATATCAGGCATAGCAAGTCCCAGACGGACCACCCTGCCCTGAGGGCCGTAGAAACCGGGGGCGGAAATGGTCATACCCTTGACTGTGCAGTCGGCAAACTTAGAAATCAGTTTGTCGCTGGCCCTTACGAAATACGGGTCGGGAAGCTGCTCTTTCCAGCCGCAATGCTTCTTGAAGGCATTCTCAAAGTCAGCAAGTGCAATGGAGTCGCGGTCGGCATACCAATTCAGCAGCCCGTCGCAGCCAACGGAAATGTGAGAGAAGACGTATGACCCCAGAGGGATGTCCGGCTGTATCGCTCCGCAGGTACCTATTCTCAAGATGCTCAAGGTCCTGTGTTCAGCCTTGGGTTCACGTGTATTGAAATCGACGTTGGCAAGAGCGTCAAGCTCGGTCATAACAATGTCGATATTGTCAGTGCCGATGCCTGTTGAGAGAACGGTTATTCTCTTGCCGTGGCAAAGACCGGTTATAGACACGAACTCACGCGAGGCATTTCTGCACTCGATCTGCTCGAAGAAAGGGACAAACATCTCTACTCTGCCGGGATCACCGACGAGTATCACCTTGTCTGCCAGCTGCTCAGGACGAATGTGAATGTGGAAAGCCGAGCCGTCGGCATTGATTATCAGTTCTGATTCGGGTATTCTCATAGTTGTAACATAATAGCTAAAACATTCAAAGTTAGGTTTTATTTGCGGAAATTCCTATTTTTGCCTTCAAAACCGTAATCAATATGTGGCAAAGAATACAGACCCTGTATCTCGCAATTGCGACAGCCCTTTCAGTGGCTATGTTCTTCTCCACCAAGGCGGTAATCCCCGCTGCGGCAGACCATGAAGAGCAGTTGATAAGTTTCATCTCGTACACCCCATACCTCATACTCCTTGCAGTAGTCAGCCTTCTTGACATTCTGGCCCTTACGACCTACAGGCACAGAGTATTCCAGATGAGGACCTCCGTTCTGACGGCCCTCATCACCCTTGCACTGCAGATATGGCTGGTAGTGGATTTCGTATCTACCCATTCGGAAGTTATCTTCAAACTTCCTTCGGTATTTCCTGCAGTATCCTGCGTTCTGGAGATACTTGCCGCCAGAAGCATACTCGCCGACGAGATGATGGTCCGAAGCGCATCGAGGCTCCGTTCCTCGCGCAAACGCTAAAAAGACAACAATTCATGGAAAAAAGAGTAGTAGTTACAGGACTAGGAGTCCTAAGCTGCGTCGGAAACGACGTCCGTACCTTCTGGGACAACCTCAAGAACGGAGTATGCGGAATAGAAGAAATCACCGACTTTCCCACCGACGGACTTGCCGTAAAGATAGCCGGCACCATCAAGGATTTCGATCCCCAAAAGTTCGGAATGGACAAGGCCTTTGTCCGTAAGCAGGACCCCTTCACAATCTACGCGATGGCCTCTGCCGTTCAGGCTATGGAAGACAGCGGGCTCGTGTCCGGAACCAACATTTCACCCGACAGGCTGGGGGTTTACATAGGTTCGGGGATAGGCGGATTCACCACCATCTCCCGCGAGATTGCCAAGATGATAGAAGACCCCAGCGGCCAGTGGATTTCGCCTTCGTTCATCCCTATGATGATATCGGATATGGCCGGTGCCCAGGTTGCTATCAGATACAATGCCCAGGGGTCCTGCATAGATATCGTGACCGCCTGTGCCACTTCGACCCACTCTATTGGCGAGGCCTTCCTTTCCATAAGGCACGGATATGCCGATGCAATCATCGCCGGAGGCACTGACCACGGAGTGATGCCCATTGGAATAGCCGGATTCGCCAATGCCAAGGCCCTCAACCGTGCAGAAGACCCCAAGTATGCGTCACTTCCGTTCAGCGCCGACAGAGGCGGATTCGTGATGGCTGACGGCTCAGCGGTCCTTATCCTCGAAGAATACGAACACGCCCTTGCAAGGGGTGCAAAGATATACGCCGAGGTAGTGGGATACGGCAGCACCTGCGATGCCTACCACGCCACAGCTCCGAGACCCGACGGCAGCACCCAGGCCAGATGCATACGCCACGCATTGGACCAGAGCGGATTTGACCCCGAGAAAGATACTGTTTACATCAACGCCCACGGAACCGGAACCCACCTCAACGACATATGCGAGACCAGGGCCTGCAAACTCGCCTTCGGAGACTTCGCATACAAGTGCCATATCAGTTCGACCAAGTCGATGCACGGACATATGTTCGGAGCAGCCGGAGCGGCAGAGGCGGTAGCCACTGTTCTTGCCCTCAGAGACGGAATAGTTCCTCCTACCATCAACCTGGACAATGCAGATCCCGAGTGCGACCTCGACTACACCCCCAACAAGGCAGTGGAGGCAAACCTCACCCTCGGCCTGTCCGATTCCTTCGGTTTCGGAGGCCACAACGCCTGCATAGCTTTCAGAAAAATCTAAGGATTACAGTTTCCCTTCCTTCTCCAGAGCCTTGGCTTCGTCCCAGATGGCATCCATCTGAGCGAGGCTGAGGTCCGAGAATTTATGGCCCTTCTTGAGAGTCTGGCTCTCGAGGTATCCGAAGCGCCGGCGGAACTTGCTGCAACTTGCATTCAAGGCAGCCTCGGGGTCAAGACCGTAGAGCCTGCACGCATTGATTACGGAGAAAAGAAGGTCCCCGAACTCCTCCTGCATCTCTTTTCTGTCGCCTGCCTCAGTGGCCTGACGGACTTCAGAGACTTCCTCCTGAACCTTCTGCCACACATCTTCGGGCTTTTCCCAGTCGAATCCGCATCCGCGAGCCTTTTCCTGCATCGAGAGAGCCTTCAGCAGGGCAGGCATCGAATCGGGAATCCCAGATAGGACAGTTTTGTTGCCGTCCTTCTCGCGGGCCTTGACAAGTTCCCAGGTATCGGCAATCTCCTTTGCAGAGGGCGCCTGTCCCTCGGGGAGTAGAGTTCCGTCCGGGCGGTAAACGTGGGGATGGCGGAAGACCATCTTGGCACGAATCTTCTGCATCGCGTCAGCTATATCCCATTCACCCTTCTCCTGGGCTATTCTGGCATAGAACACAAGGTGGTATAGCAGGTCTCCAACCTCCTTTGCCGCAGCCTGAGGGTCGCCGCTCAGAATGGCGTCGGACAGTTCATAAACCTCTTCCTCGGTCATCGGACGTATGGACTCTGCAGTCTGCTCTGCATTCCAGGGGCATCTTTCGCGCAGGGCATCCATAAGGTCGAGCAGGCGGCCGAATTCCTGAATCTTTTCTTCTCTGCTGTGCATAGGCTGGGGGGGGAGTCAGATGGAGAAATTGTGCCAGTGGGGGCCGAAGCGCTCGAAGGCCTGACGGTCAAGCATCTCCCTGTCATCGGGATGGGCTATAGAAATCAGGAGTTTGGCTCTTTCCTGGAGCGAACGGCCAGTAAGGTCCACCGCCCCGTACTCGGTAACTATCCAATGCGCGTCGGCACGGGGAGTCACGATTCCTCCTCCCGGATTGATTTCGGCAACTATCTTGTTCTTGCCCTTGTTGGTGCGCGAGGCAAAGGCTGTGATGCTCTTTCCGCCCTCGGACATATAGGCACCGCGGACGAAATCGAGTTGCCCGCCGGTTCCCGAGAAAATCCTCGTACCGATGGAGTCGGCGCTTATCTGGCCGGTGAGGTCAACCTCGGTGGCAGAGTTGATGGCCTTCATATGGGGGTTTCGGGAGATTATCCAGGGGTCGTTGGTATATTTGATGTCCTTCATCAGCACGGCGGGGTTGTCGTCGATGAAGCGGTAAACCTCTTCGGATCCGAGCAGGAACGAAGCAACTACCTTGCCTGTATCTATTTTCTTGCACTGGCCGTCGATTACGCCCGACCTGATTAGGCGAAGAAGGCCGTCAGCAAACATCTCAGTATGAAGTCCGAGATGCTTGTGCGAAGAGAGCTGGGCGGCAAGGGCGTTGGGGAGCGCACCTATTCCCATCTGTATGCAGTCGCCGTCTTCGACGAGGGCGGCGCAGTTGCGGCCTATAAGGACCTCGGTCGGAGTAGGTTCGGCAAAGGCGGCAGTCACCAGAGGAGCGTCGTCTTCGACAAGATAGTCGAAACTGTCGAGGGGCACAAGGTCGCCGTGGGCGAAGGGAACGTGCGGGTTCATCACTCCGATTACAATTTTCGCAGTCTCTATGGCGGCAACCGAGCAGTCCACAGAAGTTCCGAGGCTCACCATACCGTTGCTGTCGGGGCGGGAAATATTCACCAGGGCGGCCTCCAGAGGGATGATTCCGGATCGGTAGAGCTTCTGGCTCTCTCCAAGATGCACGGGCAGATAGTCGGCATATCCGGCATTCACGTTCTTCCGGACATTGGGGCCTACGAAGAAGCCCTGCTCGAAGAAGATTCCCTCGTAGCGGGGTTCGCTGTAGGGGGCGGGACCCTCGGTGTGGAAGTGGTGGAAATGTAGGTCAGTGATATCTCCCGCGTCCGCCCTGCGACACAAAGCCTGAATCAGGATATGGGGGACGCTGGCAACACTGCTCAGGTGGATGTGACAATGCGAAGGGATGTGGCTGACAGCCTCGTCGGCACTAACGAATCGGATTTCTTTCATCAGAATTCTAAGGTTTGGCTCGCAAATATAGGTTTTTTTCCTCAACAGTTTAGTATATTTGCAGGATATCGAAAACCTATGCACGACTACAAAATCATCGAAGTCACCACAAGACGGGACCTGAAGCGTTTCATCAGCTTCCCGGACAAACTGTACAAAGACTGCCCCCAGTACGTACCGGCCCTCCATTCCGACCAGGTCAAATCCCTGACAAAGGTCTCGACCCTGTCGTACTGCTCCCGCAAGATGTGGATGGTCCTCGACGCAGGCAAAGTTGCCGGTCGCATCTGCGCTATGGTCAATCCCCGCTACAACGACCGCTACAATACGCGCAGGGCACGTTTCGGCTGGTTTGACACCATCAATGACATCGAGGTCGCAAGACTCCTCATAAGCACAGCCGAGGCCTGGGCCAGAGAGCAGGGAATGAACGAAATTCACGGGCCTCTGTACTACAACACGCTCGGGAAACAGGGTATGCTCATTGAGGGATTCGAAAACACCCCTCCTTTCAACTGCATATACAACTATCCCTACTACCAGACCCTCATCGAGGAACTCGGATTCACAAAGGAGTGCGACTGGATTCAGTATGACGTCAAGGCCAACCAGACCCTGCCACCCAAAGCAGCAAGAGTATGCGACCTTGTGATGGAACGCTACAATCTGCACTTCGGAAGCATAGAAAAGCTCAAGAAAGACCCGGCTATGGTCCGCGAGTTCTTCAGGGTTTACAACGAATCCTTTGCCAAGGCCGTTTACAACTTCGTCCCTTTCACCGACGAAGAAATTGAGGAAGAAGCCGCCCAGACCATGCCTTTCATCAACGACAAGGCAAGTTGCGTGCTGTTCGACGAGAACGATGAGATTGTTGCCTTCGGCATTTCATTCCCTTCGATTTCAGAGGCCCTCAAGAAGGCACGGGGACACCTCTTCCCCTTCGGCTGGTACCACCTTCTCAAGGCTATGAAAGACTACACAACCACCGACCTGATGCTGAACGGAGCCGCGCCAAAGTGGCAGAACACCGGAGTGTCGGCCGTGTACTACAAGAAGATGACCGAGAAGGCGGCCGAACTCAACAACATCCACGCAATTACCAATCCCCAGCTCGAAACCAACAGCGCGGTGAACGTATGGCGCAGCTACGAACACAAGCCGTTTATGCGCCGCCGCTGCTACATAAAGACAATTGACTGATATGGCAGAAAACAACACCCTACTCGAAAAGGTACTTTCCCTGCAGGACAAATACGCCCAGCTCCAGGAGCAGCTTGCATCTGGCGAGGTGGTGGCCGACATGAAGAAGTTCGTCCAACTCAACAAGGACTACAAGCAGCTTGAGCCCATTATCAAGGCCGGGCTCGAGTACAAGAAGATGCTCGAGGACCTTGCCCAGGCCAAGGACATACTCGTAAACGAGAAAGACCCCGACCTCAAGGAGATGGCCCGCGAGGAAGTTGCCTCGATAGAGCCTAGAATACCCGCGATGGAAGAGCAGATAAAGCTCCTGCTTATTCCTGCCGACCCCGACGATGCAAAGAATGCGATGGTAGAAATCCGCGGAGGCACCGGAGGAGACGAGGCGGCCATCTTCGCCGGCGACCTGTTCAGGATGTACCAGCACTTTGCCGAGAGCAAGGGCTGGAAGCTCGAAGTCACAGACCAGACCCCCGGAACTGCCGGAGGATTCAAGCAGATAGTCTTCAAACTTTCATCATCCAGCGACGGTGTTTACGGAGTGATGAAATACGAATCCGGCGTTCACAGAGTCCAGAGGGTTCCCCAGACCGAGGCCCAGGGCAGAATCCAGACCTCGGCGGCATCGGTAGCCGTTTTCCCCGAAGCGGGAGAATTCGATGTCGATCTCAAGTGGGACGATATCAGGCTCGACCTCTTCTGCTCGTCGGGGCCCGGCGGCCAGGGTGTCAACACGACCTACTCTGCAGTACGTCTGACCCACCTTCCCACAGGGCTCGTCGTTCAGTGCCAGGAGGAGCGTTCTCAGCTTAAGAACAAAGACCGCGCATTTGAGGAACTGCGTACAAGGCTCTACAATCTCGAGCATCAGAAGTATCTCGACGAAATTGGTGCCAAGCGCAAGACTATGGTTTCGACCGGAGACCGTTCAGCCAAGATTCGCACCTACAACTATCCCCAGGGCAGAGTCACCGACCACCGCATCAACTGGAGTATGTACAACCTTCCGGTGTTTATGGACGGCAATATCCAGGAATGCATAGACCAGCTTCAGATAGCCGAGAATGCAGAGAGGCTCAAGGAAGCCGAGTAGCGGCAGGATTCTCAGATACTGTCGTAGAAGAAATCCCTTTCAGGCATCGCTCTTGAGTACTTCTGGTGAAGATTCCTCAGGAGCGATTTCGTATTCCGGGCAAAGCGCGGCCCCTTCCAGCTGCTGGTGTTCGTAACTATTATCCAGCATTCTCCGTCGGGGAAATAATAGATAAGGGCACTCGTCCCCGAGAGAGTTCCTGTCCTGATCCAACCCTGGTTCGGGCGGGTACTGCTCCAGCCGAGCGACCAGGTTGAATCGTCGTAATAACGGGTCATCTCGCGGACCGAGGCCATAGTCAGAATGTCGGGAACGTGGGGACGGCCGTCGATAGAAGCGACCAGAAGGGCCAGCTCGGGGACAGAAGTCACCCATGCACCTGCACCCGAAAGGGCGCGTATGTCATTGCCTCCGTAACAGCGGGTGACCATCTTGTCGGAGCCGTTGTACTCAGGAACCTCGGGATCGTTCGCCTGCACATAATAGCGGGCCTCACCCTTGTAGCGCTTGTCGTAGTAGTTGTGGGCTATATGAAAGTCGCGGCAACCTGCGGGACGGAGCACATTGTCCTGCATCCAATCCTCGTAAGGCTCTCCGGTAATCTTCTCTATTATCATCGACAGAAGCAGATATCCGAGATTGGAGTATTCACTCGAACTGCCCGGAAGGTACTTCAGGGGCCTGGTCAGAAGTTTGCTCACGAGGGTTCTGCTGTCGGGAGGAGTATCGAGATTAAAACGCCGCATTATTTCTCTTGTCGAGAACAGCGGGTCCCCTCCCCTGACGGTGAATCCCCCCTCGTGCCTCAGAAGATTGTCCACTGTGATTCGGAAGTAGCGCTTGTCTCTGATGGCCGAAGTGTAGCATTCGTCATCGAGTATCCCTTCGGGACCGAAGACCTTGTCTTCAAGGTCGAGCAGGCCCCTCTCTTTGAGCACCATAATGCCGGTCGCAGTTACGAGCTTCGACACCGAGGCTACCCTGAGAAGGGTCCCGGGCGACATCTTTATGCCCTTTTCTTCATCTGCCCAGCCATAGCCCTTGGCATAGAGAAGAGAATCGCCGCGCATAACTGCAAGCGAGGCTCCCTTCATACACCAGCGCTGAAGGAAGGTTTCGATCTCCTTGTCCATAGGGTGCAGAGAGGAGGTATCGGACAACTCATTCGTCAACAGGGTGTTGAGCCTGTTAGGGCGGGGAGTCTGTCCCCGGGTGCACGATGCGGCAAGCCCCAGAGCAAGGAAGGCGGCAAGAAGAAGAACAGAGAAACTGGAGGGTCTTTCCATAGGCTAAATCTGCGAACCCAGAATTGAAGGCTCTGCCTTTCCGGATTCGATGAGCTTGAATTTGCGGAACAGCCGCGACAGCATGATTGCCGAGACTATTACCGAGAGTATGTCCGATATGGGGAAACTGAGCCATACTCCTGTCTCGCTGAAGAACAGAGGCAGGAAATAAATCAAGGGCACAAGAAAGATGAGCTGTCGCGACAATGACAGGAAGATGCTGATACGAACCAGCCCCAGACACTGGAAGAAGTTGCCTGTAACCATTCCGAATCCGACCAGAGCAAAGGCGCAGTTCATCACCCTCAGGCCGTGCACAGCTATATCTTTGAGAGATGGGTCTGAAGTGAATATACCCACCGCCACCGAAGGGGCCAGTTCGGACACGAGGAAAGCCGCAGTGGTTACAAGCAGGGCCCATTTTACAGTCAGTGAGAAAACCTCACGCACCCTGGAGTAGAGCCCGGCTCCGAAATTGTATCCGGCAATGGGCTGCATTCCCTGGGTGAGTCCCATTACAATCATCATAAACAGGAAGGTGATACGGTTTATGATGCCGTAGGCTGCGATGGCAAGGTCTCCGCCATACTTGCCCAGCTGCTGGTTGATGAACATAGTAACAAGGCAGGCGGCCGCATTCATAAGGAAAGGACCCATACCTATGGCCATGCAGTCACGGGCAATCTTGAGGTCGAGTTTGAAAAGCCCCTTGGGGAAATGCAGGAAATTTTTCTTGTCCATAAAGAAACGCATAGTTCCTACAAGAGCCAGGGCCTGGCATATGACCGTAGCTAAGGCAGCCCCCTTGATGCCCATTCCGAGCACATATATGAATATAGGATCCAGGATGGCGTTGGTCGTTACCGTAAAGATGGTAAGCCCCATAGCCAGTTTGGGATGTCCTGAAGCGCGAATGAGATTGTTTAACCCGAAGTACAGATGAGTTATGACATTCCCGAGAAGGATAATGGTCATATAGTCACGGGCAAAAGGGAGGGTATTCTGCGAAGCCCCGAAGAACATCAGCACAGGGTCGAGGAACAGGAGCATCACCGCCATAAAAAGAAGACTGATTATGGTGTTCAGGCTCAGCACGTTTGCAAGAGCCATCGAGGCTGCTTTGTAGTTCTTCTGTCCCAGATAGACCGACACCATTGTAGCGGCTCCTACGCCTACCAGTGTACCGAGGGCCGTAGAGAGATTCATCAGCGGGAAGGACACTGCCAGACCACTGAGCGACAGCGAACCTTCGCCGGGCATATGCCCGATGAAGATGCTGTCAACCATATTATACAAGGAAGACGCCGTCGATGCGATTATGCTCGGGACGGCGTACTGTTTCAAAAGTTTTCCTATTCTGCTTGTCCCCAGTTCAAGGGGAGCTCCTCCCGCCTCTGCCATTCAGTCTTTTGGTGCATCTACAAGTTCAACTTCAAAAATAAGGGGAGACCAGGCCGGGATGCTGTTGCCGGAACCACTGTATTTATAGCCCAGCTTGGACCAGAAGATTGCGTGCCCCTTCTCGTAGGCCTTCATCTGCCAGAGCAGATACGCAAAGCCATCTACCACCGAGGTTGCGTCGGAGCCCATTCTGATTTCGTCGTATTCTGTTGCCCAGGTTATCTTTACAGGGGCATAGGAAGTTTTCTTGAGGCCGGCGTCCTTGCCTGTCTTCTCGATGGTGGTGTCGAACACCTTGCCGTTTAGCAGGCGTCCGGTGTAGTTAATATAGACTGTCGTGTCCGAGGAGAAGGCTTTGGTCGAACTGGGAGCCTTGTCCTGAATGTAGTAAAAACCTTCCTTGAGCGAATCCGAGGGCGCAATCTTTTCGTTACGGGCAAGATAGCGGTAAATCGAATCGAGCTCCCATTTGTCGGTGTCTTCAATCTGCTCCACGACCTTGAATTCGTAGATGACATTCTCGCCTTCGCAGTTGGCAATATACTCCTCGGCAGTGGAATAACGTTTCGAGACCATAAGCCAGCCGGGGATAACGGCTGCCATATAGCCTCCGACCCTCATTTCGGAGAGAAGGTCCTCGACTCCGGCCTCGATGCTGTAATTCGTGCGGTACGAAATCGAGGGGCCGTAATACTTGGTGGGGTCGTAGTTGTTCAACTTGTGCGCAAGGGCCTCGGAGGTAGTGTTGCTGACCTCGCCCTTGAGATTGTAACGGGTAAGTTCGTAGCGGATGTAGGGGTATTCATCCTCAGAACCTAACAGTTCGCCCGTTCCCTGCTTCTCGGCAAGTATCCAGCAACCCAATGATGACTGTCTCCACAAATATTCGGGATGTTTATTCTGCTGAACTTTAACCCATGCGTCGAAAGCCCTTTTCGAAGCATCGTTCTTTCCGGTATTGGCCTCGCGGGCGCAACCGACTATGAGCAGCAGAGCAGCTGCAGAAAGCAATATGGTGTTCTTTTTCATTTCAGTTCGTCGTCTTTTGCATTTTCCGTGCCTGACAAAAGGAATTTGCGCACCGATTCGTCAACATAGAGTGCGGCATCCGTTGGCCCGGCAATGTCTCCGGGATAGAAGAGTTTGCCCCCGGAAGCCTGCTCGTGTCCTCCTCCGTGGAAGAAGCTGCCTGCAAGGCGGTTTGCCGAGACTCCCCTCTTGGAGCGAATCGATACCCTGAACTTGCCTCCGGTCTGCCCTCCCTCTGCAGGCGGCTCGTCCTCGCGAAGGAAAAGGCTGAGCCTGACCTCTCGTATCGAAAGGGGCACATTAACCAGTCCCTCGAGTTCGCCGTCACGAAGGCCGAAGTTCTTCCACTCGGCGTAATTCATTATGATATAGGCGTATCCCTCAGAGCGGACGACCATTCTTTCGCCAAGGAGATGGGCGAAGGCCCTGACCCTGTTCTCGCGGTACGACTGCAGCATATGGCAGAGTATATCGTCGCGGTCAACCCCCGAAGCTATAAGTTCGGAGGCCATAGTCAGAGTCGAAGGGAATACCGAGTTTGCGAAATTGTTGGTATCGGTGGTCATCCCTGTCATCAACGCGCGCCTTGCCACGGAGGGAATACGCTGGACATCGCCTCCGACCCCAGGCATAGCCTTGAGAATCCAGTACAGAAGTTCGCAGGACGAGGAAATATCGGTTCTGCTGAACATAAGAGAAAACTCTTCTGCACAGGGGTTGAGGTGATGGTCAACGAGAACTCTTGGAGCCTTGCAGGAAGAAGCGGCATCGCAAAGGGAGCCGCACCTTGACAGGCCTGAAATATCCGTGCAGAAAACAAGGTCTGCTGAATCAAGAAGTGCTCGTGCGCGAAGAGGCTCACTGAGCGCAACTGCGATTTTCAAGCGGTTGCGGGCGCTGAGGTCATCATCCTGCGAAACTTCCTGCAGGAGGAAAGAGAGGGTTTCGGGGACGAGAGTGTCGTATATGAGCGAGATTTCGCAGGAGGGATAAAGCTCTTCGAGGAATGACGCCACGGCCACAGTGCTCCCTATTGCATCCCCATCGGGGCTTGTATGCGTGAGCACGGCTATCGAGGATGCCACCGAAAGCATCGAATCGAGTTGGAATATCGCCTTGGAATCTAATTCGAGCATATGTTGCAAATTTAGGCAAAATATTGCATTTGATAAATCAAATTAATAACTTTGTCAAGATTTGAGGATTTGGAAGAAACAAAATCAATATACAATGAACAAAACAGTCAAGATCATCCTTGAAGTATTGCTCCTCGCCGTTTGCGCAGGCCTCGTGTACCTCATCTACAGCAGCATTATGCAGCCTGTAAACTTCAACAAGCAGAGGGATTACCGCTCTTCGGTAGCCATCCAGCGACTGAAGGACATTAGGACTCTCCAGGTGGCATACAAAAGTGTCAACGGACGCTTCGTCTCCACAGCCGATTCCCTGAAGGACTTCTATGAGAACGGCAAGATGTCCATCATCATGCAGGTAGGTTCGACCGACGACTCCCTCGCTATGGCCCACACCGAGAAGATTCGCCGCGCCAACCGCAAGATTACCGGCGAAAAGCTCCTCGAGATGTACCAGAAGGGCGACAAGAACCTCGTGTTCTCGGTCGAGACCAAGATTCCCGTGAAGGACACTCTCTTCAAGAATCGCGAGGATTTCTGCATTGATTCGCTCGCTTACATCCCCTTCTCCGGAGGCGAGAGGGTCCAGATGGAAGCCATCACAAAAATGGTTTCGGGTGTTCCCGTTCCTCTGTTCGAGGCCAGGATGCCCTACAAACTCCTCCTCAAGGGTCTTGACAACCAGCTGAGAATCAATCTCGATGCCGAGCGCAGAGACCAGAACAAGTACGAGGGTCTGCAGGTCGGATCGGTAACAGCCCCGAACAACAACGCCGGCAACTGGGAGTAGGACAATGGAAATCTCACTGCTGACGAACAAATGCACGCTCATACCCTCGCAATTCTTTGAACAGTCTTCCGCAAGGGAAACTCTCGCAAGGGTATGCCGCCTGCACGACGATGACTCAGTAGCGTCGGTTGATGTCCCCCAGTATGGTGCGGTGCTCGTCTTCTGTGACAGATGCGACGACACCGTAGCCAAATACATCATAGACAACGGCAATTCAGCCGGGCAGACTCTTGCCCGGCCTGATTTGTATTATGTGCTGAAGGGCCTGCCCGAATGCCAGGAATACAACAAAATCTTATGTTCTTGGAAAGAAGGCGTGCTCTCGCTTGCCATAGCCCAGGGCAAGAGTCTTCTGCTGGCAAACGTATGGCAGGCTGCCGATTTCACAACGGCAGAGTATTACATCTTCCTTGCAATGAAGTCACTGCAGCTCAACCCCGAAGTATCTACCATCTGCTGGATGGGCCGGCTCTCGCTGGACGAGGAGATGTCGCTTTACAGGTATTTCAAGTCAGTGGAGACCGCCAGACAATGAGAATAATAGGAGGACGGCTGAAAGGGCGTATCATAGAACCGCCTGCCCTCTACAAGGCAAGGCCAACCACCGACTATGCCAGGGAAGGTCTTTTCAACGTATTGAACAACATCTATGAATTCGAAGGGCTGAAGGTGCTCGACCTCTTCGGAGGTACGGGAGCCATCAGTTTCGAGTTCGCTTCGAGAGGAGCTTCCAGGGTTTATTGCGTTGAAATGGCAAGGGAGAACGCAAGTTTCATAAAGAGAGAAGCGGCAAGGCTTGGGCTTGGAAACGTTACTATGGTCCGGGACAACGTGTTCGATTTTCTGGACATATGCCACGAGAAATTCGACATAGTCTTTGCAGACCCGCCCTATGCCCTTGACAGGCTCGAAGAACTTCCCGACAAGGTTCTTTCAGCTGGAATCCTGCATCCGGAGGCACTGTTCATCCTTGAGCACGGCGGAGAACACGACTTCGGCCAGCATCCCTCTTTCGACAGGGAAAAGATCTACGGAAGGGTCCATTTCAGCTTTTTCTGCAACAGGTCTAAGCAACAGTAATATTGACAAAGTCACGCGGAATTGGTAAATTTGCGCTGATTTTTGATATCAATTTTTTTACAATGATAATACTCGTAATCAATTGCGGAAGCTCATCCATCAAGTATCAGTTGCTTGATATGAAGAGCGACGAAGTCTATGACCTTCTCGCAAAAGGTCTTGTAGAGAAAATCGGTCTCCCTGAAGGGGGAATCACACACCGTCCCACAGGCAAGGACAAAGTTGAAAAAACACTCCCCATTCCCGACCACAAGGTAGGAATGAAACTTGTTCTGGATGCTCTCGTAGATCCCTCTCACGGAGTACTCAAGTCCTTTGACGACATCGAGGCTGTAGGGCACCGCATCGTTCAGGGTGCGGACTTCTTCTCCGGCAGCGCACTTGTCAACGACGATGTACTGAAGAAGATTGAAATCTGCTGCGACTTTGCTCCCCTGCACAATCCTGCACATCTGCTCGGAATACACGCCGTCAGCGAGGTTCTTCCCGATGTACCCCAGGTTGTGACCTTCGACACAGCCTTCCACCAGACTATGCCCGACTACGCATATATGTATGCACTCCCCTACGAGTACTATACAAAGTATCGCGTACGCCGCTACGGAGCTCACGGAACCAGCCACGAATATGTTTCGCGCAAGGGTGCCGAATTCGCCGGTCTTGACATCAACAATTCAAAAATCATCACCTGCCATATCGGCAACGGAAGCTCGGTGACAGCTGTCCTGAATGGCAAGTGTATCGACACATCTATGGGATTCACCCCTCTGGAAGGAATGATAATGGGGACCCGCTGTGGAAACGTTGACTGCAACGTCATTCCTTATATTATGAAGAAGGAGAACCTCACTCCCGACCAGATGACCGACATAATGAACAAGAAAAGCGGTTTCCTCGGACTGTCGGGTATCAGCTCTGACGCCCGTGACCTTGATGCCGCCGCCAATGCCGGGGATCCCAAGGCGAAACTCGTTCTGAAGAAACTCAGTTACGACATCATAAAGCTTATCGGACAGTACGTTGCAGCGATGAACGGAGTTGATCTGATAGTATTTACCGCGGGTATAGGCGAGAATAACAGCCGTATGCGCCGCCGTGTATGCGAGAACTTCAGCTATCTTGGTTTGAAGCTTGACTACGAAGCCAATATGGTAACTGGCAAGACTACTATGCTCTCGACCCCTGACTCGGCCGTGAAGGTGGCTCTCATACCCACCGACGAGGAGCTTGTGATTGCCCGCGACACAATGCACATTGTATCAACAATTGAAGAATAAGAATATGACACTTCTCGAAAGCATCGTTGCACGCGCACAGAGCGCAAAGCAGCGCATAGTTCTCCCCGAGTCGCTCGAGGACCGCACAATCACCGCAGCCGACAGGGCTCTGGCCGACGGACTTGCCGAAATCATTCTGATCGGCAATCCTGATGAGATTGCTGCCAAGGCATCGGAGCTCGGACTCTCGAACATTGGCAAGGCGACCATCATCGACCCTGCAACCAGCCCCAAGACTGAAGAATACGCCCAACTGCTCTTCCAGTTGCGCCAGAAGAAGGGTATGACTATCGAGAAAGCCCGCCAACTAGTGCTTGACCCTCTGTACTTTGGCTGTCTTATCATCAAGAGCGGAGATGCAGACGGACAGATTAGCGGTGCCCTTTCAACCACCGGCGAGACTCTTCGTCCTGCCCTGCAGATTATCAAGTGCGCCCCTGGCATCAGCTGCGTCAGTGGAGCTATGCTTATGGTTACCAATGCTCCCGAATATGGCGAGAACGGTGTGCTTGTGATTGGAGATGTGGCCGTTACCCCTATGCCTGATGCCAGCCAGCTTGCACAGATTGCGGTTTGCACGGCTCAAACAGCAAAGAGCGTTGCCGGATTTGCTGATCCTAAGGTGGCAATGCTGTCGTTCTCGACCAAGGGCTCGGCAAGCCACGAGGTTGTTGACAAGGTAGTAGAGGCTACAAAGCTTGCAAAGGAGCTTGACCCCGATCTGAAGATTGACGGCGAGCTTCAGGCCGATGCAGCTCTCGTTCCTTCGGTCGGACAGAAGAAGGCTCCCGGATCTGAGATTGCCGGTCACGCCAACGTTCTGGTGTTCCCTTGTCTAGAAGTGGGAAATATTGCGTACAAACTCGTGCAGAGGCTGGGCCACGCCGAAGCTATCGGCCCCATCCTGCAGGGTATTGCACGTCCTGTGAACGACCTGAGCCGCGGATGCAGTGTTGATGACATCTACAAGATGATTGCCATCACGGCCTGCCAGGCAATGGATGCGAAGTAAATGTGCCTCTCCGAAGGGTGAGGCTAAGGAAAATACACCGCGCGGGATGGGCTGGTTAGATAAAGGCTGTAAAAGAATTCTTTTTACAGCCTTTATCTATGTTCTGACGAGATTGATGGATCGGTCTCTGAAGCACTTCTGAGAGGGGTTGCCCGATGCCGTGAAATTCACCTCGAAGGACAACATGCCCCAGAGGGCCTTCTAGAGAGGGTCGGCTCGAAAGGTGAATTTCACGAGATTGCCCAATCGGCCTCTGAAGTACTTCTGACAGGGGTTGCCCGGAGCCGTGAAATTCACCTTCGAAACCAATGTGCCTCTGAGGGCGTTCTGACGGGGGGCGGCCCGAAAGGTGAATTTCACGAGATTCCCCAACCGGCCTCTGGAGTACTTCTGACAGGGGTTGACACGACCGGTGAAATTCACCTCAAACAGCAATGTGCCTCTGAGGGCATTGTAGAGGGGGTAAGGCTCTGAGGTGGACACCAAGTCGTTCCACCTCGAAGGCCAACCTGCCCCAGAAGCCCTTCTGACGGGGGTCGCCTCAAAAGGTGAATTTCATGAGTCTGCCCGATCTGCCTCTCAGGCACTTCTGACGGGGGTTGCGCCGACCGGTGAAATTCACCTCAAAAGGTAATGTGCCTCTGAGGGCATTGTAGAGGGGGTAAGGCTCTGAGGTGGACACAAAGTCGTTCCACCTCGGAAGGTAACCTGCCCCAGAAGGCCTTCTGACGGGGGTCGGCCCGAAAGGTGAATTTCGCGAGTCGGCTCAATCGGCCTCTGAAGCACTTCTGG
>JAQXJU010000004.1 GCA_029009115.1 Bacteroidales bacterium | reverse complement strand
TGGCATACCGATATGCCCGGAGCTCCGGTAAACAACATTATAAGCGGAATCTCGCTTAACGAAAGAGTACGATTTATCAACGCTCTCTTTGGCGAAGACCCTATCCTCTTTCAGGCTAACATTTCGAGACTCAACGCAATGGGGAGCCTGTCAGAAGCTGAAGAATACCTTACCAGTACCTTCCCGGATTGGAAACTCGACTCAGAATTGGTGTACCTGTTTATGATGGCCGTACGCCGCAAACTCAGATAAGCAATGCCAGGAAGTCTGTTCATAGTTCCGACCCCCGTGGGTAATCTCGAAGATATGACTTACAGGGCCGTCAAGGTGCTTCAGGAGGCAGATCTGATTCTTGCCGAAGACACACGCACCTCATCTGTTCTTCTCCAGCATTTCGGGATCAAGGGGAGACTTCTCTCACATCACAAGTACAACGAGCACCAGACTACCGACCTGATACGCGAAAGAATTCTTGCCGGACAGAATGTGGCCCTTATCAGCGATGCCGGCACTCCCGGAATCTCGGACCCGGGGTTTTATCTTGTGCGAGCCTGCGCCTCTGAAGGCATTCAGGTACAGACTCTCCCGGGGGCAACTGCCTGCATACCGGCTCTTGTCTCCTCCGGACTACCCTGTGACAGGTTCTGCTTCGAGGGCTTCCTCCCCCAGAAAAAGGGACGTTCAAGCCTTCTTGAAAGCCTTGCTGAAGATCCCCGGACTATGGTATTCTACGAATCTCCTTACAGGTTGGTAAAGACTCTCTCCCAGTTCTGCGAGGTGTTCGGCCCCGAGCGGGAATGTTCCGTTGCCCGCGAAATTTCAAAATTGCACGAAGAGCATGTGCGCGGAACTCTTGCCGAGGTGCTGCATCACTTCTGCGAGAACGAGCCAAAGGGAGAGATTGTCATCATCGTTTCAGGAAAGAAAAGTCCGAAACGGCCTCAGCACACGAACAAATTCAAAACCCCGGAGCAATAGCGGCAACAGGGCTGAAGGCCTTGCGACGAACCCGGACTCATATTCCTCCCCCGGAGCAATAAAAAAACAAAAAGGGCCGGAGACCTCACGGCATCCAGACCCTCAGACGTGTACTAAAACCTAAACCTGCAACAAAGATGCGGGCTGGTTATATTTTGTTGCATAAAAAAGAAAAAAGAATCTTCGCCAGGGAAGATACTTCACGATACAGGGCTTGATAAGCCTGAAAGCTATGAATTGAGAAGGTTCATAGCCGCTTGGGGGCCGGCGAGGGCCCAGTCGGTAATGCCCCTTATTATCTTGGGGCACATCTCTTCAAGAAGAGTCTTCTCCTCAAGGCTGAGAGTTCCGAGAACATAATCGATTTGCCCGCCCTGCGAAAAGTCGTGTCCCACCCCAAGGCGGATGCGGGCATAGTCCTGGGTGCCGAGAACCTCGCAGATGTTTTTCAGGCCGTTGTGGCCTCCGTCACTCCCCTTCATACGCATACGGATTTTCCCGAAGGGAAGATTGATGTCGTCGCAGATGACAATTGCCCTGTCGAGGGTGACGGGCAGTTTCTGAAGCCAGTAGCGTATGGCATTGCCGCTGAGGTTCATATATGTCGAAGGCTTCAGAAGATAAAAATTGCGACCTTTGAACGACACCACCGCAAGGTCGCCGTATCTTTGGGTACGGAATACGACATTGGACGCCTGAGCCCAGGCGTCCAATACCATAAATCCCATATTGTGACGGGTGTTGGCGTACTCACTGCCGATATTTCCCAGACCGACTACGAGATAATCCATTCCGTCACGCCAAGTTCAGAAAAACTACTTCGCGGAGTTGCGTGTAGCACGTACGCTGCAGATGATGGCGTCCTTGCTGGTGAGAACGGTGATTCCGTCGAACTTCACGTCTGAGGCCTTGATCTTCTTGTCGATGTCAAGATTGGTGATATCGATGGTAAGATCGTCGGGAAGCTTGTCCATAGTAGCGCTGATACGCAGGGACCTGAGGTTCTGGACGAACTTTCCACCCTTCTGGACACCCACGGCGTGACCGCTGATGACGAGGGGAACGTTGATAGCGATGGGCTTCTCCTGACCAACTGCGAGGAAATCAACGTGCAGGCAGCTGTCGTTGACGGGGTGGAACTGCAGCTCGTGAAGAACTGCGGTGTAACTCTGGCCATTGTCAAGTACGAGATCAACGATGTAGGACTTGGGAGTATCGGTTACTGCCTTGAGTTCCTTAGCATTGACGGTGAAGAGAATGTTGTCGATTCCCATTCCATAGAGGTTGCAGGGGACAAGACCCTGACGGCGGAATGCCTTGATGACGGCCTTGTTGCCAGCCTGGCGAACCTGACCTTTGAGTTCAATGTGCTTCATAGATGTTTGATAAAAAATGTGTTACTCAACCCCGGACGGGCCGGGGCCCCATTGCACCAAAACCACTGTGGGTTTTATTTGCGGGCGCAAAATTAGCCAAAAAATCTGATTTGAACAAATCCGATGCAAACGGCTTTCCTACTCGACGAGAGAAGTGGCCCGGTTCCACTTCAGACCCTTGTAGAACTCATCGAGTTCGCTGCTGCCATTGGCAGGAAGATACATACTCAGGCCGCAGCTTCGCTCGATTTTGAATCCGAGAAACACAGGAGTCCACTTCTTGTACTCCACGCAGCCTTCAAGGGCACTCCAGAGGGGCTGCAAGTCAGTGCGAACGACACCGCTCTGCACAAGAATATCCTCAAGGTCGTAGAACCAGTGACAGTTGTAGCGATAGTATTTCTGAATCCTCGCCGGATTGACACAGGCAATGGCAGAACGGTACTTCGCAAAAAGATTACGACATACCGAAGCCAGTTCATCCAAACCCGCCGTCCGCACCAGGGTGGTAGTGACGCTGCTCGAAGAATAGTCTTTGTAAAAATCTTCGCACAGTCCCTGAAGGTCAGGGACTTCGGGTTTGAGCAGATGATTTGCCACATAGACATAGTTCAAACCGCTGCCAAGAACCTCCGCGGGAGAAAAAGCAATCTGGTCGGCTACATCCTTGAACTCATAGGCCACCTCCACTCCCCCGAGCAGGCAGGCATCGAGCACAAGATAGTCGAGGTGCATAGGGATGGCCGCGGCCATATCGGGGATGTTCATCTCCGTCGAGAGCTTGGGAGCATAGTATTCCTGACCGTAACTGCGCACCTGCACGAGGGGCGTTGCAGCAGAGGATAGTATATCCCAGGAGAGACCTTTTGAATAATAGCCTTCGGGGAGCCATCCGCTTGCGTGTGACGAAAAGATTGCGCCGTAGTGCTCCGAAGGGAAGGCCTCGCAGACCTTCTCCAGAAGATCCTTCATCACGGCCGGGTCTGTCAGCAGATCGCCCTTGGGAGCCCGGTAGAAGGTGTCGCAACACGCCTGCCCCGTCACCTCTTCGGCATACACATACTCGATTACGGGTGAAGTCGGAGTAGAAAAATTGTTGTACGCCACGGGCTGATGCGATATGATTACTATGGCCCTGTCGCTGCTGCGTTTCGGAAGATACGCCCCCGAGCCGACGTCTTTCAACTCTTTCATATCTGAAGCAAGGGCGGGGCTGAGGTCGTTCATTCCGACCGAATAGAGAATCATCACGCTGTTCCAGCGTTTGGCCTGCCGAGGCTCGTCAGAAAAGACTCCCTGACAGCCGGCAAATGCCAGACAAAGCAGCAACAACAGTGCAATCCTCTTCATATTCTGCAAAGTTAGCACTATATTTGTACTTTTGAAAGCCCTGCCAAAGGCAGAATTCTCAGAACAACTGACACATTATGAAATCAATCTTCAAAATGATTCTTACGATGATGGCCGGCACAGCGGCCCTCGCCTCCTGCTCCAACGGAAAGGCCGGTGCGAGCGATGACTTCAAGTACAATATCGACCAGTTCGCAGACATCCGCGTGATGCGCTACCAGGTTCCCGGCTGGGACGCCCTGAGCCTAAAGCAGAAAGAATATATCTACCACCTGTGCGAAGCCTCAAAGTACGGCCGCGACATCATCTGGGACCAGAACTGCAAGCACAACCTCCAACTCCGCCACGCAATCGAGGACATACTTGAGAATTACAGCGGAGACCGCGAATGCGAGAATTTCGCCCTTTTCACCGAATATGCCAAGAGGGTGTTCTTCAGCAACGGCATCCATCATCACTATGCCGAGGACAAGTTCTTCCCGGCCTGCCCGAGCGACTACTTCAAATCTCTGCTCGAGGATTGCGGACACTCTGAGGACTGCGATCTCCTGATTCCCTATGTGTATGACCCCGAACTGTTCCCCGTCCGTAGGGCCAGCGGAGCGCAGGGCGATATCGTCAAGAGATCTTCGGTCAATTACTACGAGGGTGTTTCCAGGGCCGAAGTTGAAGATTACTACGCATCCATTAGCGACCCCGACGATCCCAGACCCATTTCTTACGGGCTCAACACCAAGGTCGTAAAGGAAAACGGCAAGGTCGTAGAGAAGGCCTGGAAGGTTGGAGGAATCTATTCGAAGGCCATAGAGAAGATTTGCGAAGAGCTGGCTCTGGCACGCGAGGCTGCCGAGAACGAGTCGCAGCAGAAAGCCCTCGGGCTCCTCATAGACTACTACCGCAGCGGAGACCTCCGTATCTGGGACGAGTACAACGTAGAGTGGCTCCAGGACAGCCTCGGAACCGTGGACTATGTGAACGGATTCGTGGAGGACTACAACGACCCTCTCGGGCGCAAGGGTGCCTGGGAGGCCTATGTCAATGTCAAGGATGCCGCAGCATCGCTCAGGACAGAGAAGATTTCAGCATCCGCCCAGTGGTTCGAGGACCACGCTCCCATCGATCCCCGCTTCCGCAAGAGCGTGGTCAAGGGAGTGTCTGCAAAGGTCATAGATGCCATCTGCCTTGCCGGCGACAGCTATCCGGCCTGTGCAATAGGAATCAATCTCCCCAACGCCGACTGGATTCGCCGCGACTACGGCTCTAAGTCGGTTACCATAGCCAACATCACCCACGCCTACGATGCTTCCGCCAGGGAAATGCCCACCAGCACCCTCAGCGAATTCGCCTGGGACGAGAACGAGATTGCCCTCGAGAAGAAGTACGGAGCAATCACCGGCGAGGTTCACACCGACCTGCACGAGTGCCTCGGGCACGGCTCCGGCCAGCTCCTCCCGGGGGTTAGCGCCACAGCGATGGGAGAGTACTCGTCCACCCTCGAGGAGGCCCGCGCCGATCTTTTCGGCCTGTACTTCTGTGCCGATCCCAAACTTGTGGAGATGGGCATTCTCCCCGACTCTGAGGCTTACAAGGCTGAGTATTCCAGCTACATCCGTAACGGTCTGATGGTGCAGTTCACCCGCGTGGAACTCGGCAAGAAGAATACCGAGGCCCATATGCAGAACCGCAAGCTCATAGCCCAGTGGTGCTACGAGAAGGGTGCCTCCGACAATGTAATAGAAAAGAAAGTCCGCGACGGAAAGACATACTTCGTAGTCAACGATTACGTCAGGCTCCGCGCGCTGTTTGCCGAGCTTCTGGCCGAGATTCAGAGAATCAAGTCTGAAGGCGACTACAAGGCCGGAAAGGCTCTGGTCGAAGACTATGCCGTAAACATCGACCCCGCTCTTCACAAAGAGGTTCTCGAGCGCTATGCCGCACTTGGTCTGAAGCCTTACGGCGGATTCATCAACCCCGAGATCACCCCTGTTGAGAAAAACGGCAAAGTAGTTGATTATAAGCTCAGCTATGCCGACGACTACCTTGGGCAGATGCTCCAGTATGGACACAAATACAGAACGCTGGATTAAAGACTGGTCCTATTACCTGAGGATGGAACGTAGGATGTCGCAGAATACGGTGTCATCCTATGTTTCTGACACAGAGCACTTCTTTGAGGCCTGCGGAAGAAAACCCCTCGAACTGTGTGCCGATGACATCACAGGCTACATCGCCTCACGAAGCGAGAGTATCTCGAAAAGCACCCAGGCAAGGTTCCTGAGTTCGCTGCGCTCCTTCTTTGACTGGTTGGTTCTCGAGGGAGAAAGGAAGGACAACCCCGTTGACAGGGTCGATGCTCCCAAGGCAGGAAGGTATCTGCCGTCGGTGCTCTCAGTCCGGGAGGTGGAGGCAATTATGGAAGCAGTCAACACCCGAAACTGGACAGACATCAGGGACAGGGCGATACTTGAAGTCCTTTACGGTTGCGGCCTGAGAGTTTCGGAATGCTGCCAGCTGCTCATCTCGCAGGTTTACCTCGATGAGGGCTACGTAAGGGTAATGGGAAAAGGAAGCAAGGAGCGTCTGATACCAATGGGTGAAGTTGCAGCGAATGCATTCGCTGACTATCTCGAAGTACGCCCCGAACCGCAGAGCCAGGCATTTTCGGACATCGCCTTCCTGAACTGCTTCGGCAAGCCCTTGAGCCGGGTGTCAGTCTTCAAGACAGTGAAGAAATACGCCCTGCTGGCCGGAGTGACCAAGGAAATTTCACCCCATACCTTCAGGCATTCGTTCGCCACTCACCTGATTGAGAACGGTGCCGACCTGAGAGTCGTTCAGGAAATGCTCGGACACGAGAGCATACTTACTACCGAGATTTACACTCATCTCGATTCATCCACCTGGCAGTCATCAATCCTGTCGCATCACCCGAGAGGGATGGTAAAAAAATGAAAAAGACACTGCTGATACTGGCATTAGCCACACTGCTGATTCCCGAGATGTCGGCAATCAGAGCCCGAAAAGAATACGCGCTTTACACTCAGCCCGACGGCAGCAGCTTCAAGGTGAAGATTACGGGCGACGAATGGTCGCGCAGAATCACCACCTCCGACGGAGCCGCCATAATCAGGGACGCATCCGGATTCTGGTGCTATGCCCTCGCGGACTCGCAGGGCAGGAAGTACTCCTCAGCCACAAGAATCGGGACTGCCGTGAGCGAGGAGATTCTTACGCGAAGCAGGGCAGCGGCATCTGCCGTTCCCGGGAACCGCCATGTGCTCAGAAGGGAGGAACTCCGAAGGGCCTTACGAAGCGCCTCTCCCTCCAGGGCTGAGGCCACTTCGGTTTCGACCGAGATTCGGGTGCTGGTAATCCTGGCCCAGACCCCGGACCTTAAGTTCAGCGTAGGCAGGCAGCAGTTCATTGATCTGGCTTCAAAGAAAGGATACGACTTCAACGGAGCCACAGGCTGCATCGAAGAATACTTTGAGGACCAGCTCGACGGAAAGTACCATATCAGCATCGACGTCAGCGACATCGTAACCCTGAGAAACAATATGGCCTACTACGGGGCCAACAACTCCGACGACGAGGACAGCCGACCCGCGGAACTCGTTGCAGAAGCCTGCCGGCTTGCCCACGACTCATCTTCCAATCCGGTCAACTTTGCTGAATACGATTCCGATTCCGACGGATATGTTGACAACGTGTTCGTGATGGTGGCCGGAGGAGACGAAGCCGACGGCGCCGGAGACGACCATATCTGGTCGCACAGCTGGGCGCTTTCTGCCGCGAGAATCAATCTCAAGCTAGACGGCAAGACCATAGACAGCTATGCCATCTCGACCGAGCTGGCAGACCTGTCAGGGAGCCTCAGCTATCACGGAACCTTCACCGGAATAGGAACTTTCTGCCACGAATTCAGTCATCTGCTCGGTCTGTCGGACCTCTATGACACCGATTACGAGAAGAGCGGAGGCACATCCAACGGGATGTTCCTTTATACAGCCCTGATGGACAACGGCAACATCAACAATGGCAGCAACACTCCCCCTAACTACAATGCCATTGACCTGGACCAGCTGGGGCTTGGGGTATGCGAGCAGGCCAGCGGCGGACTGTGGACCCTTCATCCCATAAGCAAGGAAAAAAGATACCTGAGAATCAATACCGACAATGATGACGAGTACTTCCTTGTGGAATGCCGTGACAACAGCGGCTGGGATGCCTACATAAAGGGCAACGGTCTGGCAATATACCATATCGACAAGAGCGCGCGCAGCGCAGGCTACTCCGACTCGTACCGCAAGACACTGACGGCCCACGACAGATGGTACTTCTACAACGAGGTCAACTGCAGGCCAGACCACCAGTGCGCCGAGTTCGTACCTGCTAACACCAAGGCCACCACCCCGTCTCAGGCATTCTTCCCCTACAGCAGCAAGGACAGTTTCGGCCCTACGAGCAACCCGGCGATGAAGTGGTGGAGCGGGGCAGCCCCCGATGTAGCAATCAGCGACATCACCCGCAACTCTGACGGTTCGGTGAGCTTTGTAATTTCCAAAAGCCAGTCTGGCCTAGAGGCAACGGTATTCCAGGATGCAGCCATACTCCACTGGGAAGGGCCCGCATCGTCATACACCGTAAGGCTCAACGGCGAAACCGTGGTTGAAGGACTCAAGCCATACTCCGCAGAAGCCTTCGCCTGCGTACTCGGAGGCCTTTCTCCCAATACCGAATATGTGGCAAACATCGAGAGCGGAGACGAAAAGGGAAGCATCAGCTTCAAGACCAAGGCCCACTACTCCTCGGGACATCCTTTCATCTATCTGATAGGGGCCGACAGGGATTCTGACGGTCGCTTTCGCAGCGGTGCCGCCATTGCCCTCAGGGTTTACAACGCGCCCTATGCCCTAAGCGTGCGCTGGAGCCTCAACGGCAAACCCATAAGCGTATCCTCTGACGGATACTATTACATCAAGGAGGAGGGAACTCTAAAGGCCGAAGTCAGCTACGAAGACGGGAGCAAGGATATCATCGTAAAGGAAATCAAGCTGTTATGACTATAAGAAAAGTTCTGTGCGCAATCGTTGCGATTGCCCTGACTGCAGTCTCGTGCGTCAACAAGGAGAATGTGGACCCGACCTTCATTGCTGACTCCCAGCCCGGCCTGTCAATCAACGGGAAAGATATTTTCCGCTACAATCCCCTGACCTGCCAGTATTCCTTCAACAGGCAGAAGGCCGCATTCAGCATCTTCACCGACTCAGCCTCGGACTATATCACGGCTGTTCTCTCTGAACTACCCTCCGAGAAGGGCCAGAAGGTTTCGGGAGAGCTCAGCTGGACCACGGAGCGAGACATAAAGACGCAAAAAATATCCGTCCTCAAGGTCGTAAAGACAGCTGAGGACGGAACAGTATGGTTGTGGAACAGCACAGAAAAAATCGGTCTGTGCGTACGTATTGCCGATTAGGTATCTAGAATGACTTTGCGATTCCGATAAAGTCGTCAGCCTTGAGGGCTGCGCCTCCGATGAGTCCGCCGTCGATATCCTCCTGAGCGAAGAGCTCGGGAGCATTCGAGGGCTTGCAGCTTCCTCCGTAGAGTATGGTCATATCAGCGGCAATCTCGGCTCCGAAGCGGCCGGCGATGGTCTTGCGGATGAACGCGTGGATTTCCTCGGCCTGGGCGGCAGTGGCGGTCTTGCCTGTTCCGATTGCCCATACGGGCTCGTAGGCAATGACAAAGTCTTTCATCTGTTCGGCGCTGAACTTGAAGAGTACGTTCTCAATCTGGGATTCGCATACTTCGAAGTGCTTGCCTGCCTCTCTCTCCTCGAGGTTCTCGCCAACGCAGAGAATTACCTTGAGAGAGTTTGCAAAGGCGATGCGGGCCTTCTCGACGAGCTTTTCGTCGGTCTCGCCGTAGTACTGGCGGCGCTCAGAATGTCCGAGGATGGTATATGTAGCTCCTGTCGATGCAATCATAGCAGCTGAAATCTCGCCTGTATAGGCACCCTTCTCGTGGTCGGCGCAGTTTTCGGCTGAGAGTTCCACGGCACTGCCCTCGAGGACTGCAGCGACACTCACAAGATGAGTGGCGGGAACGGCAACAATGAGTTTTACATCAGAGGGGACTTCACCGGCTTTGGCAACTACCTCACGGGCGAGGCTGACACCTTCCGGAACGGTAGTGTTCATCTTCCAGTTTCCGGCAACGATTTTCTTTCTCATACTATAATAAAGGTTTATGATTTCTTTTGCGGCGCAAAATTACTAAATTTGCGTGCCAATAACAAAAACATCCGATGAAGAATTTCCTAGAAGAACTCAGATGGAGAGGGATGATCAAGGACATCACCCCGGGAACGGAAGAAGAACTCAAGAAAGGCCCTATGTCGGCATATGTGGGGATTGACCCCACCGGAGACTCGCTGCACATAGGCCATCTCGTGAGCATAATGATACTCAAGCATTTCCAGGCCTGCGGCAACAAGCCATACGCCCTCGTGGGAGGCGCCACCGGAATGATAGGCGACCCTTCGATGAAGAGCCAGGAGAGGAACCTGCTTGACGAAAAGACACTCGAACACAATGTGAGCTGCATCAAGGCCCAGATTTCGAAGTTCCTGGACTTTGATTCCGACGCTCCCAACAAGGCCGAACTGGTAAACAACTACGACTGGATGAAGGACTATACCTTCATCAACTTCACCCGCGACATAGGCAAGCTCATCACCGTCAACTATATGATGAGCAAGGACTCTGTCAAGAAGAGGCTGAGCCGCGACTCCTCCGAGGGTATGTCCTTCACCGAGTTCACCTACCAGCTCCTTCAGGGATACGACTTCCTCTACCTCTACGAGCATCACGGAGTACACCTCCAGCTTGGAGGTGCCGACCAGTGGGGAAATATCACCACCGGAACCGAACTTATACGCCGTGTACTCGGGAAGGAGGCCCACGCCCTCACCTGCCCGCTCATCACCAAGGCCGACGGCGGCAAGTTCGGCAAAACCGAGAAGGGGAACATATGGCTCGACCCCGAGCGCACCACACCCTACCAGTTCTACCAGTTCTGGCTCAACGTCAGTGACGACGATGCCGAGAAGTATATCAAGATCTTTACCCTGCTTGACCGCGAAACCATTGAGTCCGCCATTGCCGGTCATCGTGAGGACCCCGGCCAGAGGAGCCTGCAGAAGCTCCTCGCCAAAGAGGTCACGATTATGGTGCACGGGCAGAACGAATATGAGAATGCCCTGAAGGCATCGCAGATGCTCTTCGGCAAGGCAACGGCCGAGGACCTTCGCAGCCTTGACGAGAAGACCTTCCTCGACGTGTTCGACGGGGTTCCCACCTTCGAGATCGAGCGTTCTGAACTTCCTCTGGGCATACTTGACGCACTGGCAGTCAGGACCTCGGTATTCCCTTCGAAGGGAGAGGCCCGCAAGATGATTCAGGGCAACGGCTTCTCGGTGAACAAGGAGAAGCGAACCGACCCCAATTCCTGCCTGACCGAGGCAGACATCATCGATGGCAAGTACATACTCGTCCAGAAGGGCAAGAAGGACTATTACATCATCAAGGTAAATGGATAAGGCACCCTCCACAAGGCAGCTGAAAGTTGCGAGAGAACTTCAGAAGCACCTCGCCGAGATTATCCGGAGCAAGGGGATGGCCGCCTTCTCGGGAGCGATGGTCACGGTCAGCGAAGTACGCATAAGCCCCGACCTGTCGGTTGCGAAGGTATTCGTGAGCATCTTTCCCTCCGACAAGGGCGAAGCGGTTATGAAGATTATCGCCGAGAACATCAAGTCTCTGCGCGGGGAACTCGGGCACAAGGTTGCCAGACAGATGCGTATTGTCCCCGAACTTGTCTTTCTCCAGGACACCAGCCTGGACTATGCAGCCCATATCGATGAACTGCTGAAAAAGTGAACCTGCCCCTGTTCATATCGGGACGCTACCTGTTCGCCAGGAAATCACACAATGTGATAAACCTGATTTCGGCGGTCAGCGCCATCGGTATGGCCATAGGGACTGCGGCACTTGTCATCATACTCTCGGTATATAACGGCTTCGACAAGATTATCAAAGACAATATCTCGGACCTTGACCCCGACCTTAAAGTCGTAGCGTCCAGAGGCAAGAGCTTTGTCCCCGAGGGCAAGGCTTTCGATGCCATCTATGCTATGCCTTCGATAATATCGATATGCTCGGTAGTCGAAGAGAACGTCTTTATCAGTTACGGCTCCTACCAGAGTACGGCCTTGGCAAAGGGTGTGGATCTGGCATTCGAGAGCGAATCGCGCCTAAGGGAGCATCTGGTAGCCGGAGAGTTCACCCTTCACCACGGGGAGCTGCCCCTCGCCTGCGTCGGGGCAGGAATGGCCCAGCGCATGGGTATGCACCCACGCTTCCTTAACAAGATCGAAATCTGGTTCCCCGACCGCGAGAGCAATGTGTCGCTCTCGAATCCGGCCGCATCGCTCCGCAAGGTTGAGGCCAGGCCCTCAGGAATCTTTTCGGTCAGCAACGAGACCGACGGAAAACTCCTGATTCTGCCCATCGAAACTATGAGGCAACTCCTGGGATACGAGTCCGAGGTCAGCGCCCTCGAACTGAGGACAAGTCCCGGGACGGACCTCAGGGGACTTGAAAAAGAACTGCGGGCAATTCTTCCCGATGGTCTGGAGATTCTCGACCGCTACCGCCAGAATCCGGTACTCTACAAGATGATGCGCTACGAAAAGGCAGCCATCTACCTGATTCTGCTCTTCGTAGTGGTGATAATAGCATTCAGCGTCTTCGGGGCAATCTCTATGCTGATGATTGAGAAAAAAGAGGACATCGCCACCCTGAGAGCTATGGGTGCCGGGCCGACGCTCACGAGACGCATCTTTGTCCTTGAAGCCTGGCTGACCTCGCTGCTGGGTATGGTGGCTGGACTTATCATAGGGCTGACCCTGGCCCTGCTGCAACAGCACTTCGGCTTCGTGAAGATGCCGGGGAACTTTCTGGTATCGGCATATCCTGTGCAGACGGCATTCTCCGACATACTCGCAATAACCCTTGGAGTAGCCCTCGCCGGATATGTAATCGCAAGACTGTCAGTACACTACAACACTCATGAAACTGTTTCTGATTGACGGGCACGCCCTCATCTTCAAGATGTACTATGCGTTCCTCGGACGCCCAATGGTAAACAGCAAGGGAGTGGACACATCCATTCTCTTCGGCTTCAGCAAATACCTGCTTGAACTCATCCAAAGGGAGCAGCCCACGCATCTGGCCGTTGCCTTCGACCCTCCCGGAGGGACCTTCCGCAACAAGATGTATCCCGAGTACAAGGCCAACCGCGGCGAGACTCCCCAGCTTGTGATAGATGCCCTGCAGCCCCTGACCGACATCTGCAAGGCCCTTAAGATACCCGTGCTTATGGTGCCGGGATTCGAAGCCGATGACGTGATAGGCTCTATGGCCAAAAGGTCTTTCTCCGAAGGTTTCGAGGTGTTTATGGTCACTCCCGACAAAGACTACGGCCAGCTGGTTCAGGACGGAATCTTCCAGTACAAGCCGGGCAAGAACGGTTCCGACAACGAGATTCTCGGCCCCGCTGAGATATGCCGGAAGTGGAAGATATCTTCCACCTCCCAGGTAGTTGACATTCTGGCAATATGCGGCGACGCCTCGGACAATGTGCCCGGGGTTGACGGGGTAGGACCCGTAGGGGCGGCAAAACTTCTGGACAGATACCATAGTCTTGAGGGCATATACGAGCATCTCGGAGAACTGACACCACGGCAGCAGCAACTCTTCGAGGCCGCCAGGGGACACATAGCCCTGAGCAAGGAACTCGTTACCATCAAGACTGACATCCCTCTTGATGTCAAGGCCGGGGATATGCTGCTCGACTACCGGTGGAACAGCGACATCGACGCCCTGTGCTCCCTGTACGAAATGCGCTCTCTGCAAAAGCTCATCCCCGAAGGCAGGGCCGATACCGACCCCGGCGAGGGAAAGTGTTTTAAGCCGGACTTCGAAAGGGTCGACTCGGGAGCGCTCCGGCAGTTGGCCCTGAGCTGCGGCAGTATGGCTCTATGGTTTGAAGACGGGGTTCTGACTGCGGCGGCAGGCTCAGGCAACAAGACATCGGTCTTCAGCACTGAAAAACCAGAAGAACTGCGTTCAGCCCTCGAAGATGAGCACATAGAAAAGTACTGTTACTCTGTCAAGAAGCAGATGAACTCGCTCTACCCTTGCGGCATTGAGTTGAAGGGCACTCTCTGGGACATCGAGCTTATGCACTACCTTATAAACCCTGAGAGAAGCCACCTGCTGGATGCCCTCTGCGAAGGGTATCTGGGAGTGAACCCCGAGAGCAGCGACGAAGGCAGGCGCGAGGGTCTGCTCTTTGACGAGGAAGGCAACAGCGGGAGCGGCAGCATTCACGACCGTTCCCTGCAGACCGTGTGCATCCTTGCCCTGGGGCAGAAACTAAGGCACGAAATCGAAGGCTCCACCCTCGGTCAGTTGTACCTCAAGATTGAGGAACCCTTGATAGGGGTACTCGCACGTATGGAACGCAACGGGGTAAAGGTGGATGTGGCATCGCTCAGAGAGTTCGCCGGCGAGCTTCGCAACCGTATGCTCCTCAAAGAATCAGAGGTCCGGGAGATTGCCGGGAACCCCAGCCTGAACGTTGGTTCCCCAAAGCAGATAGGCGAGCTGATATTTGAGAAGCTCAAGCTCGATCCCAAGGAGAAGAAATCGGCTCGCGGTGCCTGGCCCACCGACGAGGAGACCCTTCAGGCCCTTTCCGACAAGAGCCCTGTCATCGATGCCATTCTCGACTACCGTGGCACAAGAAAGCTCCTATCCACCTATATCGAGCCCTTTCCCAGCTATATCTCACCCCTTGACGCCAGGGTTCATACCACCTTCAACCAGGCCCTGACCAGCACCGGCAGGCTCAGCTCTTCCAACCCTAACCTCCAGAACATCCCCATTCGCACCGAGGACGGGCGCCAGATACGCAAGGCCTTCGTTGCCGAAAACGAGGGCTGGGTTATGATGTCCGCCGATTACTCCCAGATTGAACTTAGGATTATGGCACATCTGAGCTGCGACAGGCATCTGGTGGATGCTTTCAGAGAGGGAATTGACGTTCACGCCGCAACTGCAGCCAAGATATTCGGAGTTGCAATAGGGGATGTCAGCGCAGACCAGAGACGTATTGCCAAGACTGCGAACTTCGGGATACTCTACGGAATCTCGGCCTTCGGGCTTGCCTCAAGACTCCGCTGCACGAGGACCGAGGCCAGGAAGTTGATCGACGACTACTTCGAGTCCTTCCCCTCCATCAAGTCTTTCATCTCTGACACACTTGCAGCAGCAAGGGAATGCGGATATGCCGAGACCATCTTCGGACGCCGCAGGTATCTGCCCGACCTCAACTCGCACAATGCCAACCTGAGGTCCTTTGCCGAGAGGAATGCCGTCAACGCGCCAATCCAGGGCAGTGCCGCCGACATCATCAAGCTTGCTATGATTGGTGTTGACCGGAGACTACGCGAAGAAGGGCTCCTCAGCCGCCTCGTGCTCCAGATTCACGACGAACTGCTGCTCGAAGTTCCCGCCGGCGAGATTGACAAGGTAAAGACCATGCTGGTCAGCGAGATGGAAGATGTTGTAAAGCTCAGCGTTCCCCTAACAGTAGAATGCAATTATGGAAAAAACTGGCTCGAAGCCCATTAATGAACTGATAAGGCTCGCCATCATTGGCGACGGAGCTGCCTTCACGGCACTCTGGGACACCCATATCGATTCCCTTAGGAGTTTCATCAAGGGACAGATGAGGAGTCTGGATGACTTCTATGTAGATGACATCTGCTCGAGGAGCTTCGAAAAGGCCTTCAGGCAGATAAGTTCCTACGACCCTTCCATAAGCCAGTTCTCTACCTGGCTGAAGAAAATTGCGTACAACACTGCACTGGACACGCTCGAAAGGCGCGGAAGAGACCAGAAAAAGTACCATATGGTGTATCTGGACGACGACACCCTGCCCTCCCCTGTTGTCGAGGAACTTCCGGACCAGATAGACACCCCGCTCGACTCGATAATTCGCGACGAAGACGAGGCCCGCAACCTAAAATACATCAACGCCCTGCCCGAACTATACCGCGAAGTGGCACGCAAAAGGCTCATCGAAGGCCTTCAGTACAAAGAGATTGCCGAGGAACTCGAGATGGAGCTGAATACCGTCAGGACTCGAATACGGCGTGCAAAGGCGCTGATTGACGAAATGAAGGAGAATGAAGACAACTAAAGAAGATTACGCACAGATGTGCGCCCTCTACAGGGATTGGAACTCCAGGATTAACGTAGTCTCACGCAAAGACATAGAATTCCTCTGGGAGCATCACATCCTGCATTCGCTCGCTATCGCCGGGTATCTGGAAGTCTGCCTCCCGGAGGTGTTGGAGAGTTGGAACAAGGGTGGCATACGCATTCTCGACCTCGGCACGGGAGGTGGTTTCCCAGGGATTCCCCTGGCTTTCAATTTTCCCGCCTGCGAATTCGTGCTCTGCGATTCAATCGGCAAGAAGATAAGGGTTGCAGAGGCTGTTGCTGATGCTCTGGATTTGAGGAATGTCCGCTGTGTCAATGCCAGGGTGGAGTCGCTCGGCGAGAAATTCGACTGGGTTGTAACGCGTGCTGTCGCTGACCTGTCAGATCTTTATCCCTGGGTCAAGGGCAAGTACACCGGAGGCATGCTCTGCCTGAAGGGCGGAGATATCGAGGCTGAGATAAGCCGCTTCCGCTCACGCTTTCAGGCTAAAGGCCGCGTCGCTCCGAAGGTAAGCACCTGGGCAATAAAAGAATGGAGCGACGACCCCTGGTACGAAGGAAAGTTTGTTATCCATATTGAGGGGTAAGGAGAGGACGGGACAGCAGAAAATCATTCCATCGCGGAAGGCAATGTACCTCTGAAGGGCTTCTGGTAGGGGTAGCCCCAACCGGTGAAATTCACCTCGAAAGACAATGTGCCCCAGAAGGCATTCTGAAGGGGGTCGGCCCCGAAGGTGAATTTCACGAGATTGCTAAAACGGACTCTCAGGTACTTCTGGCGGGGGTAACCCCGACCCGTGAAATTCACCTCGAAAACCAATGTGCCTCAGAGGGCATTCTGAAGGGGGTCGCCTCAAAAGGTGAATTTCACGGGGCAGCCGGCTTTCTAGTATTTATCCTGATCTATAGGGGCAACAGGCCAGTCTGCCCGGGTGTTCCCGGTGAACTTTTTCTGGACAAACGTCCTTCCGAAGGGGTCCGTCGCCCTTATCTCGATGTCGGTCGCAGAAGGATTCTTCAACTTGTAATGGAATATGTGGGAGAAATAGGTCCTGTCGTAGTTGGATTGTGACCTTCCGACGACTCCACAGTGGAACCCAACCGCCCATGGATCACGACGGATCCCGCTGGTTAAACGGGTCATAGGACCGCCAAGCACACCATCTTCATAAACTTCGACCTTCCAGCTGCTGTCCCAGTTCCAGATATTGGCCCATATATCGTCTGCTCCTGTCTCGGGGAAGGTATATTGAGGGGAATATCCATCCATAAACACCACGTTCCCCCGATACATCCTTATCTGTTCTTCCTCAGAGAGTCCGACTCCCTTGTAAATCCAGTTCTCGATGCTGGCTCCCTTGACCTTGAACACACCGTATCCGTTGGGAGTGCCGTCAAGGTTGACGGTAGAATACCACCAGGCACCGCAAGCAGCAGAATGAGTATGTTCGTAATGCTTGGGATATACATAATTCACCGTAAAATGAGTGTGCCCCGACATAATATGGCATTCGCTGAACTCTTCTATCAAATCTTTGACAGCCTGCATATTATTCTTGGTATTGCCCTGAAGGGGAATATGAACACACAAAATCAGC
>JAQXJU010000003.1 GCA_029009115.1 Bacteroidales bacterium | reverse complement strand
CTTGCACCTGTGGGAAAGCCTCGGTAAGGAAGGTCTATTGTCCTGAAAGACTGACTCAAGGCCCCGATGATTCCCAACTGCTCTTTCACCGTCTGCAAAAAACAGAAATTCTCCCTTATCCCCTCGGGCATGCCCGGAATTTCGTCGGCAGCAGTAGCCTTTACAGCAAAGGCCAGGGCGGATGTTCCCTCAGTCCTCTTGCCGAAGGACAGCTTGTAGCAGAGGAGATTGTCTCTAAGCGAACTGCTCACTTCAAATGACGGCATCACCGGAATACGTGTACTGGCGTGCACCGGGGAAGTCTGGTCTGTCTCAAGCGAGAATTCAAGAGTGGAACCCTCTTCGAGAGAAGAAGCGAAAGACCACCTCATTTTGTCTTGGGTATCCTTCAGCAGATTCAGGGCGGTACCGTTACAGAGCATCGAGACCTTACGCACAGTATAGTCACTGCCTTCCTTCCTTGGTTCCCCTACCGGAACGGCAACGCCAATATTCATAAAGGTAGTATCTGAACCGCCTGCCATACACTCTACAAACATCCTCGGAGGGATTCCCGACGTGTCTATGTCGAAGGGTATCTCGCAGGACTCAAGCAGCAGAACTGCAGCAAGCATGTATAGAACTCTTTTCATCAGAACTTCCAATAATAGCTAATCGATGGAACAATAGGGATTAGTCCGTAGGCCATTCCTTTGAGTCTGCCTTCGGATTCTTCGATGAAGCCGAACATTGCATTGACGTGGCAATAGGCATTATAGACACTGATATTGAAGGTGCGCTCACCGCCGCGACGTGTCTTGTGATGCCAGTTGAAACCTAAATCGAGCCTGTGATATGCCGGCAGACTGAAACTGTTGGGGCTGTCGTATATCTCATACTTGACATAGTTGTCGTCCCATACAACGGCAGTCTTGCCCGTGAAACGGTTGCCGGTGTGGAAGGTCCAGCCGCCATATAGCTCAAACTTGCGCGAAAACCTCCACGAGGCGGTGAGAGTAAGACGATGGAGATTGTCGTTACGGTCGGGATACCAGTCGAAGTAGGCGGCAGGAAAAAGACGTTCGCTCTTAGAAAGGGTGTAGTAGAGAGCCGCCTGGTAGTTCGTCCTGCGGTATTCAAGGCTGAATTCGGCACCATACGCACGCCCTCGGCCTTCGCTGAATACACTCTCCCACTCATCAATCTGCGGAAGCATACTGTTGACACCGGTATATTCATATATATGTGTCATATACTTTCCGAAGCATTCCACATCGAGACTTAGATTGCGCGAGAAGCTGTATTCGGCGCCCAGTACACCCTGGTCGGCGTGCATAGGACGAATCTTGGAAGTGGATGGCATCCACAGGTTGGTCGGAAGGTCGAGGTAGGTTGCAGCCACCAGATGTGTGAACTGGTTCATTGCCGAATACGATGCCTTGAGAGCCAGTTTGTCGGTGACAATGAAACGGGTAGATAACCTGGGTTCGAGCCTCGGATATGCCGTTCCACCGACAAGATACAGGGACCCCCTCAGTCCCAGATTCATCTTGAACCTGTCGGTGAAGGATATCTCATCCTCGCCAAAAATCGAGATATCGGCACCACGATAGTTCTTCGACTGTGAGGAGTCGTCGGAAAGAGCCTCCTCTCCGTTGTTTTTGAACAACATATTGGCACTGCGTGAAGGGTCGTAGGTGTGCAGCACCGCTTCGGTCCCGAAGCGAAGATTATGCCGCGAGTATTTCCCCCAGTAGAAGTGCAGGAAGGCTCCGGTGTCATAGACTCTCGACAGATTGTGCTCGTCCAGATGGACGGATGAACTACCGCTCGTGCCGGAAGAACTGCCGACCGCAAGGGATTCGCCTTCTGAGCGGTAGAAATTGAAGATGTCGGTGATAAACCTCATATCCGAGGAATAACGGGTATGGAATATCTGGGCATCCATCAAAAGATTATCGTTCCAGCGATGCTCCCAGCGAAGGGAACCCAGGGTATTGCCCCAGCGCAGGCGAAAGCGCAGGTCCATATCCGTACTACTCTGAGTATCACCTTCTTCCATCGCAATCAGAGCATCTGCCAGGTCGTGACCGTAGTAGGCAGAGAGTATCAGTTTGCTCCCGGGGGCGAGCCTGTGCGTGAGCTTGAGATTGAAGTCGGTGAAATCGTAGTTCGAATCTCTTGTCATCTCTTCCGAGAGGGGGTCGCCTATGAAGGGCATTGCAGCGGATTTGATGATATCCGTCCAAGTTCTGCGGATTCCGACATTGAGCGAGGTCCTTCCATTTACGATGGGCCCGTCGAACTGAAGACGTCCGTCTGTAATTCCGAGCGAGGCACTCCCGTGCCAGGCGTCGTAGCCTCCCTCGCGAATGCCAACGTCAACCACCGACGAAAGCCTCCCCCCGAAACGGGCGGGAAAACCTCCCTTGTAGAAGTCCACTCCCTCGACCATATCGGTATTGAATGATGAGAAGAGACCTATCAGATGGCTGACTTGATACATAGGCACACCGTCAAGAAGATAGAGGTTGTCCGAACCGTCTCCTCCGCGGACATACAGGCCGCTCATCAGTTCTGTTCCAGAGGCAACCCCAGGCAATTGCTGGAGTATCTTGATAAGGTCAGGAGTGCCGAAGGTGGCATAAGCCCTGGCAATGTCGGAGGCTTCGATACGCTTGAGACTGGTCTGGGTAACAGCCCTGCGAACAGCCTCGTCGGCCTCAACGACAGCTGCATTGAGGGTGTCAGGCTGAACTTCGGGGAGGTCCTGGGACCATAGTGCCAAAGGCAAGAGAGCAGAAAACGCTACAATAAGTATTGTTTTGCCTGGCATTTACTTTCTTTATTCCTTACGATAAATCTTTGCCCCGAGAGCATTAAGGCGGGCCTCAATGTCTTCATATCCGCGGTCAATCTGCTCGATATTGTCAATTTCAGAAACGCCGTTGGCGGACATTGCTGCAAGAAGCATAGCGATTCCGGCCCTGATATCGGGCGATACCATATGGCTGGGCTTGAGCACGATTCTATGGTCGTGACCTATGACTACGGCTCGGTGGGGGTCGCACAGAATAATCTGGGCTCCCATATCTATGAGTTTGTCAACAAAGAAGAGACGGCTCTCGAACATCTTCTGATGGATGAGGACGCTGCCCTTGCACTGGGTTGCCACCACAAGCATCACCGACAGGAGGTCAGGGGTGAGTCCCGGCCAGGGGGCATCGGAGATGGTCATAATTGAACCGTCTATGAAAGACTCTATCTGATAGCTTTCCTGTGAGGGAACATAGATGTCGTCTCCCCTGCGTTCGAGTCTTATCCCAAGGCGCCTGAAGCATTCGGGGATAATGCCGAGATTGTCAAACGAAACGTCCTTGATGGTGATTTCACTTTGGGTAATGGCGGCCATACCTATAAAGGAACCTACCTCAATCATATCTGGCAGGATAGTGTGCGATGCTGCGTGCAGCGATTCAACTCCCTTGATGGTAAGGAGGTTCGAGCCTATGCCCGAAATATCGGCACCCATACTCACAAGCATCTTGCAGAGCTGCTGCACATAGGGTTCGCAGGCAGCGTTGTAGATGGTGGTGGTTCCCTTCGCGAGGGTTGCCGCCATAACTATATTCGCAGTACCTGTAACCGAAGCCTCGTCGAGAAGCATATACTTTCCGACGAGGGAGCCGTCGCTGCGCAGGCGGTATGCCCTGAGCGAAGAGTCGTAGGAACAGTCGGCCCCAAGGGTCATAAAGCCGTCGATATGGGTGTCCACCCTTCTGCGGCCTATCTTGTCACCCCCGGGCTTGGGAAAGTAAGCCTCGCCGAAACGAGTCAGCAGAGGACCCACTACCATAACCGAGCCGCGCAGGCGGGCACAACGGCGGACGAAGTCATCGCTGTGGATGTAATATTCGTTAATGGCCGATGCCTTGAAACTGTAATCTCCTTTGGAGTGCCTTTCGACACTGACGCCCATACCCTCGAGGAGTTCTATCAGATTGCGTACATCCAGAATCTCGGGGATATTGGTGATACGGACTGTTTCGCAGGTAAGCAGCACCGCACTGATTACCTGCAGGGCCTCATTCTTTGCGCCCTGGGGACGGATTTCACCGCTCAGGCGCCTGCCGCCTTCAATGACGAAAGTACTCATATATGTTCTACTTCAGGATGAAGATCAACCCCGAATCTTTCTAAAACCGCAGTAACTATCTGCGTCTCAAGAGCCATCACCTCTTCGGGGGTAGCTTCGGAGTTGGTATTGACTATAACCAGAGGCTGCTTCTCATACACCGATGCCCCTCCATAGGATGCACCCTTGAAGCCGCACTGTTCTATCATCCAGGCGGCAGGAACCTTGACGAATCCGTTGTCAAGCACAAAGTGGGGGACAAAGTCATAGCCTTGGGCTATCTGGGCAAAGTGGGCCGCGGTCACTACAGGATTCTTGAAGAACGAACCGGCGCTTCCGATTTGGGCCGGGTCGGGCAGTTTGGCCTTTCTTATTCCAATGACGGCATCGCGGATTTCCTGAGGGCTGGGCGAGGACTTGCCTTCGAAGAGTTCTTTCAGGCCCTTGTATTCAAGCCTCGGGGCAGGGGTTCGCGACAGGCGGAAAAGTACGCTTGTCACTATGTAACGCCCTTTCAGTTCAGGATCCTTAAACATGGAATCGCGGTAGCCGTATCGGCACTCCGAGACCTTGAATGTGCATTTCTTTCGCTCAAGAGTATCGTAGCATACCACTCCGGAGATAATATCGCAGACCTCCGCGCCATAGGCTCCTATGTTCTGTACGGCGGCGGCTCCTACCTCTCCCGGAATCAGGGACAGGTTCTCGGCGCCCCACAGCCCGTAGCTGCAGGTGTTGGCCACGAAGTCATCGAAGCAGACTCCGGCTCCTACCATCACAGGAACGTCCGGAAGTCCGAGGTCGGCGTATTTGATGTAGTTGATTTTAGAATGAAGTACGGTACCCGGAAAATCTTCGGTAAAGAGCAGATTGCTTCCTCCTCCGATATGGAATACAGGCTTGGGGAAGGAATCGAAATCCATCTCCATAAGGTCCGAAGCCTTGTCATATTCTACCCAAAGGGCGCACTTGACCTTCATTCGGAAGGTGTTGTGCGCCGTCAGGTCGAAGTTTTCCTGTCTGACTACCATAGCCTATTCGAAATCCACGGGGACAAAGAATTCGGGTCTGTGGTAATCGGGATTTTCTGTAGCTATGGGTGCCCAGGTAACATAGTGAGGAACCGATAGAGAATCGCCGCACTTGTAGAGATTGGCACTGGCGTGAAGTCCGCTCCAGCTGCTAAGTCCCTGATGCCAGAGGGCCTCTGCGGGGATGTCTATATCGAGCCTCCAGGATGTCTGCTCCTTGCGTTCGCTGAATGGAGCGTTACCCAGCGAAGATACTGCCTTGACCTTCGAGAGAACCTCTGCAGGAGCATTCTCGGGGTCCTTCCGACCCGTCCTCCATGCGAGGTAAAGGGTTCCTATGGCATTCCACTCGAAGTTGTAGTAGTGAGGGTCGCCGGCATCGGGCTTGATGAAGAATTCCACGCAGGAATCGCGGAAAACAGCATTGCCCGCCGTAGCCTCTTCGGCCCTGACCGACTGCTCTGACACCTCGAAACTCAGGTGCAGGGTACCTCCGTCGTGCCAGGCACTGAATGATACAAGGGGTTTGTAAGGGAATTTGTCGGGCCAATTGAGACAGGATATCTCCTGCCTGACTGCCCTGTCTTTACTTGCAGGTATTGTCAACATAACAGGCGAAATTAACAAATTCCGCTCTATTGCGCAAGCCACATATTCTCAAGTCCCTCGTAAGTGAACACATCTATCCCACGATAGGCCCTGTATGTGAGGGCATTGGTGTTCAGATAGCGGGATGTCTCAAGGAGATAGTCCCAGCCCTTGGGCTGCAGCGAAGGACTGTCAACATTATTGACGGCAGTCTTGTAAGCTATGGACACCGAGGCTCCCCTGTCGGCAGCTTTGAGTATGGGCTCGCTCTTCTGCCAGATCGACTCCTTGGTGGAGAGATAAGCCATAATAGAGACCCATTGGCACGAAGACAGGAACTGAGGAGTGCTTCCGTAACTGAGATCTCCTGTATCGAAATGGCTCTGATACGCGTAGGATATGGCCTCTGAAAGCTGCAGATTGGCCTCGTTGCAAGCCTTGGAGGCCTTGTCGAGAACCTCCAGTCCGAGCCTGAGAAGCTGGTCGTTGTCTTTCCCAACTCCGTATCCGGTTGAGGAATTCCAGGCATAAGCCAGTCCGGGGACTCTTCCTTCCTTTGCGATATGAACCTCAAGGTCGGCGGCGATGCCGTCAAGACGCTCGGCCTGTGAAACCTTGGAGTTGTAGCCGCTAATGATCGCAACCTCCTTCAAGACATCCGAAGGGTTGAGCAGCAGTTCGTTAGAGGAGATCCTGACGGCGTGCACCTTCATCGATGCCGAATGGCAGCAGCTGACAAAGGTTTTGAGCCACTTGTCGGCGTTGTCATACATAGTCTTGGGGCAGCTCAGGTACACATCCCTGAACCCGAGGACCTGAAGACGGGCTGCAAGCTTTTCGGGAGCATCGGCATACTTTGTAACCATCGCAGTGTACACCCAGGCTGCATTCCGTGTATTCTTGTGGCATGCTGCAGCCCTCCATTCCTCGGCTGTCTGTCTGTTGCGTTCAGTGCATCCTGCTGTCAAGTAGGCCGAATCGGGAACCTTTATTCCGTCGCCCTGGCCGAGACTGCCGTTGATTTCGTCCCAACTGCTTCCGCCCTTTCCGCTTTCCTTCGAGCAGGATGGCGAACAGAGAACAAGGCTCAGAGCCAGGAGCGAAAACAACGTATATATCCTCTTCATATCCTGTTTTCAAGATTCCTGAGAATATTCTTCATATGCCCAATATAGGTCCAGTCGTTGAAGGCCCTTTCAGGATGCTTCAGATATCCTTCGTTGAGTTTGCAGAAGCGCTTCTGAAGCGAGAGGGTTTCCTTCAGGACGGGTTTGAGAGCCGAGGCAAGGCGAGCCTTGTCGGATGCCTTGAAGGAAGAAGATTCGTATTCGGACTCTATCAACCTGAACTTCAGGTAATTGACCCTGATTGCAAGCATAAGGCGGAAGTGCTCGATTTCTTCTTTGTTGGCCTTGGGTTTCAGCGAGGCCAGGCGACTCAGAACAGCCTCGCTATCCGAGAGTTCAAGTTCTATCTCGCTAGGCTTGGTAAGGGGAATGACGCTCTGGCGCAGATTGAAGTAGGCGAGCATAGCATCCTGCCCTTCACTGTCGAAACCGTAGTTGCTGCTGCAGTAACGGCGTATGAAATCCTCGGGTTCGAAGGGCTTGTCGGACGATGCTGCCTCGCAGAAAGCAGCTTGGAGTATCCCGAAGGCCGAGAGGGGATAGACCTGACGAACGGGCTGAATCTCGAAAGCCTGCGACTGAGCACTGTAGATATAGCCATAGACTCCTGATGTGGACCAGGAAGTCTCGACTATTCCCTTGAAACCAAGGTCGCGAACGAAGGGTACATAGTCGCGGAGGTTATTGAAGTGCTTCATCCACTGCGTGGTATGTATATCGTCTGGGCTAGAGCGCAGCGCAGGGGCTCCCCACATAGGGAATCCAGCAGATGCTATTTTGCGGAAATCCCCGAATTTGTTGATGTCCCAGCCGTAGTTCCAGTCCAGGAGAATCAGGTCCTTGGGCAGACGGTCGGCGTGTTCGGGGTATTTGGTAAGAATGTCGGCCCAGATGATGGGGGTCTTCCCGAACTCGCGCGCAAGTTCGCACATAGCTATCACATAGTCGCAGAAAAGCTTGGACTTGCCATCTTTCTTCACCTTTGAAGCGCATTTTTTGCAGACTCCCAGAAGGCGGGTTTCGTCTCCTCCGATGTGGATATACTTAGAAGGGTGCAAGGCCACAATCTCGGCAAAGATGCTGCGGAAGATTTTCTTTGCTTTTTCAACTTCGCTGGGGCATACCTGCGAAAAATCCTTCTTGCTCTCGCGGATTGAAGCATATCTCTCGTGACGGAGTATGTACTCGGAGTGTCCGAAGCAGTTCTGCAGGGGAATCACATCGATACCGAGCGAAGCGCAGTGGCTTACGAACTCTTTGACCTCATCGCGGGTATAGGCCTCGTCATTGCAGATGGTGGAATTCTCCTCGAAGGGGAATGTTGCCTCCCACTCCATCATAATAGCATTGATACCTCCCTGAGCGGCCTTGTCGGCAAGTTTCTTGAGGGCATCGATAGTCATCACTTCCGTACGCATATCGATATGCATACAGCGGATATCAAAAGCAAAAGCTGTGACACTGCCCGAAAGCAGTATCACAGTCGCCAATAGAAAGTTGTATAGTTTTCTCATATTACTCTATATACTTACCGCTGTCGGCATCGACATAGAGAGTGGCATCTTTATGACGGCGCATAATACTGGCAGGGCAAGCCTCCGAGATTGGTCCGTAGAGAGTTGCCTTGACCGCATTTGCCTTTGTGGGGGCAGGGACCACGCATACGAGCTTGTCGCAGGCGAAGAGAGTGGGGATGGTCAGGGTCATTGCATACTCAGGAACCTCCTCAAGAGTAGCAAAACATCCGTCGTGAACCTGCTGGGTGCGGCAGGTGAGGTCGAGGTCAACCTTCTTGATTCTGGCAGGGTCATTGAAATCGGCCACGTGAGGATCGTTGAAGGCAATGTGACCATTCTCGCCTATACCCATAAGGCAGATGTCGATGTGATGCTCTTCGAGAATCTTGTTGTAAGCCTTGATGGACTCTTCGGGGTCACGCTCGGGTCCGATGTAGTCAATCGAAGCAAGGTTAATCTTTGACCAGATGGTACGGTCAAGGAAGTTGCCGAATCCGGCAGGATGGCTCTTGGGGAGACCTACATACTCGTCCATATGGATGGCGTGGACACGACCCCAGTCGATACCGGGCTCTGCGGCCAGAGTGGCAAGGAACTCGTTCTGCGAGGGAGCTGCAGCAAAGATAATCCATACCTCATCCTTGCGTGAGAGGAGTTTGCGGAGATACTCCGCGGTTTCCTTTCCTGAGGCCTCACCCATTGCGTCGCGGGTATCATACTTCTTGACTGTGAGGTTGTCAACCTTAAATTCTTTAGTCAGCATTGTAAACTGTATTACCGTTAATTATTGTTCTCTGAATGTGTACGTCACCATTCCAGATGACGAGGTCGGCATCCTTGCCCGGGGCAATCGAGCCCTTGCGGTCGTAGATTCCCATCATACGGGCAGGATTCTCTGTCATCATCCTCACGGCATCGGTAACCGAACATCCGGCGATGTTCATCATAGTACGCACGAGACGGTCGCAGGTGCACACACTGCCTGCAAAGCAGGTGTAGTCGGGCATCCAGGCGACTCCTTCGCCAATCATGCAGGCCTGACCGTCCTTCAGACTTCCGAGAATGCTGGGTCCGTCGGGCATACCGGCTCCGCGCATCGAATCGGTGACAAGGGCAATCTTGTCAACTCCCTTGACGGAGAGCACAAGCCTGAGAAGGTTCTTCGGAACGTGAATGCCGTCGGCGATAATCTCTATGCTCATTCCTTTCTGGAAAAGTCCGAACTCGATGACTCCGGGGATACGTATTCCCCTCTCGCGGCGTATCGAACTCATACAGGAGAAGAAGTGGGTCATATGCGAAGCCCCGCTCTCGTATGCGGCCTCGCACTCGTCGAAGGTGGCGTTGGTATGGCCTATCGATGCGAGAATTCCCCTCTTGCGGATGGCAGCGGCAAACTGGGGTGCACCCTCAAGCTCGGGAGCGAAACTCCATCTCTTGAGTATTCCGTCGGCCTTCTGCATTATCTCCTCATACTCCTTTGGATCGTTGGGGCAACGCAGGTACCTGGGGTCCTGGGCGCCGGCCTGGGCAGGGTTGAAGTAAGGTCCTTCGAGGTGCATTCCTCCAAAACGGGCACCCTCGGTATTGGCTTCTACTGCCTTGCGGTAGGTCTCGAACGAATCGAAGAGTTCCTCATTGGAAGATGTCAAGGTAGTGGGATACACAAGGGTGGCTCCGTGACGGGCCTGCATCTTCGAAGCGGTCAGATAGGCCTCGACGGTTCCGTCCATAAAGTCGCTTCCGCCGGCTCCGTGGGTATGCATATCGATGAATCCGGGGCAGACAAAAGAACCTTCTGCGTCAATGACCTCGTCGGCAGCTGCGCTAATGTCTCCAATCTGCGCAATCTTACCGTCCTTAATTAGTATGGAAGCCGTCTTGACCCCGCTGGGGAAAACGACCTTGCCGTTTTTGATGAGTGTTGTCATTTCTTGCACCATTTGTTAATCTTGTAGCCGAAGAAGGCATAGAATACCATATAAACTGCGGCAGGGATGAGAATCCAGTATGCTGCGTGCAGCGAGCTCGCGTCAGCAATGGCTGCATAGACCAGAGGGAATATTGCACTTCCGCAGAGAGCCATAACGAGAATGGCGCTTCCGAGGTTGGTCCACTTTCCGAGATCGTGGATGGCGAGAGGCCAGATTCCTGCATACACTACAGAGTTGGGAATACCCATAAGCACAAGGCACCATATGGCAATGTTCTCAGGAAGTACAAAGACCAGGACCGAAAGGATGGTAATGAGGACGGTGACAACCTGAAGCATCCTCTGCTGGCTTATGTACTTGGGGATGAGAATGACCCCTATGAAGTATCCCAGCATAGTGCAGGCGAGGGTCAGAGAGGGGAAGGGGATGGGAGATTCCATACCGAATCCGTTTGCGAAGCCCTGGATGGTGTTGATGCTCAGGGCCTGTGTTCCGAGGTGGCAGAACAGGGCCAGCACTCCGAGTACCAGATAAGGGTATGCAAGAATGGACTTGCGGCCCTCTTCGCTGCCCTTGGAAGCAGAATCTTTGCCGGGGTTGATGTCCTTGATCGAAGATTTGTAGAAGATTACCCCGAAAATCAGCAGGAACACTCCCAGAATCACATAGGGAGGAATGACTCCGTGCAGGAGGTCTGCAAGGGCGGCATCCTTGGCGTCACCTGTAAGCAGGCCGCTCTGGATGGCATCCATCTTTGCTTTCTGCGGAGCAAGAACCACTGCCGAGAAGATGATGGGAGCGAGAATTCCCGCAAACTTGTTGCAGATACCTACTATGCTTATGCGCTGTGCGGCACTCTCGATGGGACCGATAATCGTGACGAAAGGATTGGCCACGGTCTGGAGTATGGCAAGAGCCGTTCCCATCGTAAACAGTGCGACGAGGAACATATTGTAGGTCCTCATATTGGCGGCAGGGACAAAGAGGAAGGCTCCAATAGCCAGAATCCAGAGCCCTATCAGTGCCCCTTTCTTATACCCGACGCGGTTCAGCAGGACCGATGCCGGGATGGTCATCACCAGATAGGCGATATAGAAGGCAAACTGCGCAAGATAGGCCTGGAATTCGCTCTGCAGTTCACAGGCTACCTTGAAGTAGGGAACCAGAACTGAGTTGACCCAGGACACGAGCCCGAAGACGAAGTAGAGCGCTCCGAGCATCACCATAGACAGGATAAACTGTTTCTTGGATTGGTCTTTCATAAAATTATTGGTTATAGTTCAGCAAAAATAAGCTATTTCGGTACATTGATAGTTACAAATACCGAAATAGCGTCTTCAAATAACGCAATAATTATTAAAAGAGCAAAGTCCTCAGAAGCAGCGGTAGATGCGGATGGCATTGAGAACAGTTTCTCCCTTTATCGGAGTGAATCCCACGGGAATGCAGGTTCTACGGCTTCAAGCTGCATCTCATCTGCAACGAGAAGGGCGACCTCTTGAATTTCATGCTCACGCCGGGCAATGTCGATGACCGCGAGCCCCTGCGTAACAAATCCTTCATCGAACAGATTTTCGGCAAACTGGTCGGAGATAAGGGATATATCTGCAAGGACCTCTTCTCCAAACTCTTTGTGGACGGCATTCAACTGTCTCTCTTTTAGTTGCAATTCGTCGAACTCACGTTAAATATTAAGTTCTTCTATTGCCATCGGAATTCTGGCGGGGTGATTGACTATTTCGCTGGAGACAGCTTAAGGCATATTAATTGCATGAAAAAGGCCGTCTGACAATCAAGCAAAATCATAATCGCAATGAAGTATCCGAAACTCCTCGCTGCTGCAATCCCGGCAACGTTATGCATCGCGGCGGCAGTATCTCTGACCTCCTGCTCACCGAAATCCCAGAAAGAAGAACTCTGCGGTATATGGGTTCAGCCCATTCCGGGTTCTCACATAGTGCAAGGAGTGGAACTCAAGGCCGACGGAAGCGCAAGGTCTGTTAATATGGCAACCCTCCGCTATGACCGCTGGGAACTTGAAAAAGAAAGCATCATCCTTCACGGCCTCAGCATTGGCAACGGCGTCAGCGGAGAATTCTCGGACACCCTCTCAATAGTCAAACTGACCCCGGACAGCCTAATCCTGCAGAAAGGCAGCCTTGTTCTCGAATACTCCAGGTCGGTTGAAGACTGCGGTTTCAGTGCGAATCCCGGCACAGTCATCAAAGGCAGGATCACCTTCAGCCAGGAAGTTCGCAAGTTCCGTCCGGAAAACGGAGACAAGGATTATTGGGTCATTGACAAGTCAGGTTATCTCCAGCAGAGATACAATGAGTCAGGGGCTGCCGAGTGGTCCACCGACGCAGAACTGGAAGTCAGTCAGATCGATGGCTGCGCTTCCGAATTCGGAACTGAATATGCCGGCACGCTGCAGGTTCTCAGAATCATCAGTTGCGGAAATTGATTACTCATCTCTTCGCAGTTCACTTGTTTTCCGCCTTGCTCCTAAAGCTTCTCAACGTCGATGATGAACCGCTCGTGAGTGCCTTCGCCGATAAGTCCGCGCTCATCGAACGCCTTCACCTTGCCACTGCCGTCAGCCTGGGGGGGGGACAAATATTGGCCAAATGCCGGAATAAATATTGGCCAAATGGGTGAATAATTTTTGGCCAAACGGGTGAACAAGATAGATTATTCGTATCTTTGTTGTTGCTATAAAGAAGACTCCATATGGAAAAAGTATATAAGAATAGGGTTGCAGATGGTCTGATACAGCGCAAGTTAGCCGGGAAAGGTGCTGTTCTCATAGAAGGAGCCAAGTGGTGCGGGAAGACAACCACAGCAGAACAGATTGCCAAGAGCATACTCTATATGTCGGAGACAGGGATGGTAGAGCAGAATATTAGGCTGGCATCGTTGAACCCGAAATTGCTGTTGAGAGGGGA
>JAQXJU010000002.1 GCA_029009115.1 Bacteroidales bacterium | reverse complement strand
GCTCCAGGCGAGAAGGTAAGCGATACCGCAGAAGCAGAATACGATGAAGTAGCCTGCAGGCTTGCCTTCGAAGCCGAGGAAGGAGAATGCTGCACCCTGGGTCTCGGCATAGGTGAAGAGGTTACCTGCAACCTTCTGGATAATCATAGAACCTACACCGCCGGCCATTGCACCGATTCCGGTGATGGTGGCGATTGCGCTCTTCGGGAACATATCTCCGATGGTGGAGAAGAGGTTGGCGCTCCAGGCCTGATGTCCTGCAGCTGCAAGACCAATCAGAATGGCCGGCCACCAGGGATTGTTGAAATGAACTCCGAGAGGCTGTGCAAGCAGTGCGCAGAGAGGGAAGAATGCAAAGATAAGCATAGCTCTCATACGTCCGGCGTAGGGGTTCATACCCTTCTTCTCAACGAATATCTTGGGGAGATATCCACCTCCGATCGATACTACCGTAACGATGGCATAGAGGGTGAAAATAAGAGCCTGTCCAAGGAAGGAAGTGGCAGGAGCATTGAACTGGTTGCTGAAGTAAGAAGGTGCCCAGAACAGGAAGAACCACCAGACTCCGTCGGTGAAGAACTTACCCACGATGAAAGCCCAGGTCTGGCGGAAGGTGAAGCTCTTGGCCAGAGAAATCTTGGGCTCGCCGGCAGCAGCCGCAGCTTCGGCGGCCTTCTCGGCAGCTTCGGCTTCGTCGTCCTGATGGATGTACTCGAGCTCAGCTTCGTTGACGTGCTTGCTGTTCTCGGGCTTCTCGTACATGAATGCCCAGAAGAACATCCAGATGAATCCGAGGGCACCGATGATGATGAATGCCCATTCCCAGCCCAGAGCCTGTGCCAGAGGCGGGATTGCCAGAGGAGCTGCGAGAGCACCTACCGATGCACCGGCATTGAAGATGGATGTGGCGAAGGCGCGGTCTTTCTTGGGGAAGTACTCGGCTGTTACCTTGATGGCTGCAGGGAAGTTTCCGGCCTCACCGAGGGCCAGGATTCCGCGGCAGAGCAGGAACAGATACACCGATGTGGTCGAGACGGCCAGGGCAATGTTCGAACCGGCTTCGATGGCGCGCATTGCGGCAACAGAGTCAATACCTTCAATCCAGCAGGTAGCCATTCCGCAGAGAGCGTGGAGGCAGGCGCCTGCAGACCATACTCCGATGGCAATCAGGTAGCCTTTCTTGGTTCCCATCCAGTCAACGAACTTGCCGGCAAACAGACAGGCAATGGCGTAGAAGATGGAGAAGAAAGAGGTGATGGTTCCGTAATTGGCATCAGTCCAATGGAACTCGGGCTTGATAAACTCCTCGTAAGTGAGCGAGAGTACCTGACGGTCGAGATAGTTCACGGTCGTTGCCACGAAGAGCAGCGAGCATAACCACCAGCGCCAGTTGGTCATCAGTTTCTTTTGTGTTGACATAATTTATTGTTTAACGGATTTGACGATATCGAGAGCCTCGCGGCACAGCTCGGAAATCTTGCTCCACTCGCCGGCGGCGATGACATCCTTGGGGAAGAGGTTGCTGCCCATTCCGACGCAGGTGACACCGGCCTTGAACCACCCTTCAAGATTCTCTTTTGTGGGCTTGACACCACCGGTAACCATCAGCTGGCTCCAAGGCATAGGAGCGCGCAGACCCTTCACGAATGCGGGTCCGAGCACGTCGCCGGGGAAGACCTTGCAGACGTCGCATCCCATCTCCTGGGCCCTTCCGACCTCGGATACGGTGCCGCATCCGGGGCAATAGGGAACAAGCCTGCGGTTGCAGATAGGGGCGATTTCGGGGTTGAAGAGGGGGCCGACTACGAAGTTGGCGCCAAGCTGGAGATAGAGGGCTGCAGTGCCGGGATCGACAACGCTGCCTATTCCCATAATCATTCCGGGCAGCTCCTTCTCGGCGAATTTGACGAGCTCGCCGAAAATCTCCTGGGCAAAGTCGCCCCTGTTGGCGAATTCGAAGGCGCGGATGCCTCCCTCGTAGCAAGCTTTGACTACGTTCTTGGCAGTCTCAAGATCCTTGTGGTAGAAAACGGGGACTATTCCTGTCTCCTTCATAGCGGACAGAACCGCCATCTTGTCATATTTTGCCATATTATATATTAGGTTTATCTCTGAACACGTCCGTTTGCATTTCCGCCGGCAAGGCTGAGCACTTCGGCTTCGCTGACGAGGTTGAAGTCGCCGTTGATGGTGTGCTTGAGGGCAGATGCGGCAACCGCAAACTCCAGAGCCTTGGCCTGGTCTCCTTCGTACTTGAGCATACCGTGGATGAGTCCTCCCGAGAACGAATCACCACCGCCGACACGGTCGATGATGGGGTCGATCTCGTATCTCTTCGACTGGTAGAACTCCTTGCCGTTGTAGATGAGGGCTTTCCAGCCGTTTCTGGTAGCGGAGAACGACTCGCGGAGGGTAGAAACGACATACTTGAAGCCGAACTCCTGGGCCATCTGCTTGAATATTCCTTCGTATCCGGCTGCGTCGGTCTTTCCGCCTTCGACATCGGCATCGGGCTTGAATCCGAGGCAGAGTGCCGCGTCTTCTTCGTTACCGATGCAGACATCAACATATTTCATAAGGGGTTTCATCACAGAAATGGCCTTCTCCGAGGTCCAGAGCTTCTTGCGGAAGTTGAGATCGACCGACACGGTGACTCCGTGCCTCTTTGCTGCCTCGCAGGCCAGCCTGGTGAGCTCGGCGGCCTTGTCGGAGATGGCGGGGGTTATCCCGGACCAGTGGAACCAGGCGGCACCCTCCATAATCTTGTCGAAATCGAAATCGCCAGGTTCAGCCTCGGCAATGGCTGAATGGGCACGGTCATAAATGACTTTCGAAGGGCGCATAGATGCACCTGTCTCGGCGTAGTACAGACCCACTCTGTTGCCACCCCTTGCGATGAAAGCGGTGTCCACCCCATAGCGGCGCAGTGCGTTAACTGCAATCTGTCCTATCTCGTGGTCGGGAAGCTTTGAGACATAGCACGACTGGTGGCCGTAATTTGCAAGGCTGATTGCCACGTTTGCTTCGCCACCTCCCGGAATGATACGGAAAGCTTCTGTCTGAATGAATCTGTCGTTGCCCTGAGGGCTGAGCCGGAGCATTATTTCTCCGAGAGTTACAACTTTTGCCATAGTTAGCCTGAAAAATAGTTACGAATAGACAAAGATAGTAATTATCATTGAGATTAAGAAATGAACGCGCTTTTCGTGCTCGTTCACGAAATTAATGCTATCTTTGTTGCCAATGCTATTTTCAAGGAAATGAAAGGAGTGGACGGAAAGATTACAATTGTTGATGTCGCAAGGCGTGCCGGCGTGTCCAAAGGCACGGTTGACAGGGTCCTGCATAACCGTGGTGAGGTTTCGGCAGCAAGTGCCGAGAAGGTTCGCAAGGCGGTGAAGGAACTCGGATATGAGCCCAATCTGTATGCGTCCCTGCTTGCAACCCGTACCCCGAGGATGATAGCCCTGCTTCTGCCTCGCTATGAGTCCGGCGAATACTGGGAGAAGATAGCCCAGGGTTTCGATAAGGGAGGAGCCGAAGCCGAGGCTCTGGGAATACACGTGCAGAAGTTTCTCTACGACCAGTACGACCCCGTCTCCTTCGACGAAGCTGCTGCTGAACTTCTCGCCTCGCAGCCTTCGGGGGTAGTCCTTGCCCCTCTGTTCCTCAGGGGGAGCACCAAGCTTGTGAATGCCCTTCAGTCAAAGGATATCCCCTATGTCTATGTCGATTCTAAACTCGAGGATGACGGCTATTTTGCCTACTTCGGGATGCCCATGTACAAGAGCGGTTATCTGTGCGCCTGCCTTCTTACCGAGCGCTGCCCCGTCGAGAGCGTAGATGAGATAGCCGTAGTCCGTATCCAGAGGGATCGCTCACGGCAGTCCGATCCTACAGTCAGCAGACGTGCGGGCTTCAACGACTACATAACCGACCATTTCCCGTCCTGCCGTATCCACAACATCTTCATCGACCCCTCGGACAAGGACTCGGTCGATGCGATTCTCGAAGCTTTCTTCTCCGAGCATCCCGACATCCGTTTCGTGGTGATGTTCAATTCCCGAATCCACCTCATCCGGAATTACCTCGGCAGCCATCCGCTTCCCGCTCGCAGGGTAATAGGATTCGACGACCTAGACAAGAATCTTGAGATGCTCAAGGACGGGGTGGTGGACATACTTATTTCGCAGCATTCGGATATGCAGTCACACAGGGCGGTAAATACTCTCGCGGATTACATCATCTTGCACAAAAAGCCGCAAAGGCGGGATAATTATATGCATATGGATATCCTGACCCGTTTCAATGACGAAAATTATTGATTATCTTTGCAGGGTAACTCGACACTTGAATTATGAAAGCACTCCTGATTTTCCAGAACTTCGGTGCAGGTGAGATAATCATCATTGCCCTTGTCATTCTTCTTCTGTTTGGCGGAAAGAAGATTCCTGAACTTATGCGCGGACTCGGAAAGGGCGTACGCAGCTTCAAGGAAGGAATCAATGATATCGAACAGGATATCACCAAGATAGACGATAAGAAAAAGGACGGCGACAATAACTGATGTCAGCAAAGAATTCTCAGGACGAAAGTGCTGAGATGTCCTTCTGGGACCATCTGGATGTTCTCCGTGCGTCCCTTTTCCGTATAGTAGGAGTACTGGGCATCGTCCTTATTGGGGTATTTGTAGCAATCCCGCACATCTTCGATTCCTTTGTTCTTGGTCCCACCAAGGGCGATTTCTTCATATACAGGCTCCTGTCGTTTATGAGCAACGGCAGCGGCAAGTCGAGCCTGATAATGCCTGACCTCGGGGGTGAATTCCACGTGGATATCATAAACATCAACGTGGCCAGTCAGTTCCTGACCCACATCAGCACCGCCTTCTGGTTCTCGCTGGTGATAATCTTCCCCTATCTGATATACGAAATATGGCGATTCATAAAGCCCGCTCTCTTCCCCAACGAGAAGAAGGGAGTAGGGGGAGCCTTCCTCTGCGGAACTCTGCTCTTCTTCATAGGATGCGCCATAGGATACTGCATAGTATTCCCCTTGACTTTCCGTTTCCTAACCCAGTATCAGGTAGCCCAGGGCATTGTAAACCAGATATCCCTCAACTCCTACATTTCGACCTTCCTTACAATAGTATTCATTATGGGAGTCGTTTTCGAACTTCCTGTGCTGGCCTGGATACTGTCGCTGCTGGGAATATTGAACAAGTCGTTCCTCAAGAATTATCGCAAGTATGCAGTTGTGGTACTGCTGATTGTGGCGGCTCTGATAACACCTTCAGGAGATCCTTTCACTCTGGCCGTGGTTTGGCTGCCGCTGTATCTGCTCTACGAGCTTTCGATTCTTGTAGTCAGGGACAAATCTTCCTGAAACTCTCGTACACGCTCAGGACGCTGCGGATGTAGGCCTGGGTCTCGAATCCTTTGAATATCCCGAGTTTGACGGTGTCAACGGCGAGAATTGACTCATCTCCCATCTCGGGGATGACCGAGGCTGTTTCGTCCCAGTAGCGTATGTCTTTCCCGCGCAGGCGGGCAAGGTTGATGCAGTCGCGTATGCGCCCCTGTCCGGCATTATAGGCGGCGAGGGTGTATTTGCACCTCTCCTCGGGGAAGGGAGTAACACTGCTGTAGAGACCCTCAAGGGTCTTGAGATACTTTGCTCCTGCAGCAATGCTCAGGGCGGGATTCACTGCGTCCTCGAGCTCAAGATGGCTGGCGGTCCGGGGCATCATCTGCATCAGACCCTCGGCCCCGCGTCTGGAACGGGCATCAATCTTGAACTTAGATTCCTGATACACCACGGCTGCCAGCAGTCTCCAGTCCCATCCTATAGAATCGGCATTTGCCTTGATAATCTGATCATAGGGGCTCAGGTATTCGTATTTTATGCCAGTTCTTGCCCTCTTGTGCGGGATGTAAGTGTGCAGAAACTGCTCGCGGACGTCTTCGATTCCCGGGGATGCAAGGCTCTCCTCCAGCCAGGAGTCAAGGACCTTCGCAAGGCCGGAGTCGGAATCCCGGGTAATCCAGCGGGATATTCCGTCGATTGAAATCGAACGGCATAGGCCTTCCGCAGGCAGGCTGTCCTGTTCTGGGACAACCACAATATCGATCCGACCATTGAGCAGAGAGTCGAGCCAGTCCTCTGAATCAGTGCCCAGAACTATCTCCATTTGCGAATCCCGGTCCTCGGCAAACCTTTCCAGAAGGTGGTAATTGTAGCCTGTGACAAGCCCCCTTGCAGTGTCGGCATAGTTTTTCATCTTTATCGCTGCCCTCAGGTCCCGGGCCCGAGAACAGGTTTCTACCGGAAGGTAAAGTGATACGGCTGCGCACAGAAAGCAGATTGTCAGCGTGAACGCCAGGGCCGTTAATGCATATTTGTCCTTGAAAAAAGCAGTCATCAGCGGCCTCCGACAGAGTTGTTGCGTGTGGCCTGCTTGTAGAAAGGCCAGAACAGACCGAAACGTATCACCCTCTGGGTGTAGGTATAATGGTTTGCCGTGAAGTAGTCGGCCTTTTCCAACGGCCATCCCATAGCTGCATTCTCGAGTTTGACGAAGATGCAGGCTCTCTTCCACTGTATGTTGACGAATGCGTCAAATACGGGGCCGTTGTTGTAGAGAATCTTGTTCTGATTGTAGAATACTCCCAGATTGGGATTCCAGGAAGGGGAGTACCAGCGCGTGTTCCACAACCCGTCCACACCGATCTGCATAGTCATCACGTTCTCCTGGGAGTCGGGATACTTCTGAACGGGGAACTCGATATAGTATCTGAGGTTCAGGGCAAGCCTTGGAAGTGGCAGTACCTCTTCGTTGGAGGAGAATTGCAGCAGGGCCCGGTTGTCGAGGTGCACAAGATCTCCGAATACGAAATTCTTCTGCAGCGAGGCACTCAGTACGCTCAAAGGCCTTGTGTTCTGGCGGGCAAGGCCGAGGGTGTCGTAGTAGATATTCCCCGACAGGAGGGCATAACCCAGTTCTGCATTCATTTTCCAGTGGGGGATATCAAGCTTTGCCTGTACTTTGGTGACGCTTTCCTTGTCGAAGGTGTTGTCCCAGCGGTAGTGGTTGGCATAGACGTGTCCGGTGTACCACGAAGGTGTCTTGAGGCCGGTCTCGAAGTCAACGGCAAGATTCACCGGACTCTTCTTTGCCCTCCGGAAAGGGAAGAAACTGGCCTGAGCACTGGCTTTCAGGTTGAAATCTCCGGCGCTGTATCCCAGAAGGTCAAAGCGCCCCCTGGCATTCCAGCTGAAATATTGCTTGTACTGCCCCCGTGCTCCGGCATACAGATAGAACGAATTCAGGCTGGTAGTGGTAGTGTCCGTCAGGCTCGGGGTGTAATAGCCCCGCAGGCAGTCTCCCACGCCCACGTCGATTCTTGATACCAGTGCCTCGGACGACCAGGGCTGCAGGCGGAGATAAACCTTGTTGTCCAGAACCGAAACGTGCATCGAGTCGGCGCTCGATACTGGGTCAAGCAGGAATACGTTGTTGTAGAATTCTTTTCCGGCATTGTCGCTGATGCGGTCGGTGTACTTGCGCGAATATGCAGAATACTCGCTGCTGTGTCCTATGAAGGCGGTGGTGATGTCTGACCCTACTGAATCTGCCACGAACAGGGTATCCTTGCCCGCCTTGAGCCTGGCAATGAAATTGAAGGGGATGCGCAGCTGCTGGTCGAGATAGAAAGTGTGCTTCTTGATCTTCGACTCGGCCTTTGTCAGGTTGACCTTGATGTCACGGGAGTTGACCGAGGTATCCCTGACCCAGTAATTGTCAGAGATTCCGCCGTTTTCGCCCCTCTTTACCATATTGTAAATATAGCCTCCGTTCATCTGATACTTCTTTCCGAGCCAGTTGACACTGGCGGTGAAGTTCTTGTTGGTGGTAGCTTCGTTGATGAGCATTCCTTCGCCTCCGAAGCGGTCGTATGCAAGGGTGAAGTTAAATTCCGGAGTTATGTTCTGGGTCGTCAGGATGTGCAGATTGTCGGATTCTTTCTCCTCTCCGCTCAGAAGAGTCCCGTAGTAGGCCAGTTCGGTGTGAGGAGTCTTGCTGTTATACTGCAGCACGGTCGAAGGCGTGAATGCCCAGGGCAGCTGGGCCTCATAGAAGGGAATGTCGGTGCCTGTTTCTCTCTTGAAGAAGTTGTAGTACTGAACCGGCGAACCGTCCACCCCAAGGTTCGAAGAGCCTACATCCTTGCGCCTCCAGGGATAGTCGTCGTAGTAATGGTGGCGGTAGCTGGTGTCTGGCACGAAGGGGTGGAGATCTCCGAAATCCCTGTCTTCGGTCCAGGCTATTATGCGTTTGTATTGCATCGAGTCGGGCAGGGCATAGGTGCTGAGAATGCGGGGAGTTTCCCTTGTGATACTGTCCTTGCGGGCCTTTTTGTCTTCCTTGAGCTTGCGCAGCGAATCCATTTCTGCCAGCTTGGCGGGCAGAGCCTTCTCGTAATCGTATTTGCGACGAGCACGCCTGTCAAGAGAATTGTAGTAGGCAAGTTCCTTTGCAATGGCGGCAGCCGTTGAGTCGGCGGCATAGAGCGAATCAAGTTTTCGCCAGTCCAAGGAGTCGATTCGTGCGTGCAGGGTGTCGGCAGCGGCCAGAAGGCTGTCTCCCTGTCCGAAGAGCAGCTTTGCACTGGCCCTGAGCGAATCGTAGGAATGCTTCAGCGAATCTCTTGTCTCGACGTGGGTCAGAGAATCTACCAGAGCCACGTAGAAACGGTATCTGAAGGGGTCGGTGAGCCTCAGGGAGTCGGGAGCCTTGATGGTATCCCTTGCGCGGAGCCTGGGAAGGGTGTCGGCGGCATCCTCGAGGTCGAGGGTGTCACGGAATGCAGCCAGAAGGCTGTCGGGAATCTCTTCGGGAGGAGTCTGCCCTCTTCTCCAGTACTTGTATGCCCCGGGGTCATAGATGACGGTGTCTGAAACTTCGGTCAGCAGAGGAAGCTCCCTCGGCGAAGGCACTCCGCTGGCAAAGGGGCTGCCCGTGCCGAAAGCGGCGGCCGAAACTGTAAGAGTAACGGCAACGGGGAACAGTATCTGCGACAATAGTTTCATATGACAAACCCACAAATTTACGCACTTTCAGGACAAATCCCAAATCGGGACCCTGTCAGAGCCCGGCGCTCAGCTTCAGTTCGGCGTTCCTGCGTCCCTGGGGGACGAATACATACACCAGCCCCTCGTAAGGCGAGAAGGTCCTGGCGCTCTTTCCGTCCACGCTTGCCTTGTAAGATTTTGCCGGGGCCATACACACAGCCACCACTGCCGTTCTTCCGGCAGCATCCTTGTCGAAGGACAGTGTGGCACGAAGACTGCTCCAGTCAGAGGCCCATTCCTGCGAGTTTATCATAGCGTCGAAGCCAGTGGAGATAGTACCCTTGCGGAAACAGGCATTGAACCAGCATACCATAGGGGCCGACAGACCCGAAAAATTGTGCCATCCTGCACCCCGGCCCGAATCTACGAAGAAGTGCTCGTAGCACTGGTAGCTCTCTGAAGTCTCCTCTTTCCAGGTGTCGAGGGCCGTGAATGCAATCAGATGCGCCTTTTCGGGAAGTCCGAGGTCAAGCATGGCCTTCCACTGCAGGAACTGGTGGGGCATCCAGATGCAGCCGTTCCAGTATCCGTCAACCCTGTAGTAGGATGCGCTGCGGTCAACCGTAGAGATGCCGTAAGGGGTCCACATATGCTCCTTGGAGAAGATTTTGCTTACCATAGACTCCTTCTGTTCAGGGCTCCCGATACCGGCCAGCAGGGGGCTCACCCCGTCCAGGCCCATATTGAAGTTAGATCCGTCGGCTGCTCTGAAGATTCCTTCAGGCTTGCCCGAAGCATCGTGGGTGACATATGAGAAATATCCCGTCTCAGGGTCCCAGGCATTGTCAAGAATGGCGTTGGACATCTCCCTGATGTCTTTGTCATAAGCCTTTACATCGTCTATGAGCGACATTCTCGATGCCACCATCCTGAGAATCTTCGCTGCCCTGATGTAGCACGAGGTGGAGATCATGGGGGCGATGTAGGGATAGAGCTCGGGATGTGACTTCATATACCACTGGGGAGGATAATCGTCCCAGCCTCCGGAGTTGTAGAAATAGTCCCAGGTTCTCAGAAGGTTCGAAGGAAGGCGTGTAGTAGAAGACCCGCTGTGCCCCGTCATATAGTCGTAGAACTGCTTGAGTCTGGGGTAGAGGAACTCCATCCGGGCCTCGTCGCAGGTCTTGCTGCACATATCGGCATAAGCAAAGAACTGTATGGGGAGGGGAGTCCCGTGGTGGATGAAGGCGGACTGGCATCCCACTTCGGTAGTGTAGGCCCTGATATTCTCGAAGGCCAGGTCGGGGTCTAGCTCGTTCAGGGCAAAGTCAATCATACCCGAATCCCAGGTATAGAGGCTGTTCCAGTTCTTTCCGGGGGTGAAGTGGCGAATGTACTGCTTCTGGGTGTAGATTGGATAAACGATATCGGTAAGTACCGTTGCCTCAATGAGTTTCTCTCCAAGAAGGTAGGGCTCTGCCTTCTCGAGAAGGCGGGGGTCGGCGCGGTGGAAGCTACCGGCCCTGGAGGTGAAGGAAGCCTCGTCTTTGCGGAAAGCTGCGGCAGCCTTTGCGACTTCTTCCTTCGAACCCCTGCATATCAGGTTCCACAGAGTCGTATCCGAACGGGCCTTCATCATAAGGGGTCTCTGCTCTGCCGATACGAACACTCCGTCTGAAGAATTGCCGGTATAGGGCTTCATCCAGCGGTTGCGAATCACAAGATCCAAGGCCGACCCGTCGTAGCGCACGACGTCGGAAAGGGGGTAGTTCCAGGCTATTGCATACCAGTCGGGAACATCGGTCCATTTGATGAGGACATTCCCCTCGCCGGATGTAAGTTTAGGTGAGTGTCTTCTCGGACTTGGCTCTATCCTGATGTCTTCTCCGCAAAGGAAAGAGTCGATAGAGACGGCCCCGCCAGAAAGCGAGCAGAGGCAGAGTTCTCCCTCGAAGGGCGGGAGTTTGACAAGGGTGTATTCTCCCGTGCCGCTGACTTCGAAAGGAGTGCCCGAGGCACTGAGGCGAATGACGCTCCCTTCAGCAGCCTTATACCTCATATAAAGATCGTCTGCGCTGGAGCGAAGGGGTAGGCGAAGAGAGTCGCCTGCCTTGCCGGTGAACTGTATCACACTGCCTGTAAGAGAGTTGGGGTCGCGGACTTCGCCCCTTGCCAAGCCGTTATAGACAAGATTGTAGTTGTGCCTTCGAACCGAGGGCTCGTAGTCGGTATAGTCCAGAGCCCTGTGTATTGACTTTGCTCCAGTGGCCCTGACAACAGGCCTGCTGTCGTCGTAGCTAAGCGAGGCCACGCTCCTGAGATTCAGGTACTGCGACTTGTCGGAATTGTTGACGCAGTGCATCTCGGTGAGCACGGTCTTGCTGTCGAGCACGTGATAGGTGACATCTACATAAACTTTGTCCTTCCATTCTATCTCCTGCCTGTAGGAGATGTGCCTCAGATCGGTGGATACCTCCCATGGATAGCAGTCCGACTCGCAGAGGGCGTTCGGAACCACTATGCGGCTGCGCCTGTACTGACCTGAACAGAGGAAGAAGTCCACCCGCAGCCCTGAGTCGAGATCTCCGACGTGAGAGATTCCGTTGTAGGTTTTTGAATACGGACCCCAGTCGGGGAGGGTGGTGATGTCGTGGGAATTGCTGAAAATCCCGCTGACAAGAAGAACGAGGAGTAGTTTCATAATTTGACTGAGAATTCGGGAATCAGGGTGCTTCCGTCCCAGTGGGCGGAGATGCCCTCCAGAAGGCTTCCGAGGTAAGGGTAGCGTGCGCAGGCCTTGTCGCCCACCTCGCTGAAGAAGCCCAGCAGCGAAGGTATGCATTCGAGGAATAGGGACTTGCGCTCAACTATTCCGCGATAGCCATAAGCTCCGGCTTCCTGAAGGAGACGCAGCAGAATCATAGTATGGTAGTCCTGCTCCCATTGCCGGATGTCAATCTTGCAGAACCTGTCAAGAGCATCTAAATATATGCCTTCAAGTTCCTCTCTGAGGGAGCGGCTGAAATGCGTGCCGGCATTCCACAGGAAGGATGCGAGGTCATACTGCGAGGGCCCTCTTCTCCCTCCCTGGAAATCTATGAACCAGGGCTCGGAATTGCATATCATTATGTTCCGTGCCTGAAAATCCCTGTACATAAACGTGTCTCCGAAAGGCTTCAGGGCGTCTTCGGAGAGCCTGTCAAGGTCGTCCTGGAGGCGTATCTCGTCGAAGGGTACGGTGATGAGTTTCAGAAAGTCGTACTTGAAGTAGTTGAGGTCGAAGCTGACCATCCTGCGGTTGAACTCCCTGTCGGGGAAGCAGATGCTCCAGTCAAGAGCCTTGCCTGTGAGATGCTGCACGGCGGGAAGGGCAGCCACGGTACTGCGTATCCAGCCCATCTTCACGGGACTGAAATTTCCGTCGGCGAGTTCGCTCTCCAGAGCCCCGAAGAGCTGGCAGTCGCCAAGGTCCTTCTGCAGATAGTCCATGCGGTCGGGGCTGACGGCAAGCACCCTCGGAGCATTCAGACCCTGGGAGCACATAGCCGCACTGATGGCAAAAAAGGCTTCGTTCTCCGCCCTGGTGCTCCCCTTGCAGGCGACTGCGCTCCTGCCCCGGGCCGCCATACGGAAATACCGGCGCGAACTGCCGGACAAAGGAAGAGCTGTTACTTCAGAGGGTTCTTCGCCGAAGTGAGAGCGGAATAGTGAGATAAGTCTTTCCATCGTCGGCGAAAATACTCTTTTTCTGCCGATTTTCATTATTTTTGGACTATGAAAATGAAGGCTCTGGTATTTGCAGCCGGGCTTGGCACCCGGCTTCGCCCCCTGACCGACAGTATTCCCAAGGCCCTTGTCGAGGTGGGCGGCGTACCTGTGCTCGAGAGGGTGATACGCACCCTTGCGGCATCTGGTGTTGAGGAGGTCGTAGTGACCGCGCATCACTTTGCGGATAAAATCGAGACCTTTCTCTCGTCACGCGACTTCGGAGTCAAGCTTGCCCTAAGCGCAGAACCCGGCCCAGAACCTCTTGAGACTGGGGGAGGAATGCGCAATGCTTCGGCCCTTCTGAAAGGAAGCCCCCTTTTCCTCGCCCACAATGCGGATATCCTCAGCAACGCCGACCTCAGGGCTTTTGCCGAATCTTGGCAAGAAGGCGACCTGGCGAGCCTTGTGCTCGAGGACAAAGCGGCCGAAAGAATGCTGCTCTTTGACTCTCAGATGCGCCTTGCGGGCTGGACGAACACCTCCACAGGAGAGGTCAGAAGCCCCTTCCCCGGGCTGGACCCTTCGCAATGCAGGGCCTTTTCGTTCTGCGGCATTCACCTTGTCTCGGAGGAAATCTTCGCCCTTATGGAGGGCTGGCCTTGCCGATTCGGGATTATTGATTTTTATCTTTCGGTATGCCGTAAAAGGACAATACGAGGCTATGTTCCCGGGGGGCTCAGAGTGTTTGACATAGGCACTCCCGAATCGCTGGAGGAGGCACAGAAGGCTTACTCGTCCACCAGATAGACGTCTTCACCGTGTTCTGCGAAGAAATACTGCTCCCGGGCAAATTTTTCGAGCGAATCCCTGTCGGTCGTAAGATTGTTGATATGGGCGTTCATCCCGTCAATCCTGTTCTGGAGATGCTCTATCTGATGCTTTTGGTCGCGGATAGTGATTCCGGCCTGAATCCATCGGATGACATTGTCCCGCTTGATGAACATCATCAGCACGAAGAAACTCGTTGCGACAATGAAGAAACGTAAGAAAGAACGCTGACTCTTCCTGTTCCCGTCCTTGTCTTTATCCCAGATATTCTTAAAGATTCCTGCCATAGAATAATTGCACAAAATTAACTAAATTTGCGAAGAAATAACAAATCATTACAATGAAACCAACACTCCTTGTCCTCGCAGCCGGTATGGGCAGCCGTTACGGCGGACTCAAGCAGATGGACGGCCTCGGCCCCAATTCAGAAACGATTATCGACTACAGCATCTACGACGCTGTCAACAACGGTTTTGGCAAAGTCGTTTACATCGTCAGAGAATACTTC
>JAQXJU010000001.1 GCA_029009115.1 Bacteroidales bacterium | reverse complement strand
TGTCGAGGTGGTGGCGCATATAGAAGGCAATGTCCGCGAAGGCGACAGGGGCCGCATCGCTTTTCTGTCGTCCAAGGCTGCGGAACTCTTCTTTCGCTACGACCTTGTGATAGGGACCGACGTGGACGAGTTCCTGGTCGTGGATCCCGCTCTTGGTGTCGGTCTGGCCGATTTCCTGTCTTCTCTTGCCGTAAGCGGCCGTGCCTCTTTCTCAGGTCTCGGGGTGGATGTGGGGCAGCGCCTTGGTGAGGAGGCCACTGCCGACTGGAACCTTCCGCTCTTGGGGCAGAGGTCGTATGCCCGCCTTTCGACAAGGTACAGCAAGGCCAGTGTCATTACCCGTCCAGTCCGCTGGGGAAGCGGCTTCCATAGGGTCCGGGGCAGGAACTTCCACATTGTCAAAGACCTGTATCTCTTCCACTTCGGATGCGTGGATCTTGAGAGAATCAAGTCCCGGATGTCGGATACCGACAGGCTTGCCTCGGGATGGTCGCGACATCTGGCCAAGAGGGCGCGCACAATCGACGTGGTCACCCGTGGCAGGGCACTGGACTGGAGTAGCGCCGTCCTCTTCGCAAGGGTGGTCCAGACCCTTTTTCGACCACCGTATGCCTGGAACAAGCCGGCGATGTTCGAGCTTAAACTCGTGGTCCGTATTCCCGAACGTTTTTCTTCCTGCGTATGAATATGAATTATCCCATCGATGCGGTCATAACCTGGGTGGACGGTGACGATCCTGTCCACAGGGCCAAACGTGCACGGTACACAGACGGTGTCGAGAACGTGGACGCCGAGGATATCGGCGGTGAGACCCGTTTCCGCAGTCTCGGAGAGATAGGCTGGTGTGTTGCTTCAATATGCAGGTTCGCTCCTTTCATCCGGAACATCTTCGTGCTCTCCGACGGCCAGGACCCGCATCTTGATGGGGTCGAGGTGGTGGATCACAGCGTCGTGGCGCGAGGTTACGAGGAGTATCTTCCCTTGTTCAACTGCAATGGGATAGAGACTCTGATGTGGCGGATACCCGGACTTGCGGAGCATTTTATCTATTTCAATGACGATGTGTTCCTCACTGCTCCTGTCACGCCGGAAGACTTCTTCGTGGGGGACAAGACGATCTGCTATGCGAAACCTTTCAGCGTGGCTTTCGCCTCCCTGCTACGGGCATTGAAACCCAAGGATCAGTTGGGGTTCAAGGATGTGATGCTCAATTCGGCACGCCTTCTGGGAGAGAGGAAAACTTTCCTGAAGACCCATCATATCCCGCTGGCGCAGCGCTCGGACCGTCTTGCGGAGTTCTTTTCCGTCAACCCTCAGGCTGTGCGCTCGAATCTGAGCAGCCGCTTCCGCGAGAAACATCAGTTCAGCCCCCAGCAACTGTATTACCTTCTGGCAAGGAGGGAGGGTACATTGGAAGTTCGGGATCTGCACGATGCCCTCTATATGAAGCCCAAAAACCGTCCGGGCTATGTGGCACATAAACTGAAAGCCTTCTGGGAGGCTCCGAAGGCTCGTTTCTGCTGTTTTAATTCTCTCGATCTTGCAAGCGAAAGCGACCGCCAGCTCGTGATGGACTGGCTGGACGAGAGGATAGGGGTCAATCCTTTGCGTAAACGGTAAGAGAGTGGGTCTTGCGCTTTCCTTCTGGCGGGGGAGTCATATAGTCTTCTCCGAAGACCTGGCGCAGGAACCTGTCGGGATCCTGGATTGACATCAGGGTCTCTCCTTCGAATTCAATGTCCCTGAAAGAGTCGAATACTTCCTTGGGAAATACCTCCTTTGTGCCGTTGCGCCTTGTCGGGAGGGCGCCCCGGAATTGGCTGTCGGAGTAACTGAAGGACAGCATCCTGGAATTGATTTTTTCTATCCAGTAGTCAAGGCTGTGGGCGTGGGCTTCAATCTTGGGAAGCAGGGGGTCGTGCAGCGACCAGGGGAAGAATGGCCTCTGCCTGAGGTAGATACGGTGGATGATAGAGGAACACTCCTTCTCGAAGGCGGCCTGCCCCGTCGAGGGTTTGCCGTCTATGGGGAATACATCGATATTGAGCCCGAAACGGTACGAAGGCATCCTGGCCTCTATGCTTACGGTGCGTGTGTCGTGGACCTTGGCAAAGAAGTTTACGAAATTCTCTTCTTTGCCGCGGGTGTTGAAAAGGCATCGGTAGGGTGAGGCAGGGTCTTTGCCATAGGCGGCGACGAAGACCTCGAAATCGGGCCTTGGCATCATAATGTCGAGGTCGTCATCCCAGGGAATGAAACCTTTGTGACGAACGGCTCCGAGCAGTGTCCCGTATGCCAGAGAGTATCTGAGGCCGTTCTGACGGCAGAAAGCATCAACGTCCTTGACGATATCCAGCAGCCTCAGTTGGATATCGCGCAGGGACTCCAGCGTTTTCATCAGAGCTCGTCAATCAGGTCGAAGAGCCTGTCCCGAACCTCCTCTATAGTTCCCACACCGTCAACCTCGCGGTACTTGCCCGCCTCGCGGTAATAAGCAATCTCGGGCTCGGTCTGGCTGTGGTAGGTCGCAATCCTGTTTCTGATGATGGATTCGTCTGCATCGTCGGCCCTTCCTTCGACGGCTGCCCTTCCGCTTATGCGGCTGATCACCATCTCGTCCGGAATCATTATGCTAAGCACTGAAGTTACAGCTTCAGCTCTGGCAGAGAGAATCCTGTCAAGAGCCTGAGCCTGTGCTATTGTACGGGGAAAGCCGTCCAGCAGGAAGCCTTCTACTCCCGTAGTAGTGTTGAATGCGGATTCTATCATTCCTTCAACCACCTCATCGGGTACGAGACTACCCTTTTCGATGAGCTGTTTTGCCTTCAGCCCGAGCTCCGTTCCCCTGGCAATCTCGCCACGGAGAAGCTCTCCTGTGGAGATATGCTTGAGATTATACTTCTGTGCAATGGCCTTGGCCTGTGTTCCCTTGCCGGCTCCCGGAGGGCCGAAAAGAATGTAGTATTTCATCATTCAGATAATTTTGTAGATATCCTTGTAGTTGCGTCCGAGTTCGTCGTAGTCGAGCCCGAAGCCGACGATGAACTCGTTAGATATTTCCATGCCCACATAGTCCAGTTTGACGGACTTCTTATACACATCGGGCTTGAGGAGCATAGTGCAGATCCGTACGTCCCCGGCTCCCTTGTCGAGGAGCATCTCCTTCAGGGCCACTATGGTGTTGCCCGTATCGACTATGTCCTCGGTGATTATTACCCTTCTGCCGCGCACGTCACCTGTAATGCCCAGAACGTTCAGTACGGTCCCCGTGCTTGCTGTACCCTGGTAAGAAGAGAGTTTGACCGACATAAGTTCGCAGTTGAACTCGAGTCTCTTGAGAAGTTCTGCAGTGAAGATGAGAGCACCGTTCAAAACACACAGGACTATCGGAACGTCTTCAGAATCCTTGTAGTCTGCATTGATTGCGGCAGCTACACCGTCAATCGCCCGCTCTATTTCCTCATTGTGAATATAGATCCCGAATGACTTGTCTTTAAGGGTAATGACTTTTTCCATTGCTGACTTTGAAAAATCGGGTACAAAAATACGATAAATAATCTTCAACATCGCTTTTTTACTGCATTTTTGAGAGGTTTTTTATGATTATGCAAGGCATTTTTGCGATATGTATCTGGTCGCGATTATCCTTGCACTTATTCCGTGGGAGAATGCGGTGCTTATCCTGAGTGGGGCTTCGGCCATGGAGGACCTCGGCGAAGAGACGCTGGAGCGCTTCGAGGCTCTCCGTGACAATCCCATTGCCCTGAACAGGGCAGGACGGAGCATCCTGATCGGGAGCGGTCTTTTCTCGGCATATCAGGTGGCTTCGATACTTGAATACCGCAGGACTTCGGGCAGTATTCTCTCTATAAGCGAGCTTGCCCTTATCGACGGAATAGGGGAGAAGATGGCCTCTGCGCTGGCGCATTTCGTCAGACTTGACCTGCCTTTGCCCGGTAGCGGGACTGCTCCTACCCCTGAGTCCTTTCACGGGAACGCAGCCTTGCGCTCAGGGATACGGGGCAGTCCCTCGCCGGATTCCTGGATGGGTGCCGCAAAGCTTTCTCTCGACCTGAGAGGAAGGGCTTCGCTTGGAGCGGGCATATCAAGGACTCTCGATGGGGTGCAAAAGCAGTCTGCATCGGCTGCCATTTATGGGAAGGGTGTGCTCGGAAAGATTGTGGCGGGCGACTTCAATGCCCGTTTCGGTCAGGGTCTTGCGCTTTGGAGCGGCTTTTCGATGACCGGGGTGAGTAGCACTTCGTCACTGAACCGCACCCCTTCCGGTGTATCACCCGTGTCCTCGTTCAGCGGTGAAGGGAGGCTCAGGGGCGTGGCGGCTGATTTCTATCTTGGACGCTGGTCTTCCACCCTCCTTGCCGCAAAGGATTCATATGCCTTGAATCTGGGACGCACTTCCCTTGAGGGACAGTGGTCTGCAACGGCTCTTTATGGTGGCGGAAGCTTCTGCCTGTCGGCAGACTGCAAGTATTCTTTTTCGGGCTTTGACTTATGGGGAGAGACAGCCCTGGAACTGCCCCAAAGGGCTCCGGCCTGCCTGCTGGGGGTTGGATGGTCGCCTTCATACGGGAAGAGAATAGCCTTAGTCGGACGCTTTTACAGCCCCTTCTACAGCGGAAGTCGGGCGGGTGCACTCCGCAGTTCGACGAGGGTCTCCGATGAACTGGGTATCTCGTCGGGCCTCAGCCTCTCTTGGGTCGAGGCTAGCTTTGACTGGTGCTTGCATCCGCGCAAAGGCGGCACTCAGGCCAGGAGTATCTTCCTGCTGAAGAAGGAATTCCCCCTTGGCGGGGCCCTTCTGACGCCCTCCCTGAGACTGTCTTTGAGAGACCGGCCTTCGGAGCAGATTCGCTTTCGCTCCGACCTGCGTTCCGACCTCGACCTCAGGCTCGGAGCCTGGCAGATGCACGGACGATACGAGATTCTCCTTTACAGGGACAAGGCCTGGATGTGGTATGCCGAGGGCCTCTACCGACACGAAGCGAAGCAGACGAAAGCGCTCGCCGCACTACGGTTCTCAATCTTCAAGGTTGACAACTGGGACGACCGTATCTACGTGTACGAGAGAGATCTGCCGGGGATGTTCACGTCGAGGGCCTGCTATGGCCGGGGCTTGTCGGGCTCTCTTGTCGGAGGGGTTACGTTACGCTCTGCCCGACGCTCCGCTCCCGCCCATTCTTTCAATGCGCGCCTGTCTCTGACGGCATATCCCTGGAATCTGCATCCAAAGCCTTCGCGGCTTGAGGCCCGAGTCCAGTACGGTCTCAAATGGTAGCCCCCACCCGCAGGGACCGGAAAAAAAAGAAAGGAGGATGACCTTGAAGTCGCGAAGGCTTTGCGGTCATCCTCTTTGAGCAGGATAAGGGAGTCGAACCCTCCTCCTTGGCTTGGGAAGCCAATGCACTACCGATGTGCTAATCCTGCATTCTGTTGCGCAAAGATAGGTAATTTTTTTGAAGAAAGCCATTTTTTGCGTATTTTTGTATGTTTGTAATAGAAATGCTAAATGGCACTTGCGGATATAATCAAAAAACTTTTCGGCTCCAAGGCCGACCGTGATTACAAGGCAGTCAAGCCTATTCTTGACAAGGTTCTCGCGGCATACACCGATATCGACAAACTCTCAAACGACGAACTAAGAGCTCATTCTGAACGCTTGAAGCTCAGGCTTCGCGAGGTTGAGGCCCCTTTTGAGGACAGAATCGCCCAGATTCGCGAGTCCCTTTCGGCCGACCTACCCATCTCCGAGAAGGAAAAGCTTGCCTCGGAGTCCGACAAACTGGTCAAAGACGAAGACGAGGCTATCGAGAAATGCCTTCTTGAAATTCTTCCCGAGGCCTTCGCAATTGTCAAGTCCACGGCCCGCCGCTTCAAGGAAAACGAATCTGTGGTGGTGACAGCCACTCAGTTCGACAGAGACCTTGCAGCGTCAAATCACGATTTTGTCAGCATAGACGGCGACAAGGCCATCTATCGCAACCGCTGGACCGCAGGAGGCAATGAGATAGTCTGGGATATGGTTCACTACGATGTCCAGCTCATAGGAGGTATTGCCCTGCATCAGGGTAAGATTGCCGAGATGGCTACCGGTGAAGGAAAGACTCTCGTGGCAACCCTTCCCGTATTCCTGAATGCTCTTGCCGGAAAGGGTGTGCACGTGGTAACTGTCAACGACTACCTCTCCAAGCGTGACTCCGAGTGGATGGGCCCCCTGTATATGTTCCACGGGCTCAGCGTTGACTGCATAGACAAGCACCAGCCCAATTCCGATGCTCGCCGCCGTGCCTACAACTGCGACATCACCTTCGGTACCAACAACGAGTTCGGCTTCGACTACCTGCGCGACAATATGGCAGTCTCCTCAGACGACCTGGTCCAGCGCAAGCATCATTTTGCCATCGTTGACGAGGTGGACTCGGTTCTCATTGACGACGCCCGTACTCCTCTGATCATTTCGGGCCCCGTGGCCAAGTCTGACGACGATGCCCAGTTCGTGGAGTTCCGCCCTTATGTCGAAAAGCTCTACACCCAGCAGAGGGCACTTGTCAACCAGGTTCTCAACGAGGCAAAGAAACTCATAGCCTCGGGCGATGAGAAGGAAGGAGGAAAACTCCTTCTGCGTGCCCACAAGGGTCTGCCCAAGTACCAGCCTCTGATCAAGTACCTCAGCGAGCCCGGTATAAAGGTAATACTCCAGAAGACCGAGAACTACTATATGCAGGACAACGAGAGGGAGATGCCCGTCGTGACCGACTCCCTCTACTTTGTCATCAACGAGCAGCAGCATTCCGTCGATCTTACCGACAAGGGACACGAAATGCTGGCCAAGGCAGTCGGGAACGATGATTTCTTCGTTCTTCCCGATGTCGGAGCCCAGACTGCTGAGATAGAGAATTCCGGAAAGACTCTTGCCGAGAAACAGGAGGCAAAGGACAGGCTCATAGATGAGTTCTCTATCAAGAGCGAGAGGGTCCACACGATGATTCAGCTCCTGAAGGCCTATGCCATGTTCCAGAAGGATGTTGACTATATCATCGTTGAAGGCAAGGTCAAGATTGTCGATGAGAGTACGGGCCGTGTGATGGAAGGACGACGTTGGAGCGACGGCCTCCACCAGGCTGTAGAGGCCAAGGAGAATGTGAAGGTCGAGTCTGCTACCCAGACTTTTGCAACCATCACCCTCCAGAACTACTTCCGTATGTACCACAAGCTCGCCGGTATGACCGGTACTGCCGAAACTGAGGCAGGTGAGTTCTGGAGCATATACAAGCTTGACGTGATGGTTATTCCTACCAACAGGCCCATTGCCCGTGACGACCAGGAAGACCTTATCTATAAGACCAAGAAAGCAAAGTACGCCGCTGTCATAGACCGCATCGAGAAACTCATCGGAGAGGGCAGACCTGTGCTGGTCGGTACGACAGACGTAGAGACTTCCGAACTGCTCAGCAGGCTCCTCAGCCGTCGCGGGATACGTCACAATGTCTTGAATGCAAAGGAGCACGCCCGTGAGGCCGAAATCGTCGCACAGGCCGGACAGAAGTCAGCCGTGACCATCGCCACCAATATGGCAGGTCGTGGTACCGACATCAAGCTTTCGGAGGAGGTCCGCGCTGCAGGAGGTCTGGCCATCATCGGAACGGAAAGGCACGATTCCAGGCGAGTTGACCGTCAGTTGAGGGGACGCGCCGGCCGTCAGGGCGATCCGGGCAGCTCTACTTTCTATATCTCTCTCGAAGACAAGCTGATGCGTCTCTTCGGCTCCGAAAGGATTGCCGCTGTCGTAGATAAACTCGGGATGGGTGATGACGAGGCTCTGGAGAGTTCGATGCTGTCCAATGCCATCGAGAAGGCCCAGAAGAAGGTCGAGGAGAACAACTTCGGCATACGTAAGCGTCTGCTTGAGTACGACGACGTGATGAACTATCAGAGAGAGGCCATATATTCGCGCCGTCGCAATGCCATCAGCGGTGACAAGGTCGAGATTGACCTCCGCAATATGATGTACGACACCGCATCGCTTCTGGTGGACCGTTCCGAAGGTATGGACTTTGATACTTTCAGCGAGAATCTTATGGCACATTTGTCGATAGATGCCGGCTTTGATGCCGAATTCTTTGACAAGGCAAAGAAGGGAGAACTCGTGGATGCCCTTTGCAATCATATGTGGGATGTTTACGGAAGACGAATGGAGTCACTAGTCACCAGGCTCCAGCCCATCATTACATCAGTGTATGAGAAGCAGGGCTCCATTTACCAGAATATAGCCATTCCCATCTCTGACGGCCGCAAGGTCATCAATCTTTCAGTAAATCTCAAACAGGCATACGAGAGCGAGGGCCGCGAAGTCGCCAAGACCCTCAGCAAGTCGATAATCCTTTATCAGATAGACGAGCACTGGAAGGAGCATCTCCGCGAGATGGACGACCTGCGCCAGAGTGTGCAGAACGCATCCTACGAGCAGAAAGACCCTCTCGTGGTCTATAAGCTCGAGAGCTACAACCTCTTCGCAGCTATGCTGGAACAGCTGAACAAGGATGTTCTTTCCTTCCTGTTCCGTTCATTCATCCCTCTCAGAGACAATCAGGAGGCACCTCAAAGAGCGGTGCGCAGCACAACAGATATGTCAAGAATGCAGGCAAGGCGCACCGACCTCAGCACCAACTCCGAGCAGAAGGCAAATACACCAGTGAAGGTTGACAAGAGAGTCGGCCGCAATGACCCCTGCCCTTGCGGAAGCGGTCTGAAGTATAAGAACTGCCACGGAAAGGGGCTTGTATAGAATCGAACACCAAAATCGAACAAAATGTTTAAAACAATGAATAAGATAGTCGAACCCGTTCTTAATGTGAACGATGTCAGCCGTATCTCCTCAGGAACAGTCATCAAGGGTGAAATCTCGTCAGATTCGGATATTCGCGTGGATGGTGTTGTCGATGGAAAGATGTACTCCAAAGGAAAGATAGTTGTGGGAGAAACAGCCGTGCTAAAGGGAGACCTGCTCTGCAACGTAGTTGACCTCTGGGGCAAGATGGATGGGGATATTTATGTAAAGGATGTCCTGAGCGTGAAGAACTCCGCCGTAATCAACGGCAATATCTATGTCCGCAAGTTCCAGGTCGAGATGGGCGCCCAGATAAACGGGTCCTGCCATATGATAAGCGAGGCCGAATACGACAAGTACGTTGCCTCTGTCGTTTCCACCAAACCTTCGGCCAAGGAAACTTCGTCTCAGAAAGTATCGCAGTAGCGAATCTGATAGACTCTGGTGTCGGAAAGGAGATAACTGATGTCATAACATCTCAGTTCAAGGCTATGGTGCCTGTCTTTTCGCACACCTGTGACACATCCGGGTTTGAACCCCTCTTCAATCAAGTCGGCCACATATGCCGACTTGATTCCTTTTTCAAGCATACCGCTAAGTATCAGATAGTTCTTTTCGATGCTGGAGAGGGTTCTGTTCTTAATCCTAAGCATTGAAGAACGACGTACATAATTGTACCGGTTCTTGCACTCCACTGAACAGTATTTCCGGTCGGTTCTTCCGTAAACCGGTCCCCCGCAGTTCAGGCAACTTGTCTCCTGAACTCTGTCGTCCTCTCTTGCAATATGTAGCATAGCATCTGTCACGAGCCCCAAATTGGGGCTTTTTTGTGTCATATCCTACTGTTTGCTGTGGTCTGGTGCAGAATTACACGTTTCTTTAATTTTTTATCTTTTTTACTGCCAGGGGGCTTTCTCCCCGTGTTTCTTGTGAACATAAAGAAATACTCAACGCAGGCTTTTATGATTTTGAGTATGCCCCTCTGGAATGCTTAAAAAGATATAAACTTTCTGTCAAACGTCCCTAAGTTACCCGCCGGACCTTGCTTTTGACATTACTTTGCTCCCGGGCTTTTCCGATGACCGCGGATTGGAGACTGTCCCGAAAGTGAATAAATCAAAAGTTACAATGGAACAAATCAACAGAATTGAACTCAGAGGGAATGTCGGGAGTGTCAAGCTCCAGAATTTCGAGAACAGGAAGATGGCGAGAATATCTCTCGCGACCAATTTTGCCTACAAGGACAAGCTTGGCTCGGCGGTCATCGAGACTACCTGGCACAACCTTATCGCGTGGGAGGGAAAGAATATCAGCGACCTCGACAAGATTAAGGTAGGCACAATGCTCCAGGCATCAGGAAGGATGCGCTTCCAGAAATACAAAACTGCCGAAGGTGAGGAAAAGGAACTGCCGGAGGTATTGGTATCAAAACTTTCAATCATCAATGATGACGAAGGCTTGTCGTGTGAAATGTAATGGAAAGGAGGAACAAATGATGAAACAAAGCAATGTGAATATCTCTGCTTTTCTTGTAGCAGGACTTCTCATTTCGGCCTGCACGATGGATAAGTTCGGCCAGGCGGAAGACCATAGAGATACCCGTTCAGGCTTGCTGACTGTCAATGTGGAGTCAGAAATGGAGAGCAGGGCAGTGGAGCATTATCTTGAAGTCAAAGACTACGAGAAGGCAATAAAGACCCTAAGGGTTCTCGTCTTCGACAATCTTGGAAATCTTGTAGAGAACCGCGACTGCGGCACAACTTCTACAGGACAGGCGTTTGAACTGCCCTATGGGACATACAAGGTGTATGCTGTAGCCAACGGTCCCGACCTGTCGTCAGTTACCAGCGAGTCTGGTCTTCTTGCGGTCAGCACCGATTTCAAGAATAACTCCAAGACTGCTGGTTTCATTATGGTCGGGAACTCTTCCGTCAGCCTGAACTCGGCAAGCACCACGGCAAACATAGTCATTTCGAGGCTTCTGGCTCGTGTGTCGCTTGTGAGCATCAGCAATATGCTGCCCGAGAGCTATTCCAGCATCACAATCGAAAATGTCTTCCTGGCCAATGTGGTTGGCAACTGCAATCTCGCCGGCGCGAAATCGGGCAGCCTGTGGTATAACAAGGAGGGACGCAAGGACGAGAGCCCGAGAGTTGAGTCGCACATCATAGATGGCAGCAGTTATCTTGCTTCTGTGCCGGAACTGACCTTTTCATCACAGGGCTTGAGCCTTGCGTGCAGTTCTTCGACTGATTTTTCGGCTTCTCCGGTGCTGCTCTACGCATATCCCAACTCGGCTTCAGCGAGTCCTTCGGGCTTTCACAGCACTTTCACCGACCAGAAGACAGCCCTTGTCGTCTGCGTGACGGTTGCCGGACAGAAATACTATTATCCTATTGTGCTCGACTCTGTCCAGGCGAACAGAAACTATACTGTTGCCCTCACCTTCAAGGCTCTGGGTACGACTGATCCCGGAAACGAAATCAAGAAAGGCAGCCTGACCGCTAACATCACCGTCAACGGATGGGGCGAAGGAAGCATATACAATGAGACTATCTAGGATGAAAATGCTGCTCGCGCTGTCAGCAGTGCTCTTTTCCTGCTCTGTAAAAGAAGACAGGACAGATTGCCCCTGCGATGTGGAGTTGAAAGTGATTGGAGGTCAGGAAGCTCACAGTCTGCTTATGATATGGGATTCTTCTCTGACGGTCAGAGACACCCTGTGGCGCCGCGACAGCATTTCATCCTTTTTTATCAGGATACCTAAGGGCTTTCCTGTCCTGACGCTGTGCGACGGACAGAGGGAGACTCAGACAAGGGGAAGCAGCCTTACCGTATCGAACGGACATCAGATGGATGAGATTTATGCATGGACAGGGAGACTGGATACCAGATGCGAAGCAATTTCGGTGACGGCCCGCCTGCACAAGCAGTTCTCCTATATTCATTTGAATGTACGGGTTCAGAACGGTGAGGCAAGCCCCTATCTGGTGCGTCTCAAAAGCGATGTGTGCGGGCTTGACCTTACTACTCTGCAACCTGTCGAAGGCCCTTTCGAGGTGTCTTTCCTCCCCGTCATAGGGAGCTATCACAGAATATGTGTCCCGAGGCAGACGGATACCCGGATGATGCTGGAATTCCAGCCCAGAGAAAGCTTTGAGTCTTATGAAGCCTTTTCCTTCCCTTTGGGAGAATACCTCGACAAGTCGGGATTCGACTGGACTGCAGAGGATCTTGACGACATCTATCTTGAAATAGATTATGCCCGGGCCGGAGTAAGTGTCAGTGTGGCAGACTGGCAGGAAGGAGATTCAATATCAATTACAATCTGATGAGAAAACAAATATTGGCCTGCTGCACAATACTGCTGCTGGCATCCTGCTCGCCGCTCGGGCAGCCATTCATTGACGAGGGTACCGCCCCTGATCCTGTGCAGGTGCAGATTCAGGCATCGGCATCGCAGGAGCAGTCACGCAGCGCTTTTGGCTGGGACGAAGTGGAAATTGCTGATTTCAGCGTCTTTGCCTATTGCGAAGGCCTTCTGTATGAGTCCTGTTATGCCGAGGAGCCGAGCCTTTCCCTGACTCTTGAATCGGGGCGGACTTATACCCTTTATTCCCTGGCAAATACCGGAAAGTGTACTCCTCCGGCTTTGGAGAGTGAGATAGGCGATATGAGACTGTCCTTTCCCGGAATGTCAGGCTCGGGTATGAGGGCGGTCCCTATGGTTTCTTCAAAACCTCTTGTCATCGTCCCCGGGTCCTCGGGGTCAAGAATATCCGTGCTCCTGGACAGACTGGTAGCCAAGTACTCCATCAGCATAGACTCCAAGCTGGTGCAGAGCCGCTTCAAGATACTCAAAGCCTCCCTGCACAATACGGCCCTGGATGTAACTCCTTTCTCTGAGGGCAGCACTCCTCTGAACATTTCCGAGGGCGACAGTTCATCCTCTGCCGACTGCGACGTGCTTGCAGGCGGAGCAGCAGCATCTTTCTACCTTCTTGAGAACTGTCAGGGGACTTTGCTACCGGGCAATGCCGATGCTTCGCTCAAACTGCCCTCCAGCATAGGAGATGCCGCCCAAAGATGCTCGTACATCGAGCTTTACGGAGAGTGGGAGACTGCTGGAGCAAGCGGGGCGCTGACTTACAGGATTTATCTCGGGAAGGACAACTGCAGCAACTTTGATGTAGTGAGGAATACTTCTTCCATTATCAAGCTGAGCATCACTGACGACGGCACCTTGAATCCTTCGTGGAAGGTTGAGGTGAGCGGCCTGAATGACTCCAGAACCCTCGCTTTCGCTTCGGACGAACTTGTCGTATGGCAGGGAGGAACTCCCAGCACCTGCGAAGTCATTATAGAGTCCGGTGACATAGCTCCGGGTGAGGTCGCTTATTCACTGATCTGTGACCCGGATGAGAAGGAAGCGGCGGGACTGGACTACTCGCTCCGAGATGGTCTTTTGAGCGTATCTACCTCATATGTAGGAACGGAGGCACCCGAAGCAAGGATTATCCTCTCGAGCTGGGATGGCCGCAAGAGAGATACCCTGACCGTGAAGGTGGCCTATATCCCGGGAACTTTCAACTCCTACAGTCTCAGGAGAACGACTTATGCCGGAGAATGGGGCTGCTTCAATTTCCCTACGGCGTCGTCCTCCTCACCGGTGACTTTCTCGGTAGGGAGTTCGCAGTTGTCTGTGGGAGAGTCGGGCTCAAAAAGCTTCTACCATTCCCCCTCAAAGACCATGTTCTACTACGTCCCTTCGGCAAAAAGCGTGTACTTTCATTCGCTAAACGCATCTGGTTCAGGCAGTTGTACGGTGCATCTGAAACAGTCAACTCTTGAGACCGAGGTCTATCTGGCCCCCACAAGGGTAGCTCCGTATAAGATGGAAGACATTGTGCTGAACGAGGCTGGAACGGATTATGAGGTTTATCTCTGCCTGTCAGGCCCCGACGGGGAGGCTATCAGTCTCGATACCTTTGCCAAGCCCGATGAACTGATACGCTCTCAGGGCGGAACCCCGGACGAATATGAACGATTCACCGATTTTGCCGATCTGTATGCAGGAAATATACTATGGGAGTGGAAGGGCCAGAGCGACAGTGATTTCTCGGAACTTGACCTGACTCCCAACTGGGGTATGTCTCTTGTTGACGATGTCAATTCCTGCCCCGAAATATGTCGCGATGGGAATGTGGCCGTATTCAATATGTGGGGGCTGGAAGCCTCTGCAGACCGCAATTTTGACGGGGTCATAAGACTCAAGAACGATTCTTTCGATGCGGTGTATTCCATTACGGACGTGCCCCTCACAGTTACTCCAGCCTTCCCGTCCCAGCGTTATCTCGGAGAGATTCTGAACTGTCAGATTGCTCCAGGGACCAAGCGATGCAATACTGCCGCCATTCCATTCGGAAGCGGAGGCAATCTCCTGCCTTACGGGGGAGCGTCGTGGACTGTCTATGATGCCTCCTTCGACCCGGCAGCGGGCGAGGCTCCTTCCCTGTCGATGAAGACCTCGTCGGAGAGACATCTACTCGCTTCGGTTAGCGGAGCAACGATTCATTTCTCCACCCCGGACTCACAGTCCTTTCCGGTATGCGGCTCCTTCCTTCTGGAGGGAAGCATCAGCAATGCCCATAGCGGACGGACCATCAAGGGTTACTATTCACTGGATATATCCCTGTATATGACGGTAGGAGTTCAGGTGGACTTCAGCGGCTACGACCTGTTGTATTCTTTCGTGCCTTTCTGTGAATTCGCTTCGCATTCCTTCGAGGATCTTTGGAATGACAATTTTCCCCAGATTCGTATTCGCTCCGCCGCAACTCCCTATGAGGGAGACAGCTACATCGATACATTCATGAAGGTCCCTGGGAGGGCCCAGGACAATACCTGCTGTTTCACGCTGAACAATCCTCTGACAACCGGTAGCGTTGACGTTTGCTGCTCTGTCATTGACGGACTTGGTGTAAAGGGGCTTTTCAACCGTTTCAGTTTCGTTGCGGGAGGGGAAGAGAAGGATTTCCTGATTCTCAATAGAGAAGGCTATGCCTCAATCCCGGAATATTCTTCCGAGGACTTTGTCAGGGGAAAGAACGGATACTACAGGATTTACAGACAGTTCTCTGTTGCTTCCATACAGGAAGTGGAGTCCCACCGAGGTCTGGATAACCTGCTGGTGGAACCCCACTTGGGATCTTTCGTAGAGTATTAGGCCTTGCGGGCTGCTTTTCTGGGATCCTTGAACAGGATTGCGAAGAGAACACCCACTACAAGAGCATATCCGGCAAAGACATACCAGGCAGTGCTCCAGGAAGGTTCTGCTGCGTTATAAACGAAATGGTTGACTATCAGCCCGGCTACCCAGGTCCCGATAGAAGCTCCAAGTCCGTTTGTCATCAGCATGAACAAGCCCTGGGCGGAAGAGCGCAGGCTCTTATCGACATTCTCGTTGACATAAAGCGAGCCGGAGATATTGAAGAAGTCGAAGGCCACACCATAGACTATGCAGCTCAGAACGAAGAGCCATACTCCGTTGCCGGGATTTCCCAAACCGAAGAATCCGAAGCGGAATACCCAGGCGAACATTGCTATGAGCATTACGTTCTTGATGCCGAATCTCTTCATGAAGAAGGGAATCAGCAGTATGCAAAGGGTTTCGGAAATCTGGCTGATTGAAATAAGGGCGTTGGCATTGTTGGCTCCCCAGCTGTCGGCAAACACGGGGTTGTCCTTGAAGGAAGTAATGAAGGTATTGGCGTAGCCGTTCGTAATCTGGAGCGAGGCCCCGAGTAGCATAGAGAAGATGAAGAACAGGGCAAACTGACCTTCCTTGAAGAGCTTGAATGCTGAAAGACCGGTAGCTTCAGCAAAGCTCTGGTGCCCCTCGGCCTTGGGCTTGCAGGGGCACTGGGGAAGGGTCAGCGCATATACAGCCAGGCAGAGCCCGAGCACTCCGGAAACAATGAACTGGTTGTAGCTGTGCTGGAACTGCAGACCGTCGGAACCCTTCATGAAATTGACGAAGAGCATTGTACAGATGAAGCCTACGGTGCCGAAGACCCTGATTGGAGGGAAGTCCTTGACAGGGTCTTTCCCAGATACTTCAAGGGCATTGTAAGCCACAGAGTTGGATATGGCTATGGTCGGCATGAAGAAGGCCACGCTTATGGCATAAAGAGTATAGAAGACGCCGAAGTTGAGGCCTGCTCCAACCTTCATCGCATACAGGCCCGCCCCGAGCATTGCCACTCCTGCGACAGCCTGACAAAGTGAGAGAACCTTCTGTGCCTGAATCCACTTGTCCGCCACTATGCCCATAAGAGCCGGCATAAAGATGGATGCGAATCCCTGGGTTGCGTAGAAAAGCCAGATCTCAGAGCCGAATCCTGATTTGGCAAGGAAACTCCCCATTGAGGTCAGGTATGCGCCCCAGATTGCGAACTCGAGGAAGTTCATTACAATCAGGCGCAAGGAGATGTTCTTATTGTTCATTTCAAATGTGGTTTAATTGGGCAAAAATACGAGTTTTCCTGCAAAATTCATTACCTTTGAAGGATGAATTTTACGCTTGAACATAGTTGCCCGCAGTCATACGCACGCAGCGGTGTCATTCACACCGACCACGGTGACATACTTACTCCTATCTTTATGCCTGTCGGAACCGTCGGTTCCGTAAAGGGTGTGTATCATCGCGACCTGAAGCAGGACATAGGTGCCCAGATTATTCTCGGCAATACATATCATTTGTATCTGCGCCCCGGTCTTGATGCACTCAGGGCTGCCGGAGGTCTGCACAAGTTCGAGAACTGGGACAGGCCCATTCTGACCGACAGCGGAGGATTTCAGGTGTTCTCACTTACCAAAATCCGCAAGATAACGGAAGAAGGCTGCCGTTTTCAGTCTCATATCGACGGATCCCGGCATATGTTCACTCCCGAGAATAACGTTGATACCCAGCGTATTATAGGCGCGGACATAATGATGGCCCTTGACGAGTGCTGCCCGGGCGACGCCGACCAGCAATATGCCGCCAGGTCTTTGAAACTCACCCAGGGATGGCTCGAAAGGTATTACAGACGTTTCTGCGAGACCGAGCCCCTGTACGGGTATTCTCAGACTATGTTCCCCATCATTCAGGGATGCGTTTACCCCGAACTGCGCAAACGTGCCGTTGACCACGCCCTCAATCTTGTCGGGGACAACCCGGCAGTCGGAGGCTACGCCATAGGAGGACTGGCTGTAGGGGAGCCCACCGAGAAGATGTACGAGATGCTCGAAGTCACCTCACCCCTGCTTCCCCTCGACAAGCCCCGTTACCTGATGGGGGTCGGCACTCCCTGGAACATACTCGAGGGAATAGAGAGGGGTGTAGATATGTTCGACTGCGTTATGCCTACACGAAACGGCCGCAACGGGATGCTCTTTACCTGGAGGGGTGTGATGAATATGCGCAACGCCAAGTGGGAAAAAGACTTTTCGGAGCTTGACCCTTGCGGGACCTCTTTCGTCGATCACGCTTATTCGAGAGCCTATCTGCGGCATCTTTTCATTGCCGGAGAAATGTTCGCCGCGATGATTGCCAGCGAGCACAACCTGGCTTTCTACCTCGACCTCGTGAGAGTTGCCCGCCAGCACATCGAGGCCGGAGATTTCGTGGCCTGGAAGAATTCGGTCGCCGATACACTGAAAACCAGACTGTAGATGAATCTTGCCCCCAAGAAACTCGACCTGTATCTGTTCACGAAGTTCATAATGACGTTCTTCGTGGCCTTACTGCTGATCATCGGCATCGTAATCATATTCGACATCTCGGAGAAGATTGACGATTTCGTGGCGAACGAGGCCCCACTGAAGGAGATAGTGTTCAACTACTACCTGAACTTTATCCCGTACTTCGTGAATATGTTCAGCCCCCTGTTCGTGTTCATTACGGTAATATTCTTCACGTCCAGACTGGCCGCTAATTCTGAAATAATTGCAATTCTTTCTGCAGGAGTCAGTTACAAGCGGATGCTGGTCCCGTATCTCGTTGCCGCGACCCTGATTGCTGCACTGTCCCTTGCCCTGAACCTGTATGTGATTCCGCAGTCCAACCAGACCAGGCTCAAGTTCGAAGACAAATACGTAAGCCACCGCAGCAATTTCAGGCGCAGGAATATCCACTATCAGATTGCCCCGGGCCAGTTCGTGTTTGTCGAATCGTACAGTTCCTGGAACAATACCGCATATCGTTTTACTCTCGAAGAGATTCAGGACAACAAGCTTGTCAGCAAACTCTCTGCCGAGTCGGCGGTCTGGGACAGCACCGCTGCCTGCTGGAAACTCAAGAATTACTTCATAAGAGATTACGGCGAGGGGCTTGAGGATCGTATCCGCAGCGGCAGGCAGACCGATACGACAATAGCTCTTACCGTTGATGATTTCTACCGCAACGACAAGACTGTGCAGACCCTTTCGGAGAAGGACCTCGAAGCTCTCATCGAGACTCAGAAGATGCGTGGCGATGCCAATGTGATTTATGCCCAGATTGAGAAACACACAAGGCTAGCCCTGCCATTCTCGGCCTTCATCCTTACGATTATGGGCGTGGCTCTGTCTTCGCGCAAGCGCCGGGGAGGCATAGGCTGGAACATAGGTCTGGGAATTGCTCTGGCCTTCTCTTACATTCTTTTCCTGCGCTTCAGCCAGATGTTCGTGTTTACGGGAGCCCTGCCTCCTTCGATAGCCCTGTGGCTTCCGAACCTGCTGTTCTCGATAATAGCCATAGTGCTTTACAAGTTAGCTCCAAAATAAGCTCATATGACAGTCAAAGTATTGAACAAAAGCGGAAATCCCCTGCCCGAGTATGCTACAGCCCTCTCTGCCGGGATGGACGTACGCGCCGATATCGATGCCCCCGTTGTTCTCGGGCCTCTCCACAGGGCAATTGTTCCCACCGGCCTGTATCTTGAAATTCCTGCCGGATTCGAGGTTCAGGTGCGCCCCCGCAGCGGGCTTGCCGCCAAGAAAGGAGTGACGGTACTCAATTCTCCCGGCACAATAGATGCCGACTACCGTGGAGAACTTAAGGTTATTCTCGTGAACATCTCCGACGAGCCTTTCACCGTCGAACCCGGAGAGAGGATAGCTCAGATTGTCCTCGCCCGTCACGAACAGATAGAGTGGGAAGAAGCCGCGAGTCTCAGCGATTCGCAGCGTGGTGAAGGAGGCTTCGGGAGCACCGGAACAAAATGAAAATAGAGGAATTATACCAGAAGTATCTGGATTGCGGCTGCCGAATCAGCACCGACACCAGGACCCTCAATGGCGGAGAAATCTTCTTCGCGCTCAAGGGAGAGAATTTCGATGGCAATGCCTATGCCGCAAAGGCACTTGAATGCGGTGCATCCTGGGTGGTAACCGACTCCGACCTCTGCCCCGACGTCCCCGGACGAATCAGGGTCGAGGACTCTTTCGCTACTCTTTGCGAACTTGCAACCTGGCACAGGGAGCACGTATCGCCCTCGCGTCGCCTTCCGGTAATAGGACTCACCGGGACCAACGGGAAGACAACCACCAAAGAACTCATACGCGAGGTCCTTTCGACCCGCTACAGGGTATGCGCCACCAAGGGCAATCTAAACAACGACATAGGAGTACCTCTGAGTCTTCTCTCAATAAGCCCTGACACCGAAATAGCCGTCATAGAGATGGGCGCCAGCCACCCTGATGACATAAGCCGGCTTGTTTCGGTGAGCCGTCCCGACTGTGGCCTGATTACCAATGTCGGAAGGGCACACCTGCTCGGATTCGGCAGTTTTGAAGGCGTCAAGGCTGCCAAGGGTGCACTTTACGATTATCTCGCCCAGGTGCCCGGAGGCTTTGTCTTTTTGAATGCTGACGATCCCTGCCTCTGCGCGATGGCCTCGGAACGCCAGCTTGGGGATATCAGGCCTTACGGACTCAAGACCCAGGGAGCAGAGATAATCCCCTTAAGTCCCGAGGAACCCTTCCTGAGGATGAAACTCTCGGGCCGGGTAATTTCTACCCGTCTTGCCGGTTCGTACAATGCCACTAACGTACTTGCCGCCATTGCAGTCGGAAAGGCGTTCGGTGTGAGCGAAGAAGATGTCATACGCGCAATCGAGGCCTATGTGCCTTCGAACAACCGTTCGCAGATGCTTCATACCGCGAGGAATACGGTGATTGTGGATGCCTACAATGCCAACCCCTCAAGTATGGCAGCTGCCCTTGAGAATTTTGCCAGTGCAGTTGCTCCCGAAAAGTTCGCCTTGCTCGGAGATATGCGCGAACTGGGAGAAGCCTCGCTCGAAGAGCACATCAAGGTCATTGAGGCAGTCCCTTCTGAGGTAAGGATTTACCTTGTGGGCGAAGAATTCTCGAAGGCAGCCTCAGTGTGCGGTTCAAGACCCGACGCCCTCCTGTTCCCAAACTCCGAAGCACTGGCCTGCTACCTGAGGGAGAATCCGATAGAAAATGCACTTGTGCTGCTGAAAGGAAGCCGTGGCACTCATATGGAAAACATCCTTCCCGAGCTGTAGTACTTTTGTTTTTGGAACACTCTATTAAGAAACAAGTAAATCGTCTCCGCTTTTTTTAACTTCCTTTGAACTGAAAGCTCTGATATGTAGTTTTGCCCTATGGGTAAACTGCAAACCGGGTCGCCAGGGCGGCCTTTCTCATCTCTTGCCGGACATTCGTCCCCGGGCGTTCCGCCTATCTTTCTGCTATTGCTAATCTGTGCCTGTCTTGTTGCAGGCCCGGCTTGCGACCCTGTTGATAACAATGAGAATCCCTCCTCAGACAGTGTCCGGCCCCCGGAACCTGAACCTGCACCTGCGGAAATGCTGACCAGCACCATAAGAGTGACAGCCCTCGGCTGGGAGGGAGGAGGCTCGCAGCCCGATTGTGACAGTCTCGATATCTTTCTTTTCTCGGCAACTGGTTTGCGCAAGAGGGAATACTTCCGCAGAATGGCATTCCAGGATACTGTGATGATTCGAAGTGCCCCGGGTGACAAAATCGTAGCCCTTGTCTCGGACTCTCCATTACGAATCAATACAGCGGCTGTCACCAGCTACGATGTGCTGGAGCAGCTGAAATACTCTTTCTGCGACGACAATCCGTCACGACCCTTGCGTACGGCTCAGGCCGAATTTGAAGCCGGCAGCGGCATAAGCCTTCAGCTAAAGCCTTTGATGTGCAGGGTAGTGATTGTGTCTGTAATCAATGATATGAGCCTGTATAAGGTACTTGAGTGCCCGAGGGCATATCTCAGTCTCATCAATCCCGAAGCAGAGGCTTTCAGGCAAGACGGCTTCTGCGTAACGTCACAGAGCACTGACACGCTTAAGGTCTTTCTTCCCTGCGATATAGGAATGTTCCCGCAATATCCTGCAACAGAGCTTTTCTGCTATCCCAATGATGCAGGAGAGTCTTTCTCGAACCCTTCGACCGTACTTACCCTTGAAGGAGAAGTTGAGGGCAAAAGAAGGAGTATGACCCTTCCTTTGCCCTCACTTTATCGCGGCTCAAGCCACGGAGTTGAGTTCTGCTTCGATGACAACAGTTACTCGGCAGAAGTCCTGTGGACTTACCGCTAGCCTCCGAAGTTGTCGTAGAGAATGTTCTCGGGAGCGACTCCCAGGGAGTCAAGCAGATTGTTCACTGCGCCGACCATCATAGGAGGACCGCACATAAAGTACTTGATGTCCTCGGGTGAATCGTGATCCTTGAGGTAGGTTTCGTACATCACGTTGTGTACAAAGCCGGCCGTGTAGGGTACTCCTGCAGCATCAGCTGCCGGATCGGGACGGTCAAGAGCAAGATGGAACTTGAAGTTGGGGAACTCCCTTTCAATTTCGGCAAAGTCTTCGAGATAGAAGGCTTCGACAAGAGCGCGTGCTCCATAGAAGAAGTGAACCTTGCGCCCGGTCTTGAGCGTCTTGAAGAGTTCCATAATGTGCGAACGCAGGGGAGCCATACCGGCACCGCCGCCGACGAAGATGTATTCGATGTCCTCGGGATCGTTCTTCGGCAGGAGGAATTCGCCGTAAGGGCCGCTGATGACAACCTTGTCTCCGGGCTTGCGGGTGAACACATATGAAGATGCGATTCCGGGGTTCACTGGCAGAAGTTTGGGACCGAGTTCGCGGGGAACGCTCCTGTCGAAGGGAGGAGTTGCGATTCGGACATTGAGCTTGATGATGCCCTTCTCACCGGGATAGGAAGCCATAGAGTAAGCACGGATGGTGGCCTCGGGGTTGATGCTCTCAAGATTGAAGAATCCGAACTTCTCCCAGTCGGCACGGTATTCGGGCTCGACATCTATATCCTTGAAATAGAGATGGTAGGCAGGAATGTCAATCTGGATGTACTCTCCGCTCTTGAACTCAAGCTTCTCTCCTTCGGGGAGCTTGACTGTGAATTCCTTGATAAAGGTTGCCACGTTCTTGTTCGAGATAACCTCGCATTCGAGTTTCTTGACGCTCAGGGCGCTTTCTGCAACCTGAATCTTGAGATTGTCCTTGACCTTTACCTGGCAGCCGAGTCTCCAGCCTTCCTTGATCTGCTTGCGGTTGAAGAAGCCCGTCTCTGTAGGAAGTATCTCTCCGCCGCCCTCAAAGACCTGGACCTTGCACTGGCCACAGTTGGCCTTTCCGCCGCAAGCCGAAGGGAGGAAGATCTTCTCCTCGGCGAGCGATGCCATCAGGGAGTTGCCGGGAGCGACGTCGATGACTTTCTTTCCATTGTTGATGTCTATCTGGATTTTCCCCTTGGGAGTAATCGCATTCTTCACTGCGAGCAGGAGCACCACGAGGATGACCGTTACGATGAGAAGTGCGACGACTGCTGAAATAATAGTTGATGTCATAGTGTCTGTCCTCCTAGAGTTGGATTCCCATAAAGATCATAAAGGCAATGCCCATCAGACCAACGGTGATGAAGGTGATTCCCGTACCCTTCAGAGGGGCAGGTACATTGCTGTAGGAGAGTTTCTCGCGGATAGCGGCAAGGCACACGATGGCCAGATACCAGCCTATCCCCGAACCGAGTGCATACACGGCTGATTCTCCGACGTTGGCGAAGTCTTTCTGCTGCATAAAGAGCGAACCGCCGAGGATTGCGCAGTTCACGGCTATAAGAGGCAGAAAGATACCGAGCGAGGAGTAAAGCGAGGGAAGGAACTTCTCAACAATCATCTCTACAAGCTGGACGAATGCGGCAATGACCGCAATGAAGATGATGAAACTTAGGAAACTGAGATCGACGTCTGCAAAACTCTCGCCGAGCCAGCTCAGGGCACCGGGCTGCAGGACGAACTTGTTCAGCAGGTAGTTGAGGGGAAGAGTGCAGAGAAGCACGAATATGACAGCCAGGCCGAGGCCGTTGGCGGTCTTGACGTTCTTCGATACTGCCAGGTACGAGCACATACCCAGGAAGTATGCGAAGATCATATTGTCAACGAATATTGACCTTACAAATATGTTTACGTATTCCATAGGGTTATGTGCTGATTATTTCTCCTGGAGTTCTTTGTCAAATGCCCTGTGAGCCCAGATGATGCATCCGAGAAGGATAAGGGCGAAAGGAGGCAGGATAACGAAGTTGTTGGGAACGTAGCCGGCGGGGAGCACCTGGAAGCCGAAGAGGGTTCCGCTTCCGAGGAGTTCGCGGAAGAAGGCTACGATAATGAGTATCAGACCGTAACCCAGACCGTTCGCAAGACCGTCGATGAGCGAGGGGATGGGCTTGCTGCCGAGGGCGAAGGCCTCGATGCGGCCCATCACGATGCAGTTGGTGATGATGAGTCCGATATAAACCGACAGTTGCTTGTCAACGGCATAGGCGAAGGCCTTGAGCACCTGATCGACCAGAATTACCATCATTGCAACCACGACCAGCTGAACGATGATTCGGACACGGTTGGGAATAGTGTTTCTGAGGAGTGAGACCACAAGGCTCGAAAGCCCGGTCACTGCAATGACCGACAAAGCCATTACGCAGGCTCCCTTGAGCTGTACCGTGACGGCAAGCGAAGAGCAGATACCGAGCACGAGGACGGTAATGGGGTTGCCCTTCAGGATAGGATTCAGAAGTGTTTCTTTGAAGTTTGCCATAACTTATTCCTCCACTGTTTGAGCAACTTCCGCCTCCTGGATGGCGGGAGCAGCGGACTGCAGATATGCGGCATATGCACCTACCCAGGTGTCGATGGCCTTGTCAAGACCGTTGCAGGTCATTGTGGCGCCCGAAATGGCGTCAACCTTGTCGATGGAACCCTCGGGGGCGCCTCCCTTTACTATGTCGAAGGGATTCTTCGTGTTCTGAAGATTGAGGACCTTGCCGTTGAACTGGGCCTTGAACGAAGGCTCGTCCTTGATTTTGGCTCCGAGTCCGGGAGTTTCGCCCGAGTGGTCGAAATAGGCTCCGCAGATGGTCTTGAGATCCTTCTCAAGTGCGATGTATCCCCAGATGGGCCCCCACAGACCGGCACCGAACACGGGAATGACGGTGACTCCGGACTTGAACTTGTAAACGGGAAGCCTGGGCTCGCCGCCTTCGGTTATGGCCTTGTTCTCGGGCTTGAAGTTGTCTATGAGTTCAATATGGTCTTTGTCGGTTTTCAGGACTCCGATCTGCTCGCCACGGGCGTTTACGACAATCGCTTCTGCGATATTCTCGGAATAGGTGGCCAGAACGGCGTCATTCCCCATTGAGCTGAAAGACTCGCTGTCTCCAAGGCCTGCTGCCGTCATCATTTGCGAGAGAGTCTCGGCCTTGATGTTGGCAGTCTGCAGCGGTTTGAGCGACGAAGCCGCAAAAGCCAGGACTGCTGCAACCACAACTACGATTACCGTAGTGTAGATGACTGTATATACGTTACTGTTTGTGTTCATAGTCAGGCGATGTTGATTCTTTTGGCCCTGCGTGAAATCTTCACGCTGACAACGCAGTGGTCGATGAGAGGGGCAGTGATGTTACCCATCAGTATGGCAAGCATCATTCCTTCAGCATAACCGGGATTGAACAGGCGCACCGTCACGCAGAGTGCTCCGATGAGGAAACCGTAAATCCACTTTCCGGTCTCGGTCTGGGCTGCAGTGACAGGGTCGGTAGCCATAAATACAGCACCAAAAGCAAAGCCTCCCATTACAAGATGGTAGTAGCAGGGCAGGTCGGTAACTCCGGCTATCTGGCCGAGCCAGCCAACCAGAAGGGCACCGGCGACCGACGATACCATTATCTTCCAGCTGGCGATTCCTGTCCAGAGCAGGATGAACGCTCCGAGCAGTATTGCTATGACGCTGGTCTCACCCACTGAGCCGGGAACAGTTCCGAGGAAAAGGTCCCAGAAGGAGGTTCCGTACTGGGCGCTGGCATTCTGGAGTCCGTCCTGAGCCAGAGCGAGAGGGGTTGCTCCGGTAAATCCGTCAACAGCGGCCTCTCCCTTGCGGAAAGCAATCCAGCAGTTCGACCCCGACATTTCGTTGGGGTATGAGAAGAAGAGGAAGGCCCTGGTCAGAAGGGCGGGATTCACGATATTCATACCGGTTCCGCCGAATACTTCCTTGCCTATCAGCACGGCAAAGGCTACGGCAATTGCCAGCATCCACAGGGGAATGTCCACGGGAACTATCATAGGTATGAGCATTCCGCTCATAAGGTAGCCCTCATTGACCTCCTCGCCGCGAATCTGGGCCGAGGCAAATTCGATAGCCAAACCCACGACATAGGATACTATGTACAGGGGAAGCACCTTGAGGAATCCGAACCAGAAGTTCTGGAACAGGTTGCAGTGCTCACCCACTGCGAGGGAGTGCTGGTAGCCCACGTTCCACATTCCGAAGAGGGCGGCTGGAGCCACTGCCAGCACGGCGATTATCATAATGCGCTTGAGGTCGATGCTGTCACGCACGTGGGCACCCTTGCGGGCGACGGTGCCAGGGACCCTCAGGAAAGTCTCGAAGGCATCAACCGTAGAATGCAGGAAGGCGAGTTTTCCGCCTTTTTCAAATATCTTCAACATAATCGTCAGGCCATTTCTTTGAGCATCAGCTGAATGCCGGATGCGATGATTTCCTGGATACTGTTCTTGCTCGGATCGACAAACTCGCAGAGGGCGAGGTCTTCGGGCAGAACCTCATAGATGCCGAACTTCTCCATCTTGTCGATGTCTCCGGCGAGACAGGCCTTGATGAGGTAGAGGGGGAATATGTCCATTGGCAGAACCTTGGCATACCACTCGTCGGACATCACGAACGCACGCGGACCTCCGTGAAGGTTGGTGTCCATATCGTACTTCTTGCCGGGGAGCATCCACGAGAAGTATGACATCGTGGAACTGAACTGGTTGAAGCGGAAAGGCCTTGCCCAGCCGAGGAGTTCGGTCTCGGTTCCTTCGGCTACGAGTGTAATCTGCTCGCTGTAGAATCCCAGATAGCCGTCTTCTCCGGCATTGCGTCCGCTAAGGATGTCGCCGCTGATGATTCTCAGCCCCTCGGCATTGCCGCCGTAGTAGGGAGCGACTGCCTTCATTGGCATACCGGGAACGGTGCTGATGTATGAAGGCTGGATAGCCATAGGACCAGTTACTGCAACCTTGCGGCTGAGGTCCACCTCTCCGCGAAGCAGGAGCCTTCCGATGACGGCGAGTCCCAGAAGAGAGACTGTCCAGACAATATCACCCTTGCGTATGGGGCATATGTGGCTGATCTGTACGCCAACGTTGCCTGCAGGGTGCTTGCCCTTGAAGCAGTGCAGGACTGCGTTCTCGAGCTTATGGAAAGGTGTCCCGGCATAGTTGTCGGCATTCAGCGAAACGTGTACGCCTCCGTCGGTGAGTTTGCCGAGGGCGTTTACTGCCGCCTGAATCTCGTTGAACTCGTTGCCGAGGGTGAACTCGGGTGAGGGGGCGAGAGGTGCGGTATTGAAGGCAGATACGAAGATGGCCTTGGGAGTGGCATCGGGCGAAGCGACAGTCCCGTAAGGCCTCTGTGTGATCAGCGGCCACAGGCCGGCATTGAGCAAAAGTTCCTTCAAGGCTTCTGCACTGAGTGAATCACTGCCCTTGACGGGGAAGGACAGGGCATTTTGCTCTTCGTCTGGTTTGATAAGAACTGCGAGAAGCTTGCGTTTTTCGCCCCTGAGGATACCGCTGACCGTACCGCTTACGGGAGAGGTTACGATAATCCGGGGGTCTTTCTTGTCGGAAATGACCGGCGAACCTGCGAGTACGCTGTCACCCTCCTTGACAAGAAGGCGGGGAATCAGACCATTGAAATCACAGGGTTGGACGGCAACAACTTCCGGCAGAATCGTCTTCGAGACATACAGGTCGGCTTCACCCTTGACAGGGATGTTCAGACCCTTCTTCAAAACGATGGTTTTAGACATTATTTTACCGGTTTAAATATATTTCAAAAATGCGCCGCGAAGTTAACCATTTTTTTGCTAATTTCGCGAACCTATGGACAACAAAGTGAGCGAGATTTTTGAAGGGCTGAATGAGGAGCAGAGGAGTGCAGTCAGCCAGATAGACGGCCCCGTACTGATAGTTGCAGGTGCCGGTTCGGGCAAGACAAGGGTGCTTACCTGCAGAGTTGCCAATATTCTTTCACAGGGCTACAGGCCCTCGGGCATACTTGCACTGACATTCACCAAGAAGGCGGCTTCGGAGATGAAGGAGAGAATATCCCTTATGGTAGGGGAGAACAAGGCCCGTCAGGTGGTTATGGGAACCTTCCACGCAGTATTCGTCCGCTTCCTCAGGGAATACTGCGAACTTCTGGGCTATCCCAGGGATTTCACTATCTACGACACTTCCGACTCGCAGAGCGCCGTCAAGACCTGCATACGCGAGCTCAAGCTAGATGACAAGGTTTACAGGCCCAAAGCAGTCCTGTCCCGAATCTCCAGTGCCAAGAACAATCTGGTATCGGTAAGCGCCTATCGCGCAAATATCAAGGCACAGATGACCGATTCCCACGCCAAGATGCCCCGCATCGTCGACATCTATGCGGCCTATCAGGACAAGCTGCTGAAAAGCGGAGTGATGGATTTTGACGATATCCTTGTAAATATGCACAGGCTCCTCAGCAGTGATGCCTCGGCACGCAAGGCCCTCTCGGAGCGTTTCTCCCACATTATGGTTGACGAGTATCAGGATACCAACAAGGTCCAGTACGAGATTCTGAAACTCCTCGTCGGTGCTTCCCGCAACATATGCGTGGTTGGCGACGACAGCCAGTCCATCTACGCTTTCCGTGGAGCCAGGGTCCAGAACATACTCAGTTTCAGGAAGGACTATCCTGACTGCCGTATCTTCCGTCTGGAGAGGAACTACCGTTCTACCCGTACCATAGTGGATGCAGCGAACACCCTCATAGAGAAGAATACCCAGCGCATCCCCAAGGTTTGCCGTTCCGAAGGTGAAATGGGGGAGCCTATTGCGGTAAGGTCGGCTTTCTCCGAACAGAACGAGGCTGTGATGGTGGTATCCGGAATACTCGACCGTATGCGCCGCGAGCACGCAACCTACAGCGACTTTGCCATCCTGTACCGCACCAACGCCCAGTCGCGTCCCCTGGAGGAGGCCCTCAGGGCCAGGAATCTGCCATATATGATTTATTCGGGCAATTCCTTCTTCGAAAGGGCCGAAGTCAAGGACCTGATGGCCTACTTCAAGCTTGTGGTGAACCCCGAGGATGACGAGTCCTTCAAGAGGGTGGTCAACAAGCCTGCGAGGGGAATAGGAGACACAACTCTGGCAGCCTTGTACAATGCGGCTCATTCCCACGGAATCTCCCTTTTCAAGGCTGCCTGGGCGCAAGATCTCGAACTTTTCGGTCTCAAGCAGGCCGCAATTGCCAAGTTGCGCCAGTTCTGCTCTCTGATAGATACTCTTGCGGCAATGCGCCAGAGCACCGACGCCGACCAGCTTGCCCGTCTCATTTCGGACCGCAGCGGAATATATGCCCTATACAAGGCTGACAACAGCGTTGAGGGCCAGTCCAAGGCTGCCAACGTGGAAGAGCTTGTGAACTCGGTGGCAGCGTATGTCGAAGAGCAGAAGGAAGAAGAGGAGCAGGGGATAGTGACCCTCGGAGACTATCTCGAGAACGTTTCCCTGCTCAGTAACGTGGATGTTACCGACGAGGAAGATGCTTCCAACAGAATATCTCTGATGACGGTCCACTCTGCCAAGGGTTTGGAGTTTCCGTATGTGTTCATAGTCGGCCTTGAAGAGAATCTTTTCCCTTCAGGCGGAATGGTGTCCGGTGCCCAGGATGTCGAGGAGGAAAGGAGGCTTATGTATGTGGCTGTCACAAGGGCCAAGAAGGCTCTTGCCCTGAGCTATGCCACTTCGCGTATGCGCAACGGAAAGCACGAATCCAACCCACCGAGCCGCTTCATCAGGGACATAGATCCTTCATATCTCGAACTGCCGGCGGATTTTCATTCCTCGGTACCTTCGTTCGGAGGTTTCGGCTCTTCTTTCCTGAACTCTTCGCCTGCGCGAACCATAACTTCACGAAGCGAGCGTCCCTTCGACAGAAACCGTGCCGAGCCTGCTCACCGCCCGGCGGCACCTCAGCGCCCTTCTTTCTCTACCAAGCCTGAAATCATTGACCCTGAGTTTGTCCCTGTGCCAATGACAGAGCTCTACAAGGGGGAGAGAATAGAACATAACAGATTCGGAGGCGGGCTGATTCTTGAAATCAGCGGTACCGCCCCCGAACTCAAAGCCCGTATCCGTTTCGATGACTACGGCGAGAAGCTTCTGCTTCTCAAATATGCCAAACTTCGTCCCGAAAGGAAGTGACTTTTTATCTGCACCAGCGCTCCAGCCAGTCGAAATAGGTCCTGTGCCAGAACAGAGCGTTCTGCGCCTGCAGTATCCAGTGGTTCTCCTCGGGGAATACCACGAGTTTTGAGGGTACCCCCATCATCTGTGCAGCATTGAATGCAGCCATTCCCTGCTCGTAGGGGATGCGGAAGTCCATAGCACCGTGAATGCAGAGTATGGGGGTATGCCAGCGTGTTACCATCGACGAGGGTGAGTTGGAGTAGTGTCTGACTGCCTTGGGAGTGCTTGCATATGGAGCACCTGCCTGCTGCATTCCTCCGAAGCTTATTCCGTCGCCGGCAGGGCCAGTCTTTCCGGGTGTATAGGCATATTCAGTCAGTCCGCCGTTGTCCCAGTTGGCAAACCACATTTCTTCGGTGGTGAACCAGAGCATCTTTTCGTCGAAGATTCCGGCGTGGGCGATGAAGCAGTCGTAGAGGTCGCCGTGGAGCCCTTCGAGCATATAAGCCGAATAACCTCCGTAACTTGCTCCGCAGCAGGCGAGTTTGCTGACATAGGGCTTAGCCTTTATATAGCGGCCGGCACTGAGGTAGTCCTGCATATTCAGTCCGCAGTAATCGCCCGAAATCTGCTCCTTCCACTCCTGACCCGCGGCTGTGGTACCGCGGCGGTTGGGCATCATCACTATGTATCCCTGCTGGGCCATAAGGCGGTAGCACCACCTGTAACTCCAGCCCTGGGTATTGGCTCCCTGGGGACCTCCGAGCACTATCTCTATTGCCGGGTACTTCTTTGAAGGGTCGAAGTGAGGAGGGTAGAGTACCCAGCACTGCATCTTCTTGCCGTCAACGGTCTCTACCTCGACGCTCTCGCTGGAGGGTTCCGAAAGCCTGGCGAAGATTGAGGCGTTTTCGGCGGTAATCTGGGTAAAGGCTTCCAAGGGTCTTACTGAAACAAGTTCGGTAGGGAAGTTGAGGCTGTTGTAGCTGGTCAGTAGAGTTCCGTCCTCGAGAATAGCGAAGGGCGAACTGAAGTCGAAGTGCCAGCTGTCGGGTGTAAGCCTCTCGGCGGGTGAACTTCCGTCGGCAGCGACCCTGAAGATTGCCTCCAGTCCGTCGATGGCAGCGCTGAAGTAAAGGTAAGCTCCGTTAGCCGACCACTTCAGCCCTGCGGCATCCCGGTCGAGTTCTGCGGCAAGCTGCCTTATCCCGCTGACGGAAAGGTCACCGGGATTTACATCTGCTACCATAATCCTCTGGGCATCAGCCTCATAGCCGTCGCGTGCCATCGAAATCCAGGCTATCCTGCTTCCGTCGGGGCTCCATACGGGGTCGGTGTCGTAGCCACCGCCCATAGGTATTACAGATGTCTTTCCTGACTCGCTGTCATAGAGATAAATCTCGGTATCTGTGCTGAAAGCGTACTCCTTTCCTGTCTTCTTGCGGCAGGAATATGCGATAAGTCTGCTGTCGGGGGCCCAGCTGAGCTGCTCTGTCCCTCCGAAGGGTTCAGTGGGGAGTTCGAAGGAGTTGCCTTCGCCGAGTATGTCACTTGAATTCTCTTCAGTTATTGGTCCTTCCCCGAGGCGGGCCGTGAAACTGCGGGGAGTCTCTGTCACCCAGTGGTCCCAGTGACGGTACATAAGGTCTTCGGCCACATATGCCTGTGCCTTGTCAAGCCCTGAAGCGGCAGGGGTCTTCACAGGCCCGGGGATGCTGCTCACATACAGCAGGGAACTTCCGTCGGGGGAGAGTTCAAAGCCGCTGATACCAGCCTTAACCTTGCTCAGCTGCCGCTTCTTTCCAAGTTTTCCTCCCTTGAAAGGGGCCTTCCATATCTGGCCTCCTTGAAGGAAATACACTTCACTCCCGTCTGCGCTCCAGCGGGCGTTGCTGACGCTCTTTCCGGAGCGGGTCAGCTGTTTGCGTGAACTTCCGTCGGTGTTGCAGACATAGATGTTCCTGCAGGAACGGTTCTGTTCAATGCTCTGGTACGACACTCCGAAGAGTATCAGCTTGCCGTCCGGCGAAAGCTGAGGGTCAGAAACCCTTCCGAGTGCGAGCAATACTTCAGGAGTCATAACTCCATCTTCAATCTTTACCTCCTGGGGCCCGATATAGAGCGGGCCTTGTTCTTTGTTGCAAGCCATAAGCATCAGCGTGGCCGCTATGGCCATTCCTGTTTTAAATTTCATATATCTGTATTATTTATATTTCTTTACTGCACTTTCAAACATCTTCCTGACTTGTGTGCGTAGCTCTTTTGGCGATACTACCTCAAGTTTGTCGCCATATTTCATCAGCTCCATCAGAAGAGCCTCGTTCACGGCAACCCTTATCGCGAACAGAACCGAGCCGTCCTCGTCCTGCGATATTTCCTTCTGGCTGGGATGCAGGGGCAGATCCCGCAGAAAACGTGCCTGAAGCTCCGATGTCCTAAGGGTAATTGTCCTGACCTCCTGCTCGTCAGCAAGGTACATCCCGAAACTCTCGGCAAAAAGCTCATCCACGTCGAAGTCGGAATCCATCCTGAACTTTTCGTCGCTCTGGACTATGGAATGAATCCTGTCGAGCCCATATACACGAAGAGCCTGGCGTTCGCGGCACCATCCAATCAGATACCACCTCCGGTTATGTTCCTTCACGGCCCAGGGTTCCACGTGCAGAGTCTCTGTGTTAATCGCGGTGTATTTCCTGTATTCTATCCCGAGCACCCGCTCGGCGAGCATTGCATCCATTATTGGGGTAAGGTTGTATTGCCCCGAGGGGATATTTTCTACCGAAACCCTTCCTGAGAGCCTCTGTTTGCCGAGTTCCAGAAGTTTGTTTACGGTAAAGGTGTCAACCAGCCACGAGCGGGTCTTGTCGCTGGAGAGAGTGTCTTCGCCTTCGGCAATGAAGTAGCAGTTGTCGGCGCGGCGGCACTGGATTTCGATCCCGAAGATTTCGGCAATGGCCTCGCGATGGTTGTTGAAAGTGCGTCTGGGATATTCACTTCCGTAGCGTTGTTCCCACGAGGAACTTATCTCCGAAAGGGTGAGCCCCTTGTGCCCGGCATCCACAAGCAGTCTTATCAGCCACAGGTATTTGTCTATCAGTTCGCTAACCATTACGAAATCTTGCTGTAGTCTTTGATGTTGTACTTGTCTTTCCTGAGTTCTTTCAGAAGCAGGGCATTGGAGGCCTTCTCCAGGGCAGGGTCATCTTCGAGAAGTTGTTCCGCATAGGCTCTCGCCTGCGAAAGAAGCAGGGAGTCCTTTGCGATGGAGGCTATGTTGAGCGACACGGGGAGTCCGCTTTGCTGGGTGCCCTCGAGGTCTCCGGGGCCGCGCATCTTCATATCCGCTTCGGCAATCTCGAATCCGTTTTCGGTAGAACACATGATGTCGAGCCTTTCCTGCGATTCCTTAGAGGTTTTGTAGTCTTTGACGAGTATGCAGTACGACTTCTCGGCACCCCGTCCCACGCGGCCCCTGAGCTGATGGAGCTGGCTGAGCCCGAAGCGCTGGGCAGACTCGATTACCATTACCGAGGCATTCGGCACATCCACTCCCACTTCTATTACCGTGGTGGAAACCAGTATCTGCGCTCTTCCGGCCACGAAGGCATCCATATTGAACTGCTTGGTCTCGGCATTCTGCTGCCCGTGTACGAGGGCAACCTTGTAGCCTTTGTTGAGGGGGAAGCGCGTTACTATCTCCTCGTAGCCCTGCTCGACATTGCTGATATCCATCTTTTCGTTCACGAATATCATAGGATAAACGATGAAGACCTGCCTGCCCGATGCAATCTCTTCCTCTATGAACTTGAACATCGCCGGTTTTCTGGACTGGTTGATGCAGATGGTCTGCACAGGCTTGCGTCCGGGAGGAAGTTCGTCGATGACCGATACGTCGAGGTCGCCATAGACTGTCATAGCGAGAGTCCTCGGGATGGGGGTAGCAGTCATGACCAGTACGTGAGGAGGTGCCACCTTGCCCTTCGACCAAAGCCTGGCGCGCTGGTCAACCCCGAAACGGTGCTGCTCGTCGATTACGGCGAGCCCCAGAGAGTTGAAGACCACGTTGTCTTCTATCAGGGCGTGGGTGCCTACAATGACCGATATGGAGCCGTCCTCGAGTCCGGAGTGAATCTCCCTGCGTTCCTTTGCCGGGGTGCTTCCCGTGAGGAGGGCGCATCTGAGTCCCGTGGGGGCGAGATAACGGGAGATGTTGATGAAGTGCTGCCTGGCAAGGACTTCGGTCGGAGCCATTATGCAGCTCTGGTATCCGTTTCCTTCTGCAATCAGACAGCTGAGCACTGCCACAAGAGTCTTACCCGAGCCCACATCGCCCTGGAGCAGCCTGTTCATCTGGCCGCCGCCCATCATATCGGAGCGTATCTCCTTTATCACCCTTTTCTGGGCTCCTGTGAGTTCGTAGGGGAGTGCATCGTAACAGGCCTTGAAAGCGGGACCTACCTTGGGCATAGGTATGCCCTTTTCGAAGCGGCTGCGGCGGAACTTTCCCCTGAGCAGTGACAGCTGGAGAAAGAAGAGCTCCTCGAATTTCAGGCGTGCCACAGCCTTCTGCAAGGCATAGCTGTCGGAGGGGAAGTGGATGTTCTTGATGGCAAACTTAAGGGAGCACAGTGAATTGTCCTTCATTACCTTATCGGTAAGGGTCTCCGTGATTTCGCCCAGGCACAGTGCAAGGGCGGCATTCATCATCCTGCACATCACTTTTCCGGTGATGCCTGCGTTCTTGAGGTTCTCGGTACTGGGATACACACCGGTAAGGGTCCCGGGGACCGAGGGATCTTTTTGAGGCGGGTCCACCTCGGGGTGCACAATGTTCAGCCTGCCGTTGAACTCCTGGGGCTTTCCGAAGAACAGGAACACCGCCCCCGGGATGAGTCTGGTCCAATTGTATCGGATGCCCTTGAAGAAGACCATCTCTAGCGTTCCGCTTGAATCATCCACGATTACGCTGAGCCGTGAGGCACTTTTCAGAAGTATTGCCTCTTGCTTTTCAGACTGGGCGCTGCTACGGACCTGAACGTTTCCGTCTTCGAGCAGAACCCTCTGCATAAGAGTTGTTCCTCCCTTGCCGTAAAGGGTTTCGGAGATGATTCTTCCCTGAATCTGAACAGATGCCTCAGAAGCGTCAAGCGAGGCAATTTTCTGCACCGAACTGCGGTCGATATACCTGAAGGGATATATGCGGAGCAGGTCGCCAATAGTGGCGACCCCAAGCTCCTTCCTTAACATTTCGGCCCTTTTGGGACCTACTCCGGACAGGTACTGTATGTCAGAATTCAGTTCTCCCATCCATTATTTCACAGCCATAGCATATGAGAATCCGTCGATTACGTTCCATTCGCCCCTTGTGAAGTCGGGCACCTCCACAGGGATGTTGCCGTTCTCTATCGAGAGCCTGCTGAGTTCGGTCAGGCAGCTCCACTCCGCCGCATCGTAAACGTCCTCATCCAGGGGCAGACCGTTTTTGAGGCAGTAAACAAGGCGGTAGTCCATTATGAAATCCATACCTCCGTGTCCGCCGACCTTCTTTGCAAGGTCTTTGATTTCTCTTGCAAATTCGGGCTCATAGTCTGCCAGAACTTCTTTAAGGAAACTCTTTGGCGCAAATTTCTCCACATCGAGGTCGTCAGGAGCCTTGCGCTCCAACTTCTCTCCCTTGACCGAGATATTCTGCTCGGGGTACTTTACAGCATAGCCTTCGGTGCCGGTGAGGGCATAAAGGCGGCTGTAAGGTCTGTCGGCATAGACATTATGCTGAATCTCAATTACTTTGCCCTTGTGGGTGCGAATTAGGGTGGTGGTATGGTCGCCCTCGGCATAACTGTCGGAACCCATTATTTTTTTTGCGCAGGCGGCTCCCACCCTGGGGGAGGTATCCATAGAGACAAGCCTTGTCATCCTGTCGCCGCGATGTATCCCGAATACCTGACACAGGGGGCCTATCCCGTGAGTGGGATAGTTGTCTCCGCGGTGGGCATTGTTGTAGGCCAGACGCCAGTTGTTGTAATACTTGTCCCAGTAGGTGGTAAGATTGTGGATGTATCCTCCCTCGCCGTAATAGACTTCGCCGAAGACTCCGTTCTGTGCCATATTCAGGACAGACATCTCGAAGAAGTCATAGACGCAGTTCTCGAGCATCATACAGTGACGGCGGGTCTTCTCGCAGGTGTTGACAAGATCCCAGCATTCGGCTATCGACATCGCCGCGGGCACCTCAACGGCTACGTGCTTGCCCTGATTCATCGCATACACGGCCATAGGGGTATGATTGACCCAGTCGGTGCAGATGTAAACGAGGTCGATATCATCGCTTTCGCAGAGTCTCTTCCAGGCATCGTCGCCGACATATTCCCTGGCCTCGGGACAGTTTCTCGAGGAGAGTATCTTCTGGCATTTGCTGACATTCTCCTGTTTCAGGTCGCAGAGAGCAACTATTTGAGCATCATCTATATAACTGAAGCGTTTAACAGCTCCTGGGCCCCTCATTCCAAGGCCTATGAACCCTACCCTTACCTTTGAAATGGGCTCGCATCTGAGCTGCAGGGCACTGGTCTGCCCCTTTTCCCTTGCGGGGGTCTTTAGGCATATGGTTCCGTTCTTGACCTTTGCCGGGACAGAGGATTTTATCTTTCCGGAAACTGAAGCGGATGAGAGTGCCGCCAGAACGGCGACAAGCGCGATAATCTTTTTCATGGCTTGAAGATACGTGTTTTTTCTATTTCCCAATGAACCCTGGCAGCTAATTTTTCATCTTTTTTTGCAGAATAGCTTCCGGTAAGGTCGAAGTAAATCTTGTTGTAGGCATTCCCGTTGGTTCCGACCATCATTCCTCCTCCCTTTCGAGTTCCCTCGTCAACCACCAGAGCAAAGCTGAGACCCTTTTCGCCGTATTCGGTGATACTGCTGGTGTGGCCATCCTTGCTCATCGAGCCCCAGCCGTCGGCAACTTCAATTGTCGATAGGGGCTGGTTGTCCTTGACTGCCCAGCGGGTCAGGTACGGAGCGGAAGTGTCGGCATCCCATCGGCGCAACACGCATAGCATTCCGAACATACTCTGATAGAGCTGGGTGTCGCGAAGAAATTCAACTTCAATCTCTATCGAGAGTCTTCCGTTTTCGAAAGTCCATATTCGGCTTGCAATAGCGAAAGGATTTCCGGAAGTGTAGGCCTGACAGAGTTCTGATTTCTGGGTCATCACAATTTTTTCGGCTTTGCGCAGTTCCAGGCTTTCTCCCTCACCGACCGTTGTTCCGTCAACACAGATGCCTATCTGGCGCACACCTCCCTCCAGGATGATGTTCTCGAAGCCGTGCAGGGTTCCTCCGACGTAGGTTTTTGCTCCGTTGCCTCGCCCGTCATCGACCTGCAGGGCAAGTTCAGCCTCTCCGTCGAGGAACAGCCTGGTGCCATTGGAGAATGTGTCCCCGTCCTTTTCGCAGAGCTTGACGCCCATCACGCCCCAGTTGTCGAGATACGAGGGATATGCTCCGGCTTTATATTGGCGGAATCTTTTCTTGAACGGGTAGCAGACAAAGTCCTTGTCACCTTCTTCTCCTATATATACGTACATCACGTCAGCTTCCTTGCTGACGTACATCTCGTAGCTGAGTTCTCTTTCCATCCTGCGGGTTGTGCCGTCGGAGAAATGGATGGTGCATCCGCGCCTGTCTTCGCGGACAAAGCGGACCACTGCTTCGGTCTGCGCCTTGTTGGCTGCGGGGATGGCCGATTTACCTGTGTCAGTGCCCTGCGAAACCCAGTTTCCGCTTTCAGAAATCGTGAACCAGGGATAGTCCACCACCTTGTGGCTGCTCGCCTGACCGTTGATTGTGATGTAGTCGTTCTCGTCGGCCGAAACGAAAGCGCTCCATCTCTTTCCGAGCAGAAAGGTCTTGCCTGAACTGAATGTCAGTGCAGTGCAGTAGGCGTTGGATTGGGCTCCTTCCAGAAGGCAATCTTCTTCAAGGGCAAGTATTTCAGATTTGAGAATAGTTGATTCAAACTGTTCGATGTCCGAAAGACCGTCCCAGGGCAGTTTGTCAGAGGGAGTCTCGGGCTTGTTTTCCTTTGTGCAGGCAAGGGCTGCGAGCACGAGGAGCAGATATGAAGCCATTTTCATTATGTCTTTGAGGCTTTGAATCATTTGAATGATGCGCTTGCGTTGCTTACGGCAAAGTTTCCTTCCGCAGCTGAACTTATCTTCTTCCCGGCAATTTCGAGATTCTCGAATTCGACAGAAATCTTGTGCGAGGAGTCGTATCCCTTGAGGGTGTTGCCCTGGGGAGCTTGCCTGTACATCTTCACGTCCTTGAGGTACACCTTGTCAATAATTCCCGGGGCCCATGTTTCGCCTGCTCCGAGTTCGTACGAGGACTTTAGTATGCGCATATCTATTCCGAACTCGAGAGGATCTTCGATGTGCACTCCCTCGTAGCGAATATCGTAGATGTGGCCCGCAGAGCCGTTGTGTATTGTTACTGCTCCTCTTCTCATGGTATTGTCTGCGCCTCCGGAGGAATGGATCGAGTAGATGTCCTTGTAAGTGATGTCGTGGATGTCCAGCCCTGTCTCATATCCTATCTCGAAGGAGTTGCCCCTGGTGTTGCGGGCAATGCAGTCCTCGAAACTGATGTTGTAGCTCTCGCCCTTGTAGGACCATTTCCAGGTTTTGATGCAGTAGGTGTCGTCGTTGCCGTAGGCGAAACAAGAGGTAATCTTGTAGTCGTGGCAGCCGTACAGGTCAAGGGCGTCGCACTGTACTCCGCCGACCCTGCCTATGATCTTGGTATTGTTGACAGTCACATTGCTGGACATGGCGTTAAAGAACACCCTTCCGCCGTCTCCAAGAATAACGGGACCGTCAACCTGGGCACCGACGGTGCCCAGGAAACGTATGCTGCTTATATCGGCGTCGTTGCCCCAGGTATCGAGTATGCCGTAGCCCAGAATCTTTACGTTCTTCGCATTGTCGGCGCAAATCTTTGCCTTGAGAACGCTTCCTCCCTCAAGATAGATTGTCTGGTTATCTGTGAGCCTGATATAACTGTCGTTGTAGGTTTTTCCTGCTTCGAAAAGCAGCAGTCCTTCCGTCTGGGCAGGCTTCTCGGAAAGGGGATTGGCGAAGATGAAGAGTTGTCCCTGTTCGATGCCGTTGAATTCTGCCACGACCCTGTCGCCGGGCTTGACCTTGAAGAGGATTGTCTGCGCATCCGTGATTTCGTAGGAATAGTTCTTGCCGAGCGGACGAAGGGCGGCCTCTTTCACTACCTCGGACATCAGGGTTACGCTGACGCTGACCTCGCCGTCGCATCCGAAGGTGCAGATGTGCGCTTCGTCGGTGGGATACACAGTCTGTGCGACTCCGTCAACGCTTACGAAATACTTGCGGGACTTGCTTACACCGGAAGGATAATTGTAAGTCTCCAGTGTAGCCTTGGCGCCTTCTTCGGGTTTGCTGTCTTTGCCGCTTGTTTCGGTGGAACACCCCGCCAGCAGAAGAGTCCCCGCCAGCAGGAATAATGAAAGTCCGTTCATTCCCATATTATGTTGCTGAATTCGGGGGCTGATGGATTCGAGACCCCGCAGTAATAGTCAAGTATCTGATAGATGTTCCAATGCAGTCTGCGGAAGTG